>NZ_AP023244.1 GCF_016756495.1 Mesorhizobium sp. 113-3-3
TCAATGAAGGCCTTGCCCTTGGCCCCGGCAACGCGCCATACGGGGGTTACGCCAACCGCCTCTGGATCGGTTGATTGAAAGGGCGGCCCCCCCTCTGAAGGGTTCAGGCCGACGCTTTTGGCAGCTTCGCATCCGCATGCAGCGCCGTCCTCCAATGCTTGAGTCAGCGTAAAGCGCCCGGCAGCACTACCAGCAACCGACATGCCTTCGGGTAGATTACCTGGTACGAAGCATTGCAGCGCCGCGTCCCATTGCGGCTTGCAATTCTGGTGGGACGTCAGATGCAGTGTTGGGTTCCAACCGTTCGAGACGGCGAGCAGATCGCAGGCCAGTGTAGTGGTTGCCCCTGACGCATCTCGAACTTTGACATCCCGAAGTTGCCGACCACCGCGTGCACCCTCGATCACGCTTCCGACGAAATAGCGTGCGCCAATCTGGTCTGCGAGTGCTTTGCAGTAGGGGCTGGATCCCAATCGAGCATCAACGATAGCAACGACGCGCCCCCCGGCGGTTGAGATGTCGCGCGCTGTCGTCCAGCCGTCGTCGCCCGCGGTGAATAATACAGCTTCACGTCCAGGCAGTACGGCATACCGATTGACGTAGACGCGTACTGCTCCCGCTAGCATGACACCCGGCAGATCGTTGCCGGGGAAGGCGATCGGCCGCTCCAGCGCGCCTGCAGCGAGGATCGCCCGCTTAGTATAGATGCGCCAACCGCGCTGACGAGGTTGATGGGCAGGCGGCGCCGGCAGATGGTCCGCAACGCGCTCGACCGCTCCGTAGACGCCGTGGTCGTAGAGGCCGAAGATGCTGGTGCGTGGCATGATGCGCACTTCGGGCAGGCTTTCGAGCTCCGCTAGCGTAGCGGCGAGCCATTCCGACGCAGGCTTTCCGCCGATCTCGCGCTTCTCAGCCAGCAGCCGCCCGCCCAGCCGAAAATCCTCATCGCAGAGAATAACGCGCGCACCGCTGCGGCCCGCCGCGAGAGCGGCTGACAGCCCCGCCGGCCCGCCACCGACTACCAGCACGTCGCAGAAGGCGAAGGCCTTCTCGTAGTGGTCGGGATCCTCGGCTCCGGCGGCGCGACCGAGACCGGCGGCGCGGCGGATCACAGGCTCGTAAAGCTTCTCCCAGAAAGCGGCAGGCCACATGAACGTCTTGTAGTAGAAGCCGGCAACCAGCGCGGGCGAGACCAGCCGATTGATCGACATCAGGTCCAAGGCGAGCGAAGGCCAGCGGTTCTGGCTCATCGCTTCGAGCCCGTCGAAGAGCTCGGCGACCGTCGCCCGGGTGTTCGGTTCCTTGCGCGCCCCCGATCGCAGTTCCACCAGTGCGTTCGGCTCCTCGGGACCGGCAGATAGGATGCCCCGCGGGCGGTGATATTTGAAGGAGCGGCCGACGAGGCGCACGCCACTGGCAAGCAGAGCCGAGGCCAGCGTGTCACCCGCATATCCCTGATAGGTCTTGCCATCGAAGCTGAAATTGACGCCGCGGCTGCGATCGAGCAGACCGCCGGAAGCGAGACGGTACGAAACTGGACTCATGCCGTCGGTCCCTGAGTAGACTTTGCCGTTCTGACGGACGAGATAGAGTGAGTAAGCGTATCTCGGGTTACAATGAGCCAAGCCCTGCAACCTGCGGCATGATACCAAAGCTCATTGTGTTCGCCGCGCGGATTGTCGCGAAGATAAACGTACTCAAACACCTGAGCCTCGGGCGCGGCCATGCCCTCCGGACGTTTTGGATCTGCCGCTCCGAGATAGTTGAATTCTTGAGCGTCCCGTACGCCGCAGTGTGGACATGTGATGAGCATGGTCAGACCCTCGTGGGCAATCTGTTGTAGGGCTAGGCCACGGCATCGGTAGGCCGCATGCCATCATCTTCTCAGTGAAGGTTAGGCTGGGCGCCATTCCCTCTTTCGTCGATCAAGCGCCCAGTGGCGAAGCGATTTAGGCGATAGGCTGCAGCGACGGGATGAAGTTGCCCCGTGGCAATCAAGTGCGCAAAACAGAAGCCAGAGGCCGGTGTCGCCTTGAACCCTCCATAACACCAGCCCAAATTCAGATAGAGCCCCTCAACCGGCGTTAGATCGATGATCGGCGATCCGTCCATGGACATGTCCATGATGCCGCCCCAGTGGCGCAACATGCGCAGGCGGCCGAGCCCGGGCCACACGGCCATGGCCGATTCCATTACGTCCTCGACCACGGGCAAGTTGCCGCGCTGCGCGTAGGAATTATAGCCGTCGATATTGCCACCGAAGACAAGCCCACCCTTGTCCGACTGGCTGATGTAGAAATGTCCCGCGCCGAAGGTCACGACACAGTCAATGAGTGGCTTCAAGCCCTCCGAGACGAAAGCCTGCAGAACATGGCTCTCTATAGGCAAACGCAGCCCAGCCATTGCTGCGACCTGAGAGGAATTGCCAGCGACAGCCATTGCGATCTTCTTTGCCCGGATCGGGCCTCGCGAGGTCTCGACGCCGACGGCGCGGCCCGCCTGAACGGCAATACCAGTGACTTCGCAGCTTTGGATTAGGTCGACGCCGCGACCGTCAGCAGCTCGGGCGAACCCCCAAACAACCGCATCGTGTCTGGCCGTGCCGCCTCGGCGCTGGAGAAGCCCGCCCTGGACCGGAAAGCGCGCATTGTCGAATTCCAAGAAGGGCAACATCGACCTTACCTGAGACCGGTCGAGCAATTCTGCGTCCACGCCAGCGAGCCGCATCGCGTTACCGCGGCGAGCATAGGCATCACGCTGCGCGTCTGTATGGCACAGGTTCAGAACGCCTCGTTGGCTGACCATGGTGTTATAGTTGAGATCCCGCTCGAGCCCTTCCCATAGCTTCATCGAGAGCTCGTAGAACGGCGTGTTGCCTGGAAGCAGGTAGTTCGAACGAATGATTGTGGTGTTACGCCCGGCGTTGCCTGAGCCGAGATACCCTTTCTCGAGTACAGCGACGTTGGAGATGCCGTGCCGGCTGGCAAGATAGTGAGCAGTTGCCAGGCCATGGCCGCCCCCGCCAATGATAATGACGTCATACTCGGCTTTTGGCGCGGGGTCGCGCCATGCGGGCGTCCAGCCTTTGTGGCCTCTCAAACTTTGGACGAGCAACGAAAAGGCAGAGTAGCGCATATAGGGGCGGTCCGACTGCTAGGCAGTTGCGGTAAAACTTCCCCATCTTGTTCGCTGATTGGAGCGTGCCGGCAATCCTTCGAGCGACCTTCAATTGCCTGACAGCGTCCAGCAGAATTGGCGCCGGTATGCATTTTTGTCGAGAACCACCTTGATCACCCCGGACACTCTTGCCTTGACAGACTTCCGAAACGAACCAGTTGCAATGTAAATTGCTTGGTATAGCTGGCCAGACGCGTTAAAGGTTGTCGGATCGGGCTGAACCCAACGCGGACTCATATGGACAAGCCTCGCACACTCTGTATACATTTCCTGGCTGGCAAAGACCCATGACGGTCCATGTAGGATTTGTTCTGATCCCTGGCTTCCCGATGCTCTCGTTTGCGTCGGTTATCGAATCGTTGAGGGCTGCCAATGTGCTTTCCGGGAAGCAGCTATACAGGTGGAGCCTTATTTCCATCGATGGGCACACGGTTGAGGCCTCTAATAATCTCAGGTTTGCGCCGGATTATAGCGCGGGTACGGACCGGCATTTTGACTATTTGTTCGTTTGTGCGGGCGGAAATCCTGCCTTATTCAAGCATGAACCCACTTTTAAGTGGTTGAAGTGGCTCGCACGGCAGAACACTAAAATTGGAGGATTGTCTGGAGGGGCATACATTCTTGCGCGAGCTGGACTACTCTTTGGCTACCGCTTTACACTGCACTGGGAGCATGCGCCTGCCTTTGCGGAAGATTATCCAGATCTGGACCTGCGAAGGTCTCTCTTCGAGATTGATCGCGATCGACTAACATCTAGCGGCGGCAGTGCATCGCTCGATATGATGCATGCTCTCATTGCACAACAAAACGGTCCCGAGTTGGCCATCGCAGTCAGCGATTGGTTCTTGCAGACCCAGATCAGGGAAGGCGAAGGTCCACAGCGCATGGAACTGCGGGAGCGCCTCGGAATAACAAGTGCACCTTTGTTGCGCGCAGTTAGTCGAATGGAACAGAACACAGAAAGGCCGCTTTCTCGCAAGGAATTGTCTAAGATTGCTCAAGTTTCAGTTCGTCACTTGGATCGCCTGTTTCACCGCTACCTCCGCCACTCGGTCGGTGAGCACTATATTCAAATCAGATTGCACACGGCGCGCGAACTGCTACGACAGACTAATCTATCTATCATGGAAGTCGCCATGGCGAGCGGGTTCGTCAGTTCGAGTCACTTCTCTCGCGTTTACAAAGAAAAATACGGCCATACGCCAAGTTCCGAGCGCGTTCAAAGTCGTCTTTGATCAATTGCATCTCGACAAAACATGGTCTTTGGCGGCCTGGGCTGATTCACTCTGCTGGTGATTTGCGCAGAGCAGTGCATGCGAGGGCAGGCGAAGTCTGGGACGTTGGCTAGCGCTATGCGGCTGAGCGAACCCTAAAGCCACCGCGCACATCAGGCCGTTCGGAATCTCATTGTGCCTTACCGGTCTCTGAAATGCCGGTAATTCGAGGTGCTCATCTGATTTTGGTTTCCATGCGAGCGATAGTTAGTTCTACTGACCTGCCACGGGTAATTTCCTCCATCTGAGATTAGAGTCCGGCCTCGATTGAAGGACGGACGGACTGATGAAGAGAAAGCGGTTTACGGAAGAGCAGATCATCGCGGTTCTGCGTGAGCACGAAGCGGGGGCAAAGGCGGGCGACCTGGCGCGCAAGCATGGGATCTCCGAGGCGACGCTGTATAACTGGAAGGCGAAGTATGGCGGGATGGACGTCTGCGATGCCAAACGGCTGAAGGCCCTGGAAGACGAGAACGCGAAGCTGAAGAAGCTGCTCGCCGACCAGATGCTGGAAGCGTCGGCGCTGCGCGAGCTTCTTTCAAAAAAATGGTAGGGCCCGCCGCCAAGCGCGAAGCCGTCGCGCATCTGCAGGCCACGATGGCCCTGTCGGAGCGGCGGGCCTGTTCCTTTGTGGGCGCCGATCGCAAGATGATCCGGTATCGTTCTTGTCGCCCACCTGAGGCGGCACTGCGCGGCCGGCTACGCGACCTGGCCAACGAGCGCCGGCGCTTCGGCTATCGGCGGCTGTTCATTCTGCTCAGGCGCGAAGGCGAGGCATCGGGTATCAACCGCATCTACCGGCTATACCGCGAAGAAGGACTGGCCGTGCGCAAGCGACGCTCCAGGCGCCGAGCGGTAGGGACGCGGGCACCGATCCTGGTCCAGGCGAAGCCGAACGCGCGCTGGTCGCTGGATTTTGTCCATGACCAGTTCGCCTGCGGCCGGCGCTTCCGCGTGCTCAACATCGTCGACGACGTGACGCGCGAATGCCTGGCGGCGATCCCGGACACCTCGATCTCCGGCCGCCGGGTGGCGCGTGAACTGACGGAACTGATCGCCCGGCGCGGCAAGCCGGGCATGATCGTCTCTGACCACGGCACCGAGTTCACCTCGAACGCGATCCTCGCCTGGTCGAAGGATCATCAGGTGGAATGGCACTTCATCGCGCCGGGCAAGCCGATGCAGAACGGCTTCTGCGAAAGCTTCAACGGGCGGATGCGGGACGAGTTGCTGAACGAAACCCTGTTCTTCGGCCTCGACCATGCCCGAACAACCATCGCCGAATTGACCTGCCACTGAATTTTCATCCGGCTGCAGTTAGAGCCTCGGCGGGTTTTACGCCGTATGGCGCGGGTTGAGCAACGGGTGATCGGCGGAGCTGGTCGGGGTTGCGCAGCCGATCGTCCGTTGCGGTGAGATTGGCGGCATAGGCCGCAGGCGTGATGTATCCGAGCGCCGAATGTGGGCGCGATCGGTTGTAGTCGTCTGCCCATTCGGCGATGGTTGTTCGGGCATGGTCGAGGCCGAAGAACAGGGTTTCGTTCAGCAACTCGTCCCGCATCCGCCCGTTGAAGCTTTCGCAGAAGCCGTTCTGCATCGGCTTGCCCGGCGCGATGAAGTGCCATTCCACCTGATGATCCTTCGACCAGGCGAGGATCGCGTTCGAGGTGAACTCGGTGCCGTGGTCAGAGACGATCATGCCCGGCTTGCCGCGCCGGGCGATCAGTTCCGTCAGTTCACGCGCCACCCGGCGGCCGGAGATCGAGGTGTCCGGGATCGCCGCCAGGCATTCGCGCGTCACGTCGTCGACGATGTTGAGCACGCGGAAGCGCCGGCCGCAGGCGAACTGGTCATGGACAAAATCCAGCGACCAGCGCGCGTTCGGCTTCGCCTGGACCAGGATCGGTGCCCGCGTCCCTACCGCTCGGCGCCTGGAGCGTCGCTTGCGCACGGCCAGTCCTTCTTCGCGGTATAGCCGGTAGATGCGGTTGATACCCGATGCCTCGCCTTCGCGCCTGAGCAGAATGAACAGCCGCCGATAGCCGAAGCGCCGGCGCTCGTTGGCCAGGTCGCGTAGCCGGCCGCGCAGTGCCGCCTCAGGTGGGCGACAAGAACGATACCGGATCATCTTGCGATCGGCGCCCACAAAGGAACAGGCCCGCCGCTCCGACAGGGCCATCGTGGCCTGCAGATGCGCGACGGCTTCGCGCTTGGCGGCGGGCCCTACCATTTTTTTGAAAGAAGCTCGCGCAGCGCCGACGCTTCCAGCATCTGGTCGGCGAGCAGCTTCTTCAGCTTCGCGTTCTCGTCTTCCAGGGCCTTCAGCCGTTTGGCATCGCAGACGTCCATCCCGCCATACTTCGCCTTCCAGTTATACAGCGTCGCCTCGGAGATCCCATGCTTGCGCGCCAGGTCGCCCGCCTTTGCCCCCGCTTCGTGCTCACGCAGAACCGCGATGATCTGCTCTTCCGTAAACCGCTTTCTCTTCATCAGTCCGTCCGTCCTTCAATCGAGGCCGGACTCTAATCTCAGATGGAGGAAATTACCCGTGGCAGGTCACTACCTTTTTAGATCCAAAGAGACAGGCTTGAGGGTCCATCTCCGAATGGCAGCGCCGACTTTAATGGTTTATCTCAGGAGGCCCGCTAGATAGAGAGATCTATTAGGAAGGGCGACTGTCGTTTAAAGCTTTGCTTTAGGAGGTCCGCACATTGTTCCAGAGAACTTGCGTGCGCGGCTTCAACCCCCAACCCGTTGGCAAGTTTTACCCAGTTAAGATCGGGATTTGACAGGTCCAGCATGCCCATTGCGGTCGGGCCAGGAACCGCGCCAACATTCTTGTATTCGCCTATAAGGATGTTGTACTTCTTATTGTTGAGAAGAATTGTTGTACAAGGCAAACGCTCGCGAGCCTGTGTCCATAGGGACTGTAGCGAGTACATTGCGGACCCGTCGGCCTGGAGGCTAATGACTCGTCTACGCCCCTTTGCGGCAACGGCTGCTCCGGTGGCAACCGGCAATCCGTCGCCGATCGCGCCGCCACTCAAATTCAACCAATCGTGGGCGGGAGCGGCATGGGTGAACTTGTAGAGGTCTCGGCCGAACGAGATGCTCTCGTTAGATACGATTGAGTCTTCCGGCATTAGGGCGGCCAGGGTAAGCGCCAAACCTTCCTGCGTCGGCGCACCGCTTACGGCGTTCGGCCGTGGACCGGGATCGGGGATCGGAGCTCCCGGTGCCTGCAACTCATCGACGAGTGCCTGTAGCGCCGCTACTGCGTCCTGGTCAGGGCGTGACAGAACATGGATTTGTGCATTGGAGGCATACTGCGTTGAGGGTTTACCCGGATAGGCAAAGAAGCCAACTGGCGCTTTTGCGTTCACGAGGACAATCTGTTCAAAACGGCCTAATTCCTTGATCGCTGCGTCGGTTCCGTAGGAAACGCGCTCTAGTTGCAGCCTTCCGCGGCCGCGCGCCATATGCGCGTTTGTATAGCTCGCGAGCAAGGTCGCACCTGTAGCACGAGCAACCCGCCACGCCAGCGCTTGGGACGGGGCAAGTGTCGCTTGATCGGCTAAGAGGATGAGAACGTTCTTTTTGGAACGCAGGACGCGTGCTGCATTTTCCACGGCGTGAGGATCGATCGGCGGTGGGGCGGGGACCGCAAGCGGCCCCGCTATCGCCCCTCCGCGTTTCCACGATGCATCCGCTGGAAGGATCAATGTAGCGATCTGGCCTGACAATGCGCTCGCGGCTTGAACCGCGGCCGCCGCATCTCGGCCAACCTCCGTAACATCAGTGCTCGTTCGCACCCAGTGAGAAACAGTACGCGCCATGCCTTCGGTGTCGGCCGTTAGCGGCGCATCAAAGGGACGATGATAAGTAGCCTGATCACCTACGATATTTACAATTCCGGCCCTGGCCCTCCGTGCGTTGTGCAAATTGCCCATGCCATTGGCCAAGCCCGGACCACAATGGAGCAAAGTACACGCTGGCCTGCGCGCGATGCGATAATATCCATCTGCCATCCCGGTAACGATATTTTCTTGGAGACCCAGAACGCAGTGCATCCCCGGAACCTTGTCTAGCGCGCCTACGAAATGCATTTCGCTGGTGCCTGGATTGGCGAAGCACGTGTCAACTCTTGACCGCAGCAAGGTATGCACGAGGCTTTCCGCGCCGTTCATTTCGTTGGAACTCGGAGTTGTTGTCATCGAGAATGCCCGTATTCTGAAAAGTGATCGGGGAGGCGATGGTTAGCGACGGCCCCGCAACTCCGCCGTGGAAAGCAGAGAAACGCGGGCGATCGGCAACCGATTGGACCGGCATTAGGAGCGTTGAGCTCGGCAGGCTGTTGCACAGTCTCACCTTAGGCTGACGAGCGCGGTCTCTATAATTCAGTGTACATTATCGACTGTCAATAGAGATCGGCATTCGAGAAGTGAGGCTTCGCGCTTCCCCTTGGCTGAGGCTCCTGATCAATCGATATTCAAACATCTGCGCACTTTCAGGGATAGCTCGCCATCGTGCAGTGGGCGAAAATGGCCACGTCCAAGCACAGTTCCTGATTGACAACGCTTTCATTCGGTATACATTAAAAGCGTTGACTGAGGCGACGATGTCTCCACAAAAGCGCGGAAATGTATTATGAGTGGGATTTCTCGCTTGGACACTCGATCGTTTGAGGCTCGTATCAGGCGCAAGGACATTCCCTCGGGAAGTCGCCTTATGAAGATTGGTAGGAACGCTTTGTCCGATGCAACTGCAACAGCCCGCAAACGCTCTTCCGGCCGGCTGTACATGCCGACGTCTGCTCGGCTGAGTGACGACGTGTACTCCAGGCTGAAAGAAGATATTTTGTCGGCCTCGTTGAAATCGGACGAGCGTCTTTACGAGACCACCGTGGCAGAGTCCTTCGGCGGATCCAGAACGCCGGTTCGCGAGGCTCTGTTGAGGCTGCTTGAAGAAGGGCTCTTGGTGCGACAGGGGCGGGCGTATGTGGTCAGTCGGATATCAGTTTCTGAGATGATCGACATCTATCGGGTTCGCCAGAACCTGGAGTGTCTCTCTGCCTCATTGGCCGCTGAATCGATCACCGATGCAGAGCTCAGCGAATTGAGAGCAATGATTGAGGCGATGAGAGCAGCAGCAGGGAGGCGAGATGGCAGCACGTTCAACCTTCTTGATTCTAGATTTCATTTGGCAATAGCCAAATCAACCGGCAATGAGGTTCTGACAGGCATCCTTACAAAGCTTCACGAAAGGGTTTTGCTGGTTCGAAACTCAGTGGAGCGATTTCTGTCTCGCCTCGAGAATGCAAATCAAGAGCATGAGGCGATCTACAACGCAATTCGGAGGCGGCAATCAACAATCGCGGTTGCCGAAATGAACTCTCACATTCAGTCGACGATCGAGTCGCTGAAAGCGTCTGGCATAGAGCTCGTAGAGGCTAATGAGCGATAAAATGACATGCGGTCTGAGCGGACAGTCGGCCAAGCCTTGCGTATTATTTCTCTGGGAGCAGGGAAATGCGCTCGAATGGAAATTCTTCATGGAAGGACTAATCGGGGATATCGACTTTCGTGTGTTTCCCGATGTTGGGGAGTGCGCCGACGTCGACTACATAATGACGTGGATGCCTCCAATCGGAGAGATTGAGAAATACCCCAACGCCAAGGCGATATTCTCCATTGGAGCTGGCGTTTCGCATATCCTGCGCGACCCGCACGTGCCGCAAGACATTCCCATCGTCCGTCTCACCGACGATGCGCTCAGTTTGGACATGTCGCTCTATGCTCTGCATTGGACATTACATTTTCACAGGGGGTTCGATCAATATCTGCGACAGAAGCAATCAAAGGTCTGGAAGCGGCATCCCTATCCAGGCAACGAGGATCGAAAAGTCGGTGTTCTTGGTCTCGGCGAAATTGGGGGGAAACTTGTCGAGATGCTCCGGGATATGCACTTTGACGTTGGCGGGTGGAGTCGCTCAAAGAAGAATATCGAAGGTGTATCCTGCTTCGTTGGCGAGGAGGGCCTCGCTCAGCTTTTGAGCCGGAGCGAAATCCTTGTTTCCGTGCTGCCTCCTACTCCAGAAACCGCCAACCTATTGAATGAAGCTCGCCTGAGACTGATGCCGAAGGGCGCCTTTCTCATCAATATGGGGCGTGGCGAGGCGGTCGCAGATGATGATCTGTTGAAACTCATAGATGAGGGGCATCTGGCAGGCGCGGTCCTGGACGTTTTTCGCGAGGAGCCTTTGCCATCATTCAGCCCCTACTGGAGTCATCCTTCCGTAGTGGTAACGCCCCATGCTGCCGGACCGACAAGTGTGAAGTACGGGGCCAAACGTATCGCTGAAAACATCATCAAGATGCAGTCGGGTCGTCCTCCTCATCCAGTCTACAATGCGATTCTTGGTTATTGAGGCGATAACTACAAATCTCGGCAGGGTCATATAAAACATGCACCCTGCGATGTTTGACTATGATGTTAAGGCGTTTACGTCTTCCTTCAAAGTCGGTTTGAGATACCTGACGCTTA
This sequence comes from Mesorhizobium sp. 113-3-3, assembly GCF_016756495.1. Taxonomy (NCBI): domain Bacteria; kingdom Pseudomonadati; phylum Pseudomonadota; class Alphaproteobacteria; order Hyphomicrobiales; family Phyllobacteriaceae; genus Mesorhizobium; species Mesorhizobium sp. 113-3-3. The sequence goes on from NZ_AP023244.1 coordinate 10,995, forward strand.
GCAAGACGCTCTGGAAACAGTCCTTCAGCCTCATCAGGCTTTCTGGCGTGTGATTTACGCTCGTGTATTTGTGGCACAAGGCATCGGCTAGCAATAAGGATGTCAAGAATGAGCAAGACAAATGAAGATCAAATTGAGCAGCTAAGGCAGCTATTGGGCAATGACGGCGTTCTTACCGGGAACGATTGCTTGCCTTATGAGTCCGGCGCCCGGTTCGATGTGGGAAAAGCAGCATTCGTGCTTCGGCCTACGACGGTATCGGAACTATCTGCTGCCGTTAGCTTTTGCGTGCGAAACTCGATCCCCATCATTCCACAATCAGCAAACACGGGGGTTGTAGCCGGGTCAACGCCTGATCCAAGCGGGACCCAAGCAGTGGTTAGCCTCGAGCGTCTCCGCAATCGCTTCGAGATTGATGCCGAGAACCGGTCGGTTCATCTGGACGCGGGCTATCGGTTATCCGAGCTAAATGTTCGGTTGGAGCAGCATGGCCTTTTCTTCCCGATCGATCTTGGCGCTGACCCCTTTGTCGGAGGCATGATCGCAACTAACACGGGTGGTGCGCGCTTCATCCGTTATGGGGACGTTCGGCGAAACACCCTTGGCCTCACGGTCGTTTTCGCGGATGAGAACGGTTCCGTGGTGAAGCTCGGGTCAGCTCTTCGCAAAAGCAACGTAGGGGTCGACTGGAAACAGCTTTTTATCGGCACCTGTGGTGTTTTTGGTATCGTGGCGGAATGTGTGCTCAATCTGGAGCCTGTGCCTCGGCAAGTAGCAACAGCACTATTGGTGCCGAAAAGTCTCGACGCTGTCCTCCCTCTACTCGATCTAATTGAAAGGAGAGCCGGGCCTAGCCTTTCGGCGTTTGAGGGCATGTCGGGGAACGCAATAGCGGCTGCATTGGCACACGTGCCCCGACTTAAGAACCCATTTTCCCGACGCGAGTACCCCGAGTACGCTATTTTAGTCGAGATCTCTCGAGTTTGGGAAGCTCAACAAAGTGAGATTCCCATAGGCGAACAGCTGCACACTATCCTGTCCGAGCTCTGGGATAGCAATAATGAGTTACTGGACGACGTTCTCGTCGGCCCATCGCACGAGCTTTGGGCCCTGAGGCATGCGATCTCCGAAGGGGTGAAAGCTGTTGGCAAACTAGTGGCGCTTGATATCGCCTTCAAGCGTGGCGACGTCATGCGCTTCCTAAAACGAATGAGGACCGAACTTCCAGCGGCCTTCCCGGACGTCCGAATTTGCGAGTTCGGCCATATTGGTGATGGGGGCGTTCATTTCAATTTGGTGGTCGACCGTGACAGCGCCAATGCGTCCGACCCGGACTATGAGAGCCGAATACGATCGCAGGTCTATAACATTGTCGTAAACGAATATGGCGGGAGCTTCAGCGCAGAGCATAATATAGGAAGAAAAAACCAGGTATATTTTGATCGATTTACAGACGATAACTTAAAGAGATTGTCTGCGGCGTTGAAAAATGCGTCGTCACCGAGCCCATTGGGCGTCCCGGTTTTGTGGTAGTGAGACCACTTATCAGAAGCCTCATAACTGGAGCATAGATCAATATGGGCGTCGCAACAAATTCTGTGGCCTCGGTCTTCCGGCCGTCCTCGGCGCTTTCGAAAATAGGTCCATCGGCAATTACGCGAATGACTGCTGCCACTGCCGAGTTACAGCGCCAAGGGCGGCAGATCGCCAGGATGCACTTGGGTGAGCCCGATTTTGGCACGCCGGAGAATATTGTCGAAGCCGCCATTCGCGCAATGCGAGCTGGAGATACACATTACACTGCGCTCGACGGCACACCCGAGGTCAAATCTGCGGTGCAAGAGAAATTTTCACGAGAGAACGGCATCCACTTCGAAAGTGACCAAATCGTCGTTACGTCGGGCGCGAAGATGGCGCTGTTCAGCGCCTTTTTCGCGACTCTTAATCCAGGAGACGAAGTTATCCTCCCGGCACCCTATTGGGTGAGCTACAGCGACATCGTCGAAATGATGGGCGCAAGGGCAGTGGTCCTGCCGACGTACGCGAAGGACGGCTTCAGACTGCTGGCCGAGGACCTAGAGCGGGCGATCACGCCGAATACCCGCTGGCTGCTCATCAACTCCCCCTCCAACCCATCTGGAGCGGTCTATCGGAAGTCGGATTATGAACCGATCCTAGAGGTGATTGAGCGACATCCGCACGTCTGGCTCATGGTCGACGACATGTACGAACATATTATCTTCCAGGATGAGCCGTTCGTCACTCCAGCTCAGCTGCGCCCGGATTTGCAGAGCCGCATCCTTACAATCAACGGCGTCTCGAAAGCATATGCGATGACCGGATGGCGCATCGGCTATGCAGGCGGACCGGCGCCTCTCATGAAGGCGATTAAGGCGGTTCTAAGCCAGTCCACCTCTTGCCCATGTTCAATTGCGCAAGCGGCCGCTGCCGAGGCCTTGCGGGGACCGCAAGACTCTCTACGGCGCTACTTGGGTGAATACCGGGCCCGGCGCGATCTTGTGATGACTGAGCTGTCGCATTGCCCGGATCTGAAAGCGATCGAGCCCGATGGAACCTTCTACGCGTTCGTCGATTGGCGGGCGTTGTTCGGAAAATCGACACCAAGGGGTGAGACGTTGACCGACGATGAAGACCTTTGCCAGTATCTTCTCCACGACTGCGGGGTCTCAATCGTACCCGGATTGGCGTTCGGAACCCCAAGCTTTTTTCGTATTTCTTTCGCCAGTTCGGAAGCCGAATTGCGTTTGGGCATGGCTCGCATTCGAGAAGGTTGCGCCGCCCTCATGTAACCCTCGGCGGTCAGCGTTCGCCCGGTCGGAGTTGGTCAGGGATGCGCAGCCCGGGTGGGCGCGGATCACGGTTGAAGCGTCAGGACTGCCGGATGTTTCGATGTTTGTCATCCATCCGTTCTGATAGCTCCTGCCGGCGAAGCGGGAAACACCACGGTGTTGCTGAGGATGACCGTTTCGGGGAGTGCTAGGACACGTGACTAGGTGAGAAGTGCCATACGCACGGTAATACATGCTCCAATGAGCCCTCGTGATTGCGGATCGGCTGGGACCAAACGACCTGGCTAAGAATTGCGCTGCTGCGTAACTTATTATTACGCACTAACTTTCATCTCCTAACTTTGCGGCGAGGTCCTTTGGGTGCTTTCGACTTCGACGGGCGTAAGCTCTTTGAGGAGCCAATCACTGAACTCCCTTACAGATTGAGAAGGAGTGGCCCCATGCCGCTGGCACAAGAAATACATACCCTGCTGCACCCTTGGCGCTTCGAGCGCCGGAACTAGAACCCCGCCTGCAAGAAACTGCTCCATCAGCGGGGGGCCGAGCAGCCCCACGCCTTGCCCGTCCAGCACCGCCTGCACGAAATTTACAAAGGAGTCATATGTGCTCATTCCCGTAGGGGGGGACTCCAACATTCCAACTTGATGGAAATATGCTGTCCAAGACGAGGTGGAATCGACCGCGGCCTCGTATTCTAGAAGCGGAACACGACATAGATCCGCCAGGGACTTGAACGGCCCGTGAGTTGCAAGGAAGGCTCTATTGCAAAGCGGACTTACCCAATTCGGCTGCAACTCCGTGTTTACCGTTCCGGGCCACGACCCGGATCCGTAACGTATCGCGATATCCACGTCCGATGCCGACAAGTTGATGATTTCTTGGGTGGTAAGTAGACGAAAATGTACATTGGGCTTTATGCGCTTGTACTTTCCAATAATCGGCATCAGCCAGTAGGTAGCGACGCCTGCGGTCGTAGATATGCTGATGAGGCTCTCGGTGTTGGTGTTCATCAGCGCTTCAATTTCTTCGAAGATCGAACGGAAGGCACCGGAAATGACGCGGGAAAGTCGCTTCCCGGACCTCGTCAGATCCACGTGGCTTTGCCCGCGCACGAAGAGATCGAAGCCCAGTTGGAGTTCAAGTTGCCTTACCTGCCGCGACACCGCGACACGGCTGACATTCAACTCTTTGCCCGCTTCGGTTAAACTGCCTTTTCGCGCCGCAGCCTCAAAGGCGAGCAGCGCTCTTGGTGAGGGGAAATATCGCAGCTTGCGAGGCAGGTCCTGTCTCCGAGGAACGCCGATCAATCAGGCAGCGTAACACCTGGTTACGCGCAGTGCTACTTTTTTTTCGTTTAAAAACGGCGAATGCTGTGCGAGCGTTGGTATCTAGCCATGAGCCGGGGGAAATTTTTTGGTCGCGCACGCACCGGGCAGGAAAATCATTGAGTGCCGAAACCTTTGGAAGATTTTTGGCAGGCGCCCCTCCGAGGCTCTGAAGGCTGCGCAGGCGGCAAACGTCTGCAAGCAGGAAGCGTTCGAAAGGCTCGGCTGCGTGATCGGAGTCGCTGACGCGAGCTTTACGGTTCAGGAACAAGAGATTTTCTGCATAATGGGACTATCCGGTTCGGGGAAGTCCACAATTGTCCGTCACATCAACCGGCTGATTGAACCAACCGCTGGGCAAGTCATCGTATCCGGGCAGGACGTAATGTCCCTTACAGATAGGGCGCTCCGGGGACTACGTGCCCGCAAAATCGGTATGGTGTTCCAGCACGTTGCTCTCTGGCCACACAAATCGATCGCGCAGAACGTATCCTTTCCCTTGGAAATACAAGGAAAAGACATGGCAACGTCGGCGGCCGCAGCAGAAGACGCTCTTTCCCGCGTTGGGCTGTCAGGATGGGGACAACGCTATCCTGATGAACTTTCGGGAGGAATGCAGCAGCGTGTGGGTCTGGCACGAGCCATGGCGGCTGATCCCGAAATCCTTCTTATGGACGAGCCTTTTAGCGCGCTCGATCCGCTTATCCGCCGCGACCTGCAGAACGAGTTTCTGCGCCTGTCTCAGGAAACCCTGAAGACCACCGTCTTTATTACGCACGATTTGGAAGAAGCCATGCGCATCGGCAACCGCATTGCCATTATGAAAGACGGTCGCATCGAGCAGATTGGCACCCCCGAGGACATCGTCCTGCGCCCGGAGACCGATTATGTTGCGCGTTTCGTGAGTTCAATTTCCACGCTGAAATTCCTTTCGGCGTCGGAGATCTTGCGACAAGGCGAAGTAGCTGGCGATATGCCAATACGCGGTCCGCGGACTCCTCTGCCCGAATTGCTGGCCGCGCTGACAGCGGGCGCTTCCCACGTAGTAATCCAGGATGGAGACGAGGTGCTTGGCCGGGTAGGGGCGGCGGAAGTGATTTCCGCGCTTCAAGCGGATCTAAAGCGAGGCTGAGCCGTGGATATGTTGCTCAACCCCTTCCATCATTTCACAATCCCCTTCGGCTATTGGGCAGCGACTTTCATCGGTCTAGTGGTGGACAGGAGTCGCGACACTCTAGTCGCTGCCAAACTTCCAATACACGTCTTCCTCGAAGCCATTCGCGACCTTTTGTTATCCGTGCCGCCAAGCATTGGCATCTTGGTTGTTACGGCCGCTGGTTATCTGCTCGGCGGGGTGAGGCTCGCTGCTTTGGGATTCTTCTGCCTGGTGGGGATTGGGTTGATCGGGATGTGGAGCGATGCGATGACGACGTTGGCTATCGTACTCGTGGCCGTAGTGATTTGCGTCATCGTCGGCTTGCCGCTCGGCATTCTCGCCGCCCGCAGTGAACCTCTCTATCGGCTTTTGCGTCCAATTCTAGATCTCATGCAGGCAACCCCTTCTTTCGTCTACCTAGTGCCCATAGTGATGCTATTCGGCATAGGTGATGTGCCTGGGGTTATCGTAACCTGCTTTTTTGCCATCGCGCCGCTAATCAGACTTACCATCCTTGGCATACGGCAAGTACGAGCGGACCTAGTAGAGGCCGCGCGGGCGTTTGGAGCAAGTGAGCTGCGAGTGCTCTATGATATCCAACTGTCACTCGCGCGCCCCACTATTCTGGCGGGCTTGAATCAAACCGTCCTCATGTCGTTGTCCATGGCGGTGGTGGCCTCGATGATCTCGGTAGCGGGGCTCGGGCGGGTAGTCCTCGAAGGCATCGGACGGCTCGATTTCGGCAGGGCGACTGTCGGTGGATTGGGCATCGTGCTGACTGCGATACTGGTCGATCGATACGTACAGGCGCTGGGCGCGGCGCGTCCCCGGCCGGCTCGGGAGAATGCTTGATGGACGCGTCGGCGCTCATGGATCCCTTTGCGTCGGTTCAACTGCCGCTCGCTGATATGGCCAACGACTACATGCGTTGGCTCACGTCGAATTTGCGAGGAGTTTTCCAGCTAGCCAAGGTACCTATCGAGTGGGGGCTCGATCTGACGGAGCATGGATTGCGCAGGGCGCCCCAGACACTTGTAATCCTAAGCCTTGCCCTTTTTGCGTGGCAGGTCGTGAGCCTTCGGGTGGCCGCAATAAGTGTTTGCGCGATGACCACGATTGGGCTCATCGGGGCTTGGGATGAGGCGATGACAACGCTCGCGGTGCTTATTACTGCCGTGATTCTGGTCACCATCGTTGGATTGCCGCTGGGGATACTCTGTTCGCGTTCAGAACGACTCTGGAGCATCGTCCGGCCGAGCCTCGATTTCATGCAGACGATCCCCTCCTTCACCTATCTCGTTCCGGTGATCCTCCTCTTCGGGATCGGCAACGTGCCCGGCGTGATCGTGACCGCTTTCTATAGTATGCCACCGCTTGTTCGGCTGACGAACTTGGGCCTCAGGGAAGTCGACCCTAAGTTTGTCGAAGCCGCGGACGCCTTCGGGGTTTTGCCAACGAGGCGACTGTGGTCCATTGACCTGCCACTTGCCCGGCCCACGATCATGGCCGGGATAAATCAGACAGTGATGCTGTCGCTCTCGATGAGCGTCGTGGCTTCGATGATCTCGGTGGCGGGCCTCGGGCAAGTTGTATTGGTCGGCATAAGTCAGCTTGATCTCGGCCGCGCCTTCGTCGGCGGTCTCAGCATCGTGTTGATGGCGATCACAGTCGATCGGATTACGCAGGGCTTCGGCTACACGCGTCGCGATCGTGGGAACAAGGACCTCTGGGAGCAGGGTCCCATTGGATGGCTCCGCGGAATGCGGAGTCAGAATTCAGCGGAACATTCAAAAAGGAGGAAGCACAATGCGCATGAAACTACTCTTGACGATGACGGCTCTGATACTAGCCACGCCGGCGGCTCAAGCCAAGACCGTCCACCCGATCAGCTCCGGGCAGATGGGCGAGCGGGTCATCTATGATGTTATCGAGGCGGGCCTGACCGAACTCGGTTACGAGAACAGTGACATGCTCACGGGCAGCTTTCCGACCATCCACCTGTCCGTCGCCCAAGGGGATGCCGACTATACTGCGGTGCACTGGAAGCCCCTTCACAATCAATTCTTCGAGCAGGCGGGCGGCGACGACAAATTGCTGCGCGCAGGACCACTCTACACCAAAGCCATGCAAGGATATTTTATCGACAAAGCCACGGCCGACGCACATCACATCACCTCGCTCGACCAGATGAAGGATCCTGCAATCGCGGCTCTGTTCGACACCGACGGCGACGGGAAGGCCAATCTTATCGGATGCAACCCTGGTTGGGGCTGCGAGGCAGTCATCGAACACCAGATGGGCGCTTATGGTCTACGCGACCATATTAACGTCGACAAGGGTGAGTACTTCGCGCTGATAGCTAACGCTATTGAGAACTATAAGCATGGAAAGCCGATCTTCTACACTGCCTGGGCACCCGAATGGACAATGTCGGTACTAGTTCCGGGAAAAGACGTAGTGTTTCTTAACGTTCCCTTCTCATCCCTGCCGGACGTGAAGAACGCTAATACTAAATGGGAGGATGGCCGCGACCCGGGCTTCGCATACAACGATGATTACATCCTGGTCAACAAAAAGTTCGCTGAAGCGAATCCCAGGGCGTGGACCTTTCTTAATGGATTGCGCATGCCGATAGAGGACCTGAATGCAGCGATGTATCGTATAAACTCCGGTGAGAATAGTGCAGAGCAGATCGATGCTATTGCCAAGGAGTGGATCGCCAAACACAAGTCGGAGTGGGACGCGCTCATAGCAAAGGCGCAATCTGCCGGGTGATATGAAAACTCCGGTCATCTGACGGTATTAGGTTTCCGATTCTGTTTTGGAATCGGAGACCTTACGCCAAGCTTAACCGGAAAGGACCGGGCGGGGTCCATATATGTCCACATATGTGTCATAGCCGCTCCTCCGTTGGTGCGCTTGCCTTATCAGGCACCTGGAAAACCCAATAATGCGCGTCCTCATCGTAGTATCTGGCATCGCTTAGACAATGTGCCGGCATGAGGACGCCCGCATCCTGCAGACGCCGCACCTCGCCCTCAAAGTAGGTGGCCTCCGCATAGCTCTTGCGGGTGCTTGCGATGACGAATCCGTTCGGGCGCGTGACGCGAGCCAGTTCGCGCAGACCATCGGGTCGAACAAGCCTGTGCGTGAAGACGCCACAGCAGACCGTGATGTCATAGCTCGCGTTGGAGTAATCGGCGAGTGGACCGTTAAGGTCGACATCGCCTTGGACATGGCGGTAGATACGCGTCTGCCGGGCCTTTTCGGCCATCTCCTCGAAGAGGTCGAAACCGTCGATCAACTGGAAGCCTAGGCGCTCCAGCTGCAGACCGACGAGGCCCGTTCCGCAGCCAGCGTCTAGGATTGTAATCATTGCTCGCTCTTCGGCCAAATAGGCCGTCTGGATGGCAGCAGCCAGTTCCGCCACGATGATCGGCCCGTAGTACCCCTTACGACCGACATTGAGATCGTAGGTGCCAGCCCCATCGCGATAGAACTGGGCTAAATAGGCGACATCCGTGTCGACTGCATGGGAAGCCTTCCTTCGTGCAGGTTGGTCCAGCGCGGACCGTTGATCGGGGATTTTCATGACAGTTCCTCCATTTAGGGGCAGATCGGATGCGGCACAGTCTCTTTCTTCCTTCGCGGCCGCTGGAGCGGTGTTGTAGACGCCCATCAGAGAGCCGGCTTCCATGAGCTTAGCGATCATCGACCGCCTAATGCTGTCAGTACCAATTAAGTCAATTCGTTCAGCGTCGCGGAAATAAGTGGTGCGCACGGGCGCTTTCTCCAGCCGCTATGTAGAACGCAAACCTTCTTTCAGAGCAGGTACGCAACATGACTCGTGATACACACTTAATCTCTGCGTATCAAGAAGGACTTCATGAAGAGTTATGTAAGTTTCATGTTATTATAATATTTAAACGTAAAGACTCCGTTACTAAATTATAATGTATAGTTGATATTTCGTAATTGACAGTGTCACTGCGCCCCTCCTAGACTGCCTGCCAACTGAGCACCCGACCAACCAGCGGCAGTCTAGTTCGAGACGTGCATTGCAGGGGGCGTGCAATTGCCCTTGCCCTGAGAGCGGTTGCACGGCGCCGATCGGCAAGGTCCACAGCTGTCTTTTTTGGCGTGAGCCCCTACGTATCCTTGCAGTGCGTTAGCGGGCATCTGCCGATCGGGAAAACCACCGCAATGGAGAACGGCATTGAACAACATCACCGCCGCCAAGGCAGGGACTTTCAGGATCGGAGGTGAAATCGAGATCAACCGGCTTGGCTTTGGCGCCAGCCGGATCACCGGCAAAGGCGTATGGGGCAAACCGGCCGATCATGCAGAGGCGATCCGTCCGCTGAAACGATTGCCCGACCTCGGCGTAAACTTCATCGACACCGCCGATTCCTACGGCCCCAACGTGTCGGAACAACTGATCTGCGAAGCACTGCATCCGTATTCTTCCATGGTCGTCGCAACCAAGGGCGGCTTCGTCCGCCCCGGCCCAGACCGATGGGAACCAAACGGTCGGCCAGAATATCTTATCGCCCAGGCGAAGGGCAGCCTGAAAAGGTTGGCGGTCGATCAGATTGCACTATGGCAACTTCACCGCATCGATTCGAAAGTGCCCCACAACGAGCAGTTCGAGGCTGTGAAATCGCTGTTGGACGAGGGTTTCATCCGCTGCGCCGGGCTTAGCGAGGTCACAGTCGAAGAGATCGAGGCAGCGCAGAAATTCTTTAAGGTTGCCACGGTGCAGAACCGTTACAATCTCGCCGAGCGCGCCAACGAGGACGTGCTCGACTTTTGCGCCGGTCACGATATCGGTTTCATCCCTTGGCTCCCGCTTGCCGCCGGCAAACTGGCAAGACCCGGGGGGCCGCTTGAAAATGTGGCGAAACGACATCAAGCCACAACAGGCCAGATCGCCCTCGCCTGGCTGTTGCAGCGCAGCCCGGTCATGCTTCCCATCCCAGGAACTTCTAAGGTCGCCCATCTGGAGGAAAACGTTGCGGCGGCATCACTAAGGTTGACGGAGGAGGAATTCGAACTTTTACAAGCGGCGTGAATGTCATCTTGCGCTAGTAATGGGTCAGATCATATTGCTCACAGGCCCCGAACGTCATGCCATTGACCTCAATCTCGATGGTTCGGCAAATGGTGAGCCTGAAGCCTTCCAAGGCTGGCCTCCTTTCCTTGCCGGCGCCTCATCCGTCTTGGGCCCCGCAGCCCGCCAGCCGAACAAATTGCAATGGCCTAATTCCAATCTCCTGAGTCAGGCCGAAACATTGGCGCTAGTCTAGGTTCAGAGTTCCTTGCCACCATCTCGGTCTTGAACGCATCCGACCATCGCCGCGCCTCCACGCGACCGGCTCACCCTCGAAGCGATCCGCACCGCCTCAATCAATTAAAAGCTTCTATCCGCAGGCATAGGCGCAGACATTGGAATTGGCACTGAAAGCTCCTCGGCTACTTCAGGGTCATCATCGCCGCCGCATACTTGCTGCGCGAGATGGGGTAGCCTGCCCACTTACCTTCGATATCGAGCGCGAGATAAATTAGCGCCGAAGCGCGTGCCCGCGGCTGCCAGGAGCGCAGCACGAAACCACGATCTCGCCGAGTCCATCAACAACATGCTGCGCCTTCAAGCAATCGGGGTCGGTTCTGGATTCCGTGGTCAATCGGAGGAATACGTTGCCTCCTTAAACGCCCCTCTTTGACCTCAGCATCGTCATGTGAGGCTGGGATCAAAATGTCCTCCATCAGATGGTGGCGGGATGCGATAATGACAGTTTCACCGCCTGGTTGCGGAGGTATGCAAGACGCGACTAGATCCCCCGTCACTAGTCTCTCATGTTCGCTGTCAAGGCTGAAGGCGAGAGGCAGCAACTGCTTGGCGCGAGTGTGCAAAGTAGTCGGATTGGCTGGAACTGCACAGGGCCGGGGGTGGAGCTAAGAGACGACGGTTGATCAGACTCTCATCCGCGGGTTGGATACCGCCTTCCGTGTCTTCGTCTCGGGGCTTTCCTCGGTCTAGAGGGCGGGCGTCGGGCGGATTGGCTCGGCCACATAGCTAGCGACGGGAGTTCCCCACCGTGGCCCCACCCCCGGCCCTGTGCAGCGGGCTGGGTCGAGGTTCGTCTATGACGGTTCGACCTCTTGCCCAATGGCCCACAGGAAGGCGGCCATCTCGCGCGCGATCGCGGCCACGACCACCGGTGGCTTCTTGCCGGCGGCGTTGAGGCGACGATAGCGAGCGCAGAGCCGGACCTGCGCCTTCCAGGCGATGTCGCGGACAGCTTTGGGTAACCCCTCGAGCCGGACCCTCAGGGCCTCGCTAACCCTGGCGGGATAGCGGTAAGTCCATGCCGCTTCGACCAAGGCGCGGCGGGCGCGTCGATTGCCGGCGAGTGTAAGGCTCGATCTGCGGACCGTGTCGCCGGTCGAACGCTCCCCCGGAACCAGGCCGAGGAAGGCCATCAACTGCGGCGGTGTATCGAAGCGGCGCACATCCCCGATCTCGGCCGCGAAGATCACTGCGACCAGGAACGAGGCACCGCGCATCGCCTGATAGGCCTCGACGACCCGCGCCATGGACCAGGTGGGCACGATGGCGCTCAGCTGCTCGTCCAAGCGGCGTAGCCGCTGAACCGCGTCCTCGATCGCGTCGATCTTCTCCTGGAACACGATCTGCTGCGCCGGATGCTCGAAGCTCTCGCGGGCAAGCCAGCGCCGGTGCGCCAATGTCCAATGACCGCCGCCCTCGTAGATCCGACCATGGCGCAGAAGGAAGGAGAGCAGCTGCTGGCGTTTGCGGCGCAGGTCGTCGGTTCCGGATTCCCGAGCTCGGACCAGATCGCGGACAGCCTCGTGGACTACGTCCGGCACCCACACTCCGGTCAGTTCGCCCGCCCGATGCAGCCGCGCCAGAGTGACCGCGTCCCGTCGGTTCGTCTTGATACGCTCGCCCGACCGCTTCGGAATCAGGGCGGGCGCAACCACCATGCAGTCGTGACCAAGATCGCGGACCTGACGGCAAAGTCCGTAACCAGTCGGTCCGGCCTCGAAGCAGACGTGCAGTCGATCGTACCTTTTTCCCAGCTTCTTGACCGTCCGCTCTATCGCTGCCGGCCTATTCTCGACCTCACCGAGAAACCGGACTTCGCCCGTGCGGCCGCCCTCGGCGATCGCCACCGCATGCTTCTTCTTGGCTACATCAAACGCGACAAATGCTTCGCTATACTCTCCCATGGCTCGTCCTCCGTGCGTGAGGATCGGCTCGACCTATCCGAGCAACCCTCGTCTATTAATCGCACGAAAGGGCGGGCCACCGATCTCAGGCCCTCGGAACATGACGTCTAGCGCTCGGGTCGATAAGGGAACGGATCGACCATCGGCGCCTCATTGTTCATCAGTTCGGCTATCAGGCGGCCGGTTGTTGGTCCCAACGTCAAGCCATGATGGCCATGTCCGAAGTGCAGCCAGAGGCCGCGGTGACGCGGCGCGGCGCCTATAACGGGCAGCATATCGGGCATACAAGGCCTTGTGCCGAACCAGGGCTTTGGCTCAACAGGTCGGCCGAGGTCTAGCAGTTCACGCGCGGCTTGCTCTGCGTGGGCAAGCTGCGTGAGGTCTGGTTTGCCACCGGGCGGGGCAAACTCGGCGCCGGTCGTGATGCGCGCGCCCTTGGTCATCGGCGCCAAAACATAGCCATTCGCCGCATCATACAGCGGCAGGTCGAGCCGACTGCCGCCCGCATAATGCCGAAAATACCCACGCTTGCGCACCATGGAAAATCGATAACCGAAGCGCTTCAATAAATCTGGCGACCATGGCCCAAGGGCAATAACCGCTGCGCCCGCCTCCATTCCTCCATCTTCGGTAGTAACCGACCAGCCGCCATTGCCATTTGCGGACAGGCTTTGCGCGTCGCCGCGAACAATGTGTCCGCCCAAGCGTGTGAAGAGATCGGCGTATGCCGAGACCAGGGCACCAGGGTCGAATACTGTCCATGGCTCCAGCCAATGCATGCCGCCAACGCCAGCATCGGCGAGCGCAGGTTCGGCTTGCTGCAGGTCCCTTGATGTCATGACGCTGAACTTCACACCATAGGCCTCGCGTACGGTTTTAGCGGCCGCGACCGCCGCCTCGAGAGCCGGCTGCTCGCGATATAGTATCCGAAATCCGTCGCGGCGGATCAGATTGCGGGCTTCGCATTGCCGACTAAAAGCCTCATGCTCGCGAACCGCGCAGCCAATGATCTGCGCGTATGCCGCCGAAGCTCGCGCGTGACGCGCAGGAAATGAATGCCACCAATAGCACAATAGCGGACCAAGATGCCGCGGTAACGCTGCAATGGTACAGCGCACGCCATTGGTGCGACCGATCGCAATGTTTGCGAGCACGCGCCAATCATGCGACATCGGGTACGGTCGCAACGCTTCGCTCTGGATAATGCCTGCATTGCCATGGCTTGTCTCGCGGCCTGGTTCCTTCCGGTCGAGGAGCACAACTGACCAGCCGCGCTGTTGCAGGTGTAAGGCTGTCGCCACGCCGACTATGCCGGCGCCTAGAATGATCGCACTTTTCATGGGCCTTGCTTCGTCTGTTGCACGACAGCAATAGAGGCGCGCGACTCTGGCATGCTGATGCTGTCGAGCTTGGCGCTACTACAACCGTGATTGGCTTTCGGAGCTCCTTGCATGTCAATGTTATTGCGATGGCCGTATGAACTTGTGCATTGGGTTGGTCTTCCTTTCCCTGTTGCCCATTATCAAGCAAAGCGGTGTCGTGCTCTTAGGATGAGACAGGTCGGGGCAGGCCAGAACCAGTTCCATTGAAAAGCGCCTGTAAGTAAAGGAGTATTTGGCCACATTTGCACGCGGCATCGTGGCCGCTCACCCGCTCAACAAGCTCATCGCAAGCGGCGCAAGCTGGAGCAAACACTTCCACTATTTCCGTGACCTTGTTAATCATGTGCTATCGCCGCCGCTGGTGGGGCAAGTTTGTTGGCCGGAGATGGTTTCCTCTTCGCCGGTCGGAAAAGGTGTGATTGACCAGCCAATTAGGTCCGCGGCCTGCTGAAGTACTGCCTCGGTCCGAGCACGGCTCGGTGAAGCGGCGATGAGATACCCGATACAGTCTCGGTAGTCGCCTTTCCTGACGATCGGCGACTTGGGTTGAACATAAAATCTCACTTCGGCGACACCTGACACAGCAGCCGCCTGACTCTCGCCAGCGATCCAATCGAGGATGCCATCGCGATCAGCCACTAGTTTGCGCGCAGCCGCAGTGTGCGAATGCCTCCTGCGCAAATCCCATTCCTCGCCGATGACAAGCTTGATGTGCTCGGTGAGGAGATCTACACCATAAGCGGCCTGAAGCAGTTGAGGATCTGGCGCGCCACTAAGACGGGGATTGACCTCAATGACGACTGGGCCAAGCTTCGTCCATCGGAATTCGATGTTTGTTGGCCCCCATCCGAGGCCCAGAGCTTGCAAACAGCCCAGCGAGAGATCGGCGATACGTTTATAGTCGTCGTCGGTCAGCACGGCCGGACAGGTGCACTCACGAAAGACAAAATGCGGGGGCTGGCCGAACTCAGCTGCGGAAATCCCAACGACCTCATAGCCCATTGTGTCAGCGCTATAATATGGGCCTTCTGCGAATTGTTCGACCAGTATCCTTGGCGAAGACCACCATATGTGCTTGCCGCCCAACAGATAGGTCGTATGTTCGGTCAACTCATCAACGTTGCGACACAAACGGACACCGCTGCTGCCGTTGCCTACGGCTGGCTTAAGAATTACCGGCAGGCCAATTTCCGCGGCAGCGCGTTCTACGTCCGCGGCATTCGCCGCCACGCGATAGGCTGGTATTGGAACCCCGGCCTGCGCGAGGAGCTGACGTTGAGCGAATTTGTCGCAGCATCGTTCAATCGATTCGGGATTCGGTCCCGGTAGATTGAAATGCTGGCAAAGCTTGCCAACTGTCGCATAGGCCGACTCCTGGGCACTGGTAATACCAGAAATGTCATAAGTCGTACGCAGCCGGGAACATTCCCGGATCAACGCATCGAGATTGTCAGTATCGACACGGATTGTCTCAATGCTTTCCGCAGCAAGATAGTCGTACCGAGCTGGATCAGCCGACAGGGTAATCGGATGAAGACCAAGACGCTGCGCCGCTTGGACATATAACGGACCATTGCTCCTTGAGCCTTCAAGCAGGATGAGTGCTTTTCTTGACATTGGCTGTTAACCCCCACGGTTCTGCGGCGGTCTGAGCGAAAACAGGCATTCAGCTTTTTTGATCGTGCCTGACTTCAGACTTTACCGTGAACTTACCATTGTCATCGATGTCCAGTCGCAAAGATTCTGTGAATTCGTTTTAAGGTTTTATTGCAACGGCTGAATGGAGCCGTTGCTGACTGGGTTGGATCCATGCGTGGGTCCAAGCGGAAACTCGCGGCATCGAAAGGCCGACTTGACGCGACGTTTAGCTGTTCGGAAGCGCGGAAGAGTTATGAAAGCGTTCGTCTATGATCGTTGTCGGGGATCGAGCGCAAGACAGGCAGGCTGATGGCCGGCAGGACGGTCTGGAGAACCTGTGGCGGATGCAGGTATTTCATGCCACGCTAACACGGGCAGTTGGCTGGTGATGATGAGTGGCATGCGATGATCGGCGCGTTCGGCAAGGGCCGTCTCCGCCGCCTCGGTTTCGCCGGTTAGTACCTCTCCCATCAGCTTGTGGAGGATCAGCCCGCGCTCACGACCACCTTGGACAGCGATGTTCGTCTCGAGGTCCGGCGGCTGATTATCGGCGGAGCCAATCCAAATGTCGGCTTCTTCCTCCCGCAGCATAGAACCGCTGGCATTCTCGTCGCGGCTGGGCGCGAGCCAGGTCAGGCGCGTTTGGCGATCAGCGATGGCGGCCGCCTCGGCTGCAAAGGCGCCGAAGCGGATGCGGCTGAACGCCGGGTAGATGTTAAGTATACTCGCGGGATATGCGCTCACTCCCTTCGCGAGATCGGTTTGACGCGGTCTTTCTGTGGTACGCGACGTTTGGCTATTTCGATGATGCTGACAATGAGGAGAGTTCTGCATGAAGCCGCTGCTTCACTTCTGAAGGGCGGGCGTCTGCTAATCGATCAGATCAATCGCTTCTTTTTGCTGCGCGAGCAGTCGCCCACCTACGAGATCGTGCAGCGCAACAATAATCTAAGAATCGGTATGATCAACAACGACACTGACCGATTGTCGACACTGCGAAAGGATCGTCGTCCGCAATGGATGCGTTAGACGCATGCGCCTTTCTATAAGACAATATGGGTTTTCGGAATGCATTCGCATGTTGCGAAGCGCGGGGTTCGATTCTCTTGAAGCCTATGGGCAGGAAGGCGAAGAGTCTACATCCCATGGCCCGCGCCTCGTCGTCGTCACGCACAAGTAAATGGGCGGTCAGAGCGATTGCGTATTTCCTGCACAGGTGTCTTATCCGACAGCTTGCGATCAAAGTGCGTAAGTTGGCCGTCGCAGCTGGCATGGCTTGTACCCGACCGTTCTGTTCAGATCGTCATCGACCCCCTTGCAATGCGGAGAACATCTACACACGACCCCATCCATGTCCCTCAATCGCCGAGCAGCTCGACATCCCTTGCGCCTGATCATCGGCGCGAAAGGTTTGCGACAGAACCCTTCGCGCGCGCCTCGGAATGCGTTTTCTCAACGTGCGTAATCGGACCCGTCATTGTCGAGTACCCGCTTCACCGCGTCAAAGTACTGGAAGATCTCCGGATTTACTGGACCGGCAGCTTCCAGAGAGTTGCGGACTTTCGCCAAGGCGGTGTCAGATATCATCCGCCGCTTCCCGGCAGCCATTGCTATCAATTGAGTCATGGCGGCGCGTTCGAGGAAGTAGAGTCTGTAGTATGCTTCCGCGACGGTATTACCAGTTGTGATGACACCATGGTTGGCCAGCAACAGGATTTTCTTGTCGCCGAGAATATCCGCCATCCGTTCCCCTTCTTCCTGCGTCTCGGCCCATCCATTGTATTCGTAGTCGTAGGCAATCGTGTCATGGAGCAGCGCAGCATTCTGACTCGAAGGCTCCAGTGTCATGTCCTCGAGTTGCGTAAGCGCCGTAGCGTAGGGCATGTGCGTATGTAGGGCACAGGCGATGCCGCGCCGGTGAATTGGTGCGTGGATGCAGACTGCGGAAAGATTGGGCGGACCCTCGCCGCTTAGAACTTCACCGTCGAGGGATACTTCGATGAGATTGGACGCTTTCACCTCGGACCAATGCAAGCCGAACTTGTTGAGATAGAAACGATCGTTGCGGCCAGGCACCAGCACCGTAAAGTGGTTGTCGATACCTTCCACAAAGCCGTCCTTCACGGCCTGCCGGTGAGCAGCCGCTAGATCAACACGCGCGAGAGCACGGAGATTATCTCCTGCGGCGGGAATTTGTTCAGCTTTGCTGTGCATGGGTTTCATCCTCCTGAAAACTTTGGATATTCGTGTGGGATCCGCGGGCAAGACTCGACTTGATTTCGCCGAACTATGATCGCATCAGATCTCCGTTCGTATCGTAGAGTGGCTCCGCCATCACCTCGGCTGGAAACATTTGGCCGTCGATTTCGACATCCAGCACGGTCCCGTTGCTTGCCAACTCGACAGGAACGTAGCCCAACGCCAGAGACTTCTCGACGCGGTGCCCATAGCCTCCGGAGGAGATGTAACCGACCGCTGCCCCTGCCTTTAGCAGGGCCTCGTCTCCAACGACGTCACGGTCGTCGACATTGATCATCAGACCGACAAGTTTCCGAGCGGGCCCTGCGTCGCGCGCCTTGGCTGCGGCTTCCTTGCCGACGAAGTCTTTGTTCCAGTCGATGAAAGCGGCCAGTCCGCTCTCCGCTGCGTCGAAATCCGGGCGGAAGTCCATTGTCCAAACCCCCCAGTTTTTCTCGAGGCGCATCGACATAAGGGCGCGACTCCCGTAAAATCGCAGCCCGAGGTCGCCGCCTGCCTGTTCGACCGCCTCAAACAAGCGGATAAGAAACTGCGGACGGCAATAGATTTCATAGCCTAGTTCGCCCGAGAACGAGAGGCGGGAGAGGATCACCGGAACGTCACCTACGACGCATTCCCGGATATCGCGAAACTTGAAAGCGTTGTGAGACAGGTCCTCGCGCGTAATCCGCGAGAGGAGTTCTCTTGATTTCGGGCCCGAGATCGCCAGCCCGTGAAGTTCGTCGGAACAGTTGGCATAGGTTACCCCCTCGGTTGGCAGATGCCGCTCGAACCATCGCCGGTGCATTTCCTGTGCCGCACCTGATCCGAACAGCATGAAGCGGTCTTCCGAGAGGCAGGCGACGGTGAGGTCTCCATAGAGTTTGCCTTTGGGAGTCAACATCGGGGTCAAGGCGATCCGGCCAGGCTTGGGAAGTTTTCCGGCGAGGACGTGATCGAGGAAAGCTCTCGCTCCCGGTCCGGCTAATTCATGCTTCGAGTAGTTGGCGATCTCGATGGCGCCCACACCCGTCCGAACGCTTTCGATTTCGCGTGCGACGTAGTCATGGCTCCGGTTGCGTTCGAAAGTCGGCTCTTCGTGCGCGTCCTCCGGCCCGTCGGCGAACCAAAGAGCGTGCTCCAGGCCGAAACTCACCCCCATGACAGCGCCTTTCGCGACCAGGCGATCGTAAAGGGCTGTCGTCTTCTGCCTCCGTCCTTTCGGCAGGGTCTCATTGGGAAACGTCATGACGAAACGGCGTTCATAGTTCTCAGAGGACTTCACCGTGCCCCAGTCGGCCGTAGCGAAGTTGCCAAACCGGGAGATATCCATCGCCCAGACATCAATGGATGGTTCACCTTCGATCATCCATTCCGCGATCGACCGGCCGACACCACCGCCTTGGCAGAAGCCGGCCATAACTCCGACCGCAGCCCAATAGTTCTGCAGACCCGGGACAGGGCCGATCATTGGGTTCCCGTCGGGGCCGAACGTGAAGGGCCCATTCACAACGGTCTTAATGCCCGCCTGACCAAGGGCCGGAATGCGTTCGAACGCGAGCTCAAGACGGTCCGCGATGCGCTCGAGATCGGATTGCAGCAGTTCGTGGCCAAAATCCATCGGGGTCCCTGACACCTTCCACGGCGTGGACTTTGGCTCGTAAGTGCCCAGCAGCATCCCATTACGTTCTTGGCGGAAGTAGATGTTGGCCTCGTAGTCGATACCCGCTGGAAGACGCTTGCCGGAAGCCATTCTTTCCACGATTTGGGGGATATCCTCCGTGATTAGGTAGTGATGCTCCATAGGCTGAACGGGCATAGTTACGCCGGCAAGCTTCCCAGCTTCTCGCGCCCAGAGCCCGGCGGCGTTCACCACGTGTTCTGCGTTAATGGTTCCCTTGGGGGTAACCACGTCCCAGGTACCATCCTTCCTCTGGCGTGTTTCAATAGCCGGTGTGTGCGTGTAATACTGCGCGCCGTGCACGCGGGCAGACTTCGCGTAAGCGTAGCAAACACCCGAAGGGTCGACATCACCGTCAAGTGGGTCCCACAGCGCAGCAAGATAATGACTCGGATCGATCAGAGGATGACGCTCGGCCGCTTCCTTGACGCTGATGAATTCCTGGTCGAGCCCCATGTAACGGGCCTTGGACCGCTCCCGTTTCAGATATCCGTACCAGGTCTTGTTCGACGCGAGGTAGAACCCGCCCGTGTTGTGAAGCCCAACCGAGTGGCCGGAAGTCTCCTCTATCTCTTTGTAAAGATTGATTGTGTAGCCTTGGAGGCGGCTGATGTTCGGATCTGAGCTGATGGTGTGGATTTGACCTGCCGCGTGCCAACTTGACCCGCTTGTCAATTCATCTCGCTCAAGGAGCACACTGTCTTTCCAGCCGAATTTTGCGAGGTGGAAAAGGATGGAACATCCTACAACGCCCCCGCCGATGATGACCGCGCGGGCGTGCTTTGGAAATGTTTTTTCAGCTGTCATGGTTGTCCGCTTTGGGCTGGAGTAGGCGATGGCTTTTTCCTTGAGGGATCGCCCGGATGGGCGCTCGTTAAGCAAGGGGAAGACGTCTAAATCGACCAACCTGGGCTGGGTCGAAGAAGTGGTCGAGAGGTCCATGCTCGATAAAATGTGCGTGCCATGTCGCTAACGCACTTCTGTCGAGCTCCACACCTAGGCCAGGGCCTTCGGGCACGGTGACGACATTGTTTGTCTGACGGAAAGGACCGCCCTGGATTACATCGCCGATCTGCCATCGAAACAGTGATTGCGATGGCTCCGTAATCCACGGCATTGCCGCCGACATGTGCAAGTAGGCCGCAGTTGCTACCCCGGCGTCGCCCGAATAACACCAGAACCCAACCCCCATGGTCTCACACGCACCTATGAATCGAACTGCGCGGGAAATGCCGCCTAAAACCGCAAAATTGGTGACGATGAAGTCCGGCACGCCGATACGAACGGCCCGTCGGAGATCCGGGACATGGGTGGAGAAGGGTATGGCAGAATGCCGGCGCAATACGCCCATCTCTTCGAAGGTGGCTACGGGATCCTCATAATTCCGGATGTCGAAGGGCTCGATTTCGCGAAGGATCCGAATGGCGGTCGGTAAGGACCACTGCATATTGCTATCGAGCCGGATCATATCGCGGGGCCCCAAGGCGGAGCGGAGCGCCTTCACGGTCTCGATCTCAAGAACCGGGTCCCCCAAGATGAGTTTCCCCTCGAACATCGTCGAGCCGTGAACCTCCCGCATGTGTACGCAATAGTCAGCTACCGCCTCGGGAGACATTTCACCTCCTTCACGGAATCCGAAGTATTCGGTAAAAGGAATTTCCTTCCTGACAGCACCGCCTAGCAGCTTGTAAAGCGGCTCCCCGGCTACTTTACCTCTGATGTCCCACAGAGCTATCTCGATCGCGCCGAAAGCTTTTACAACGGAACTGTCATCCGTGTTTTGGACGATTTGCCATGGCGGGACAGTCATAGATTCACAATTTGCGATGTCGAGAGGATCTTGACCGGCTAGCTCTTCTCCCATGGCTAGAATTGTTGCCAAGACATCGACAGAAGGCGCCTCACCTAAACCAACAAGCCCCTGGTCGGTTTCAACTTCGACGATCACCTTGGATGTGCCGGGATAATGTCCGCCGGTCCACCAAAGGGGTTTCTCTAGCGGTATATTGACCGGAGTCGCCTTTACAGAACGAATCTTCATTGCCTTGTCCGAAGTTGGGAAAAATGAATGAGGGCGCTCAGCTTGACGGCTCAGTACCACTGGTCAGTGTGCTGGGACTTCTTCCGTGCGCAGAAATCGGCCAACGCATTGTCGATGGCCGAATCAAGGGGCGGTGCCTCGTACTCGGCAAGCAGCTTTTTCCAACGTGCGTTGGCGCGGACCAAGGAATCTTTTTCTCCGGCGTCACGCCACTGCTCAAAGCTGTTGTTATCAGCGACCTCCGACTCCCAGAATGCCGTTCGATAGTTCGCGATTGTGTGGGCGCAGCCAAAGAAATGCTTGCCCGGTCCCACCTCGCGGAACGCTTCGAGCGCCAGCTGGTTGGGATTGACCGAAAGGCCGGCCATGTAGACGTGCAGCGCGCTGCAGAAGTCGGCATCCAAGATGAGTTTTTCGTAACCCATGGTCAGCCCGCCTTCGAGCCAACCTGCCGAATGCAGGATGAAATTGGCACCGCACTGGACGGCAGCCTGCATAGCGACCGCGCTTTCCATCATCGCCTGACCGTCAGCCACCTTGGACGACGTGAAGGCTCCGGAACAACGCAGCGGCAGGCCCAACCGGCGTGCGAGCTGGCCCACAATCAGCGATCCCAATGCCGGTTCCGGGGTGCCGAAGGTTGGAGAACCGGTACGCAGGTCAGTCGAAGACAGGAAGTTGCCGAAGATGGTGGGGGCGCCACGGCGCACCAGTTGGGTCAGGGCGCAGCCCACCATGGTCTCGGCAAGCGACTGCGCGATCGCGCCAGGCGTTGTCACCGGACCCATTGCGCCGCCGAGGATGAAAGGCACGATCACAGCTCCCTGGTTGGCGCGCGCATAGACCTTGAGCGCACCTGTCATGGTGGCGTCGAAAACGAGCGGAGAGTTGGCGTTGATATTCGCAAGGATGACGCAGTTCTGGTCGACGAATTCGCGGCCAAAGACGATGCGTGCCATCTCGATCGAATCTTCGGCGCGTTCCACCGAAGTGACCGAACCCATGAACGGCTTGTCCGAATAGCGCAGATGGGCCGACACCATGTCGAGGTGCCGCTTGTTAACCGGGATGTCGACTGGCTCGCATACCGTGCCGCCGGAATGATGCAGCCACGGGATGGAGTAGGCCAGTTTGACGAAGTTTTCGAAATCGCCGAGCGTCCCGTAGCGTCGACCGCCTTCCAGATCGCGTACGAAAGGCGGACCGTAGGCCGGCGCAAACACGACATGTGGGCCGCCAATTTTCAGGGAACGCGCCGGGTTTCTGGCATGTTGCGTAAAAGTTGAAGGCGCGGTTTTCAGGATCGGACCGAGCATCCCCCTTGGAAAGCGCACCAGTTCGCCCTGCACCACGCCACCCGCAGACCGCCACAAATCCAGAGATTCCGGGTCCTCTCGGAATTCGATGCCGATTTCCTCCAAGATCACCGCGGCGGCGTCCTCGATCGCCAGAAGGCCTTCCTCGGAAAGCAGGTCGTAGGGGCGGATTCGAAGCTCTACGCCAGCGAGAACAGCAGCTGCTTCGTGGCCACCCGCGGCGGCACGTCGATTCGAACGGCCTCTTGCTCGAGTAGTCGGCGCCTCTGGCTCGGACATGCTTTTATGTCTTCCTTTTTTCACTTCGTCCTATAAGTTTGATTGGTAGAAGCGTGCAGGTAAACCGCAATTATTCTGATGTCTGCATAAGTACAGGTTATGCAATGCCCCGTTTACGCATACCAAGCCCGGCCGGCCTGATCACTTTTGAAGCTGCAGGGAGACATCTAAGTTTCACGAACGCAGCCGAAGAGCTTCGTGTCAGCCAGGCCGCTGTAAGCTCGGCCATTAAAAGCCTAGAAGCAGACCTTGGCGTGGACCTGTTTGTGCGGCAGCACAAACAGGTCGTGCTGACCGACGCCGGCCGGCGCTTCTACAGCGATGTTGCAATGGGCCTCGGCCACATTGCACGATCGGCCGAGGCCGTTCGCCGGACCACGGAGGACAAACATGTTGTGTTGTCGTCTTCGACGGCGTTCGCCAGCCACTGGTTGATCCCGCGGCTCCCAAAGTTTCGTGCGCTGCACCCGGATATCGAAATCCGCATCCAGACGGCAGATCGCGACACCGATTTGGGGCCGGACCCCCATTTGATCGGTGTCCGCCGCGGGCTGGGCGATTGGCCTAACTATCGGGCTTTCCGTTTCGGCGGCGAGAACCTCATCCCGGTCTGCAGCCCTAGCTACCTACTTCAGTCCGGCGCGCCACGCGATCTGTCCGATCTCGCTGGGCGGACCCTCATCCATCTTGACGAGCCCCACCGGCCACGTCCTGCGTGGAAGGACTGGTTCGCTCATTTTGGGGTTGACTTCACCGACGTCGGCGAGGGCCTGCGTCTCAACGATTACAGCCTGGTCGTCCAAGCCGCAGTTGGCGGGCAAGGCATCGCACTGGGCTGGGCGCATCTCGTCAACCATCCGCTGAGCGAAGGATTGCTTGTACCAGCCCTCGATGCCAACTGGGCAACCGGATATGCCTTTTTCATCGTCAGCAACCGTGCGGTGGACCTCGCTCCGGAAGCTAGGTTAGTCAGGGACTGGATCCTCGAAGACGCCCCTGACAAGCTGGTTTGACCGACGTCGTACGAGCGTCAGCCGCGGCTAATGCTCGAAGCGAGGCGTGCCACCCGCCCGTAACTGTAAAGAGGCCCGTCAGCTTCGCCATTCTCTCGGTGTCTTGCCGAAAATTTCGCGAAAGCACTTCGAGAAATGGGACGACGAAACGAAGCCACAGGCTACTGCTATCTCCAGAAATGGCATGTTTGTCTGCTCAATCAGGCGTTTGGCTCGTTCAAGTCTCACCCGCGCGTAGTACCGCATTGGCGAGCAGGAGACATAGCGTTCGAACAGCCGTTCGATCTGGCGGCGCGACAATCCCACGCACTTTGCAATATCGTGGAGCGAAAGTGTGTCTTCGACGTGCTGCTCCATCAGACGGATAACTTCAGCGATCTTCTTGCTTAAGCTCGCATACTGGGCTGCGGTCGACCATTGCCTATCGGTGCCCGCCCGCCACTGGCCGGCCGTCGTATGTCGGCAGACGGCTGATGCGCTGTCTGCGCCGCAGTGATCGGAAACCAGCTCCATCGCCAGGTCAAAGGACGCGAGCTCACCCGCGCAGGTCACCACGTCTCCATCTCGAACGAAGAGACTGTCAGTAACCTGAAGACGACCAAAAGTCTCGGAAAGCGCGGTCAGCTTTTCCCAATGGATCGTGCAGGCAGTGTCGTCGTGTAGTATGCCATTTTCGGCGAGCAACCATGTAGCGGTCCCGAGCGCCGCGACCGGGATTCTGTGGCGCCTGCTTAGGCGGAGGAGCTTTATTAGCGAGGACGACGCCTGGCTCTCGACCTTTGCACCGGCGCACACCAGGATCATGGCTGGCCTGTCGCCACCTCGCAGGTCCGCTGCCAAGCTGGCGAACGTATTGTGAGCGGACACAGAGAGGCCACTTGCGGATTCAACCGGGCCGCCATCCGAACTCGAAACCGCCCATTTGAAGAATGTCCGCTCCGATAAGGTGTTGGCTACTCGAAGCGGGTCAACGAACGACGATAGAGATAATTGGGAAAATCCGGGAACGAGCAGGATGGCGATGTGATAAAGGGCGGGGTCGTTGCAGGTAAGAACGGCTTGCTCTCGGCTGTCCCAGCCAACTGGACCCAAGTGAGCGTTCGGCGAAAAGGGGACATTCATTCAAAAGCGCCACACGTTACAACCAGATCGACGAATATCTCCCGATCCTTCGCGACGCCCATTCCAAATACCCCGAAGAGATAGGTTGGCGGACGCCGCATTGGCGCCCTCAGAGGAGCCTCCGGACACACCTTTGGTGTCAGATTTCTCGACATGGGTATCACCTGCTTTCAACCGCAGACACGATTAGAAGCATCCCCGATAGCCGTAAACCGCAAAAAACCTGATTGTCGTACAACCCACGTTTATGCCAAGGCTTCGTGAAGCTACGCTTGACGATATTCCTGACGGTGACCTGAGCCAACTGGCATCCCCTTTATTGCGGCAAAGCAATTTGCATTTCCACGTCGCCCATTGGGGCGGATGCGGCGATTTCATCTTGAACACTGTCTTCGAGTTCGAACGTGCGCGTGATTAGCGGCTTCACGTCAATTGCACCTGAAGAGAGCACGGCGACGCAGCGTGGAAAAACATGCGCATAGCGGAACACGTGTTCGACGCGCGCTTCGCGCACCATCGCTTTGCCGACGTCATCGGCGAGCTGAATATGAAGTGGAGTTCTACCGGGCTGAACCATGCGGCCTCCTCAAGCCGAGTCATTTCTATCACACGCCTTTGGTGGTGACAATATTAGGTTATTGCATTCTTGCAAGAAACCAATTAGTGTGCCCCTGTTTCTCCACCGACTCGGTCGCGATGTCGGGCATCAAGGAATAAACAGGAGGATTCGCATCACCAATTGACCGGGGTGAAAATTAAGTCGGTGGCGGCGGGTCAAGGCGAGCAGTGGGCTAAGGTGAAGGCCATGACCCAAGCTGGGAACGTTGATATTAGCAGGCGAAAGGAACACGCAATGAAAAGTGAAGTTACCGAGGATCAGGTCCGAGAATACCAGGAACGAGGGTTCGTGCACATTCCAGGCCTTTTGTCGCCGGCCGAGGTGGCCGAACTCAAAGCCGCCGTCCTCGAGGCAGTTGAGATGATGGCTGGCCGCAAGATCGCCCCAGGCGGTGTCGACCGGCTCGACGGGGACGACCGCTACTATGACAAGGTCTTTACCCAGCGGATCAACGTCTCGAAACTTAATCAGACGATCCACCGTTACATCCGCGGCCCCGAGATCGGCAACATAGCCAGCGCCCTTGCCCGCCAGCCCGCAATGCGCATCTTTCTCGACCAAGCGTTGATCAAGGAGCCTTACGGCAACCCGACCGCGTGGCACTTGGACAATCCCTACTGGCCATTTTATTCGCGCGACTCGATTTCGATCTGGATCGCGCTCGAGGATGCGACGCCCCTCAACGGCTGCCTGTCGTTCGTGCCGGGCAGCCACAAGCTCGCCAACTTCGACAACGTCGACATCGGGAAAGACCTTGCGGGACTCTTCAAGATCTACCCCGGGATGGCAGAGACGGACCCTGTCGCGGTGCCAATGCCCGCGGGCGATTGCAGCTTTCATAACGGCCTTACGGCGCATGGCGCCGGGGCTAACATGACCCGCCGCCGCCGGATCGCGATGACGGCGGGCTTCATGCCCGATGGCAGCACCTTTAACGGGCACCAGGGCATTCTTCCTACGGCTTACTTCGAAAGCCTGAAAGTCGGCGACAAGCTCTGCAACGATACGATCAACCCGATCGTCGGGAGAGCCTAGATGATCGGTAGCAGCCTGAGTGCCTTGAGCAGGTTATGATGGAACCCGACGGGACGATGCGGGAGCTTCTCCGATACTCACCCACGAAAAATGCAGTAAAATCAATAATTTGGTTATGTCCTCCCCCGGCAAACTCAAAATCTTGATTTCATTCTGTTTTTCGTGGGTCAGAACCAGAAATCTCCCCGTACCGTACCGTATGGTTCCGTGATGGACGGCAAAGTCGAGGCCCAAGATCCTCGATCTCAAGCATTGGTAGAAGCACCGTCCACCGTTATTTCCGAGGCGCCTCCGAGAGGAGAAAGGCCACTACTTCCGAGACTTCCCTCGGTTGTCCGATGCGTCCAAAGCACAGTAAAGCTCGTCGTGAAGAACTGCGTAGCCTTGCCAAACGTCGGCGCCGATGGTGTCGAGGGCTTGTATGGAAGGAGTTGCCGTCGCCTGGGATCAGGGGGGCTTGGTTCTGACCTACGATGAGCGGGCATTCCGTGAGGGCGGACCATCTAACTGGCCTGCAGGCTCGGACTGCCGAGGTAGTGTGCTACAAGCCCAAACCGCCCTACTGTGCGCCGCGTAACCCCGAAGTACGGGGCGGCGTCAGTCATTCTGACGCGCAGCTCAGCCGGGGTGTTCGGCGGCGGGGGGCATGGCGGCAATCTGCGGGTGGTAGCGGGCCCCTGATCGAGGGCAGACCGGCCTGCGGGAAAACCGTTCACTTTCCAACCAAGTTTGACCGATTTCCCCGGTCGCGACATCCGCTTAGGATTGCTGCCAGCCACTTAAAATTGCAGGACGGACCGCGATACCCGCACAATCGTCCCTACGCGCTTCGATGTGAAGGCGAGCACCAGCGATCTCGCCAACCATTCTGCCGACGTCGAGGGGCTGAAACGCGCCTTGCGCGCGCTGGGCGGCGGCGTCAGCATCATAGCAGCAGGGGAGGGCGAGACCCGCACGGGAGCGACGGTGATGTCGGCGACCGGCTTTCGATCGAGCCGCCGCGCATGATTTCCCTCAACCGTTCCTCCTCGAGGCGACAGATCGGCTGGAGGCTTAAGAGGTACGACATCCAGATGGATTGCCTGCGATCCGATGTCGGAGTTACGACATTCTGTCCGGCACGCGACACGTACCAGACGGGATAGCCAAGACAAGTTCGCGCTCGGCGTTTGGCACGCGCCTTGTACGGTTCAGATTTCCACTTATCGAGAGAGTACGATGGCGCTAAGAAGCTCACACAACATGCTGTCCCCGGACATGCTCCGCAAGACTACCTGGAAGGGGAGCAAAACACCTCCTTTTGAAAACATCGAGAACACGACATCCGGCAAGATGTGGTCAAGTATTCCTGGTGGGCATAAGTGGCTTGGATATTTTCCCGTATACGATCGGGAATTCTCGCGCTTCCGGGGCAAGCGGCCGAGAGTCCTTGAAATTGGTGTCTATCGAGGCGCATCTCTCCGTCTGTGGAGCCGTTTTTTTGGTGTGGGCGCCCGGATTGTCGGCGTCGATGTAAACCCGCAATGTTCGAAGTCAGACAACCCAGGCAGCAACATTCATGTGGAAATTGGTGATCAGCGTGATGCTGCTTTTCTTAAATCAATTGTCGAGAAGTACGGCCCTTTCGATATCATCATCGATGATGGAAGCCATGTCGCCTCTCATCAAATCGCCTCGTTCAACGCGCTTTTTATGACCGGCCTAAAGAACAACGGTATTTACTTCGTCGAAGACTTGGAGTGCATGTACTGGAGCAACACCGATGATTATCGCGATGCGCCGGTCACATCCACGGACTTCTTCAAGATGCTCATCGACGTGCAGAACAGCATATTTGAGCATTATACCTATCAAGATTTTCTGGTTCACAGCCCAACTGGCCTGACCGAGTATTCGGTATTTGATATCGCAAAGTCGCTATCGAACATAAAGTTCGCCCGAGGTGTGTTGGTTATCGAAAAGATGGAACAGGAGCCTCCGCGAGTGCTGCATCTGTAATGCATGTTAATTCTCCAAACATTAGGGCTCGACTGATATCGAATGGCGTATTGATAGATCGGTTCCGTTGCAAAGTTTTGTCTGGTCAGAGAATTTTCTAGAGTGGTGCAAACCTCATGCGGCAGCGAGGATTTCGAACTGCTCGGCGAGAGACGGGTTCGGATTGAAGGCGTACCGCGCCTGTCGTTTGCGCATCATGTGGACCATCTCGATGCCCGGACGGGGTGACCGGGGCGGTGTGCGTCGATTTGAAACCGAGCATCGGCCGCACCTGGTGCTTGATGCGCCGATGATCCTGCTCGATGCGGATATTGGCTTTGGCAGATGCGGGTCGGCTTTGACCGGCGCCGGGAGCAATTCCGCAATCGACTTGTGGCAATCGAAGGCTCCTGGCCGCAGCTTTTCACGAGTTCCCTCCTTACGGATTAGCTACGCCATGCGCAAGTGCAGTCAGAGTATAAACCCGTTCCATAATGGATCGTCTGGATCCACGACGAACTCGCTAAATCCCGTTAGAAATGGTCGACAACTAATTTCGGGTACCACTGCAGGCAGTGGACCTACCTTTGTTGTTTCAAGAATTCGGGCATCGAAAAAGGTTCGGATGGAGCTTTCGTGTCTGAAACGTTTTTGAACTCCAAGTCTGCCCTTTGCGTGCTCCACAGCCATGCGTGCGCACGTGCCAGTACCACAAGGCGATCTGTCCGCCTGTGCCTGGCCTAGTACGACGATGTTACGGGCATCCGTTTCGGTGCTCGATGCCGGAGCCGTCAACATGGCAAGGTCTATTCCGTTGATATGAGGCTGCTCCGGATGCTGGAAACGGAACTGCTCTCTTGCTGCCTGGCGCAACGCCACGCCGGCCTTGATCAGCTCGGTCGTATGCTCCGGATCGATGGACTGGAAGCCTAGATCTGCCGCCTCAGCGATCACAAAAATATTGCCGCCATAGCCGAAGTCAACGCGAACTCTGCCGTATTGTGGAACATCCACGTATTGATCCAGCGCGAAAGCAAAAGACGCAACGTCGATAAGGGAAACGGCTTCCAATTCCCCATCATCGTTGGTCTTAACCGATCCAACCACAAGTCCGGCGGGGGTATCTATCCTGACCTCTGTCGTGCGACCGGTTCGTGGAACCTGCCCCGTCTCCACAAGCATCCCACAAAGACCAAGCGATGCATGTCCACACATATTATAAAACTGGCCACCGTCCATGTAGACCACGCCGACATGGGCAGTCGTATCGACGGGGGGCACAAGGACGCCGCCAAACATGTCGCGGTGACCCCGTGGTTCGTTCATCGTTACCCGACGGATCCAGTCAAAGTCTTTGATCAGGTTACGCATTCGTTCGGCCATCGTCGAACCCGGTATCCTGGGGAAGCCTGAAACGACAAATCGGCTTGGCTCACCAGCAGTATGTGAATCGACAATTGATAATCTGTGCTTGAATTTCATGGCTTTTCGCTTTTGCTGGTGTTGGCATCCGGTCAAACATTTGCCGATGCGTACGGTGACCGTGCTGGAACGGCGCTGTTGAGAGCTGCGTAGACGACCTTGTTGCGCACCTATGTGGGCCTCTCTTGGTTGCCGAGCATGGCAAGATGGTCCATCAGGCGCGTGACCCCGAATGTCCAGGGTGCGCAGTCCTGGCTGTGGCGGATCCGGTTGACCAGGCGGCCGAGACGCGGCGTAGCCACGGTGACGATGTCCCCCACCTTGTGGGTAAAGCCTTTGCCCGGCTCGTCCCTATCTTCGGTTGGCGCAAACAGTGTTCCAAGGAAAAGCACCGCGCCATCGGGATACTGATGATGCGGTCCTATCATCTGCGAGACCAAATCGGTCGGATCGCGGCTGATCCTGCTCATCGAGCTTGAGCCCTTGAGCTGATATCCATCGGGACCATCCACGCTTAGCGTGAGTTCCATGTTTCGCACATCGTCGAGCGTGAAATCGTTGTCGAAGAGGCGAAGGAATGGACCGATCGCGCAGCTTGCATTGTTGTCTTTCGCCTTGCCAAGCAGCAGCGCCGACCGCCCCTCGACATCGCGAAGGTTCACGTCGTTGCCGAGCGTCGCGCCGACGATTCGGCCGTCGGACGCCACGGCTAAAACCGCCTCGGGCTCAGGGTTATTCCATGTGGATTTGGCGTGGATGCCGGCGTCCGCTCCGGTGCCAACGGCCGACATGATTGGCGCTTTGGTGAAAATTTCGGCGTCGGGGCCAATGCCTACTTCGAGATATTGGGACCAGACCCCTTGTGCCAACAAGATCCCCTTGAGCTGCACGGCTTCCGGCGATCCGGGCCTGAGCTTGGAAAAATCGGCACCGACGAGTTTTGTGATTTCGCTGCGGATAGCCACGGCTGCGAGGGCGTCGCCGCGGGCCTTCTCCTCGATTACGCGTTCTAGCATAGAGACCGCGAAGGTTACACCTGCCGCCTTTATCGCCTGGATGTCGATCGGCGCAAGCAGCCAGGGCCGGTTTGTGTCCCGCCATTCCTCTCCAGTATTAGCCAGCAATTCTTCGATCGACGTGAGGCGAGGTCCTTCGGTTTCTCGTAGGGCCCTGGCAGGGTTCTCCTGCTCGCAGAGCGACGATGATGTGGGAAAGCGCGTCGTAATATCAAACACGCCATCGTCGCGGACAGCGACGACCGCAGGTCCGTTCTGATCGGGCCGCCAGACACGGCCCAAGAGGGCACCGGCGTAAAGATCGTCGGGTAAGGAGTTTTTCAGTTCGAGTCTCGGCATCGGGCGGGTCCAGGTTTTGAGTTTCGTTCGAACAAGAAGACCGGGGTGGAAATCGAAACCCAGGATTCCGCATCCGGCCACGCGAGCAAGGCAGTCAGGTCTATGACAAGATCAGGAAGGCCATTCTGAAAGGAAAGCTCGGGCCTCCTCGAGCGGTTGGTCGTCGTGCAGCCCCAAGATGACTCGTTCGTGGCCAAGATAGTGCTCAACGATGGTTTTCGAAGCCATCCGATCCGGCGAGCGGAGGCGGCGCGGGCCGCCATGCGCAATCACCTCGACCATACCGCCGTTGTGCTGGAACTCTTCGCCCGGCAAAATCGGCCCTTTTCGGATAGAAAAAATGCCCCAGGTGGTCACCGGCGCCGGCAAGGGCATTGGTTGTGCGGTTACCCCACGGCACGTTCGCGCCTCCGACCGGACTGACCACGTTGGGCTCGATCGGTAAGGTCACAGGCGTGCGCCGTTTTGCCTGTCAAAGATGTGGACACGGCGCGGATCGATCCTCAGCCTTACTTCTTCACCAGGACGGACCGTCAGCCGATCCTTGACGATAGCGTCGATAGGATCTTCTCCAAGCTTGGCGAATATCTGTGTCTCGGAGCCGGTCGGCTCCAGCACCGAAACCTTTGCCGCCAAGCCGTCGGGCGCAATGTCGATATGCTCGGGACGTATGCCATAGATGACCGGCTGACCACCCAGCGCCCTGGCTCCGTCGGCAGGCAGCTCGGATCCGGTATCCGACACAAAGATCTGCCTGCCGTCTTTGGACTCGATCTTGCCGTTGATGAAGTTCATGGCCGGCGAGCCGATGAAGCCGGCGACGAAGACATTCCCCGGATTGTCGTAGAGATCGAGCGGTGCGCCGACCTGTTCCACCTTGCCGTCCTTCATCACCACGATCTTGTCGGCCATGGTCATCGCCTCGATCTGGTCATGGGTAACATAGACGATTGTTGTGCCGAGGCGTTGATGCAATTCCTTGATTTCGACGCGCATCGCGACACGAAGTTGGGCGTCGAGATTCGATAAAGGCTCATCGAACAGGAAGACTTCCGGGTCGCGCACAATGGCGCGTCCCATGGCCACACGCTGGCGCTGTCCGCCCGATAGCTGTTTCGGAAACCGGTCCAGCAGCTTGACCAGATCGAGAATTTCAGCCGCCTTCTTCACCTTGGCGTCGATCTCGGCTTTCGGCCTGCCCTTGATCTTGAGCGAGAAGCCCATGTTGTCGGCGACGTTCTTGTGCGGATAGAGCGCATAGTTCTGGAACACCATCGCTATGTCGCGGTCTTTGGGCAGCACATCGTTCACCACCCGGCCGCCGATGCTGATCTCGCCACCCGATATGGCTTCGAGGCCGGCGATCATGCGCAACAGGGTGGATTTGCCACATCCCGATGGGCCGACGAGGATGACGAACTCGCCATCGGCGATGTCGACATTCACACCATGGATGACTTGCGCGCTGCCATAACGCTTGACGATATTCCTGACGGTAACCTGAGCCAACTGACATCTCCTCTACTGCAGCAAAGCAGTCTGCATCTTGACTTCGGCCCTTCGGGGCAGATGCGGTGATTTCATCTTGAACACTGTCTTCGAATTCGAACGTGCGCCTGATTAGCGGCCCACTTCAAATGCACCTGAAGAGAGCACGACTACACAGCGTGGAAAACATGGCATAGCGGAACACGTGTTCGACGCGCGCTTCGCGCACCAACGCTTTGCCGACGTCATCGGCGTGCTGAATATGAAGTGGGGTTCTACCGGGCTGAACCATGCGGCCTCCTAAGCCGAGTCATTGCTATCACACACAATGGCGACTGGCAATATTAGATTATTGCATTCTTACAAGAAATCATTTAGCGTGCCCCTGCTTCTTCACCGACTCGGTCGCGATGTCGGGCGTCAAGGAATAAACAGGAGGATTCGCATGACCATAAGACTGCTGCACCAGACGGACCTGTTTCGTCCCTATATCGATCCAGACGATCACTGGGATCTTGCTTGCGTCTATGCTCTTGCCGGATCAGGCCAACTTGAACTCGGCGGCGTACTGATTGATTTCCCGCCTGCTGAGTATCCAAGCCGCAGTCCGGACGTCACCGGCATTGCGCAGCTAAGCTACCTTACGGGACTGCCAATGCACGTGGCTGTTGGCTCGTCTGTTCCCTATACACATGATCGGTCGGCACTTAGCACTCTTCCGAAGCGCGATCGCGCTGGCGCTGAGTTCCTGCTCAACTATCTCCGCGACAGCGAAGGGCCAGCCTACATTAGTATCGTGGGATCCTGCCGCGACCTTGCCGTTGCCGGTAGGCTTGATCCGGATCTCTTCCGTGATAAGTGCGCCGGAATCTATCTCAACGCTGGAACCGGCCATCCGGAGGTCGCGAAGCAGGGAGGTATGGAGTACAATGTTGAGCTCAACGCGGCCGCTTACGTGGCGACATTCGACATACCGTGCCCGATCTACTGGATGCCATGCTTTGAAACCTGGAGATCGGTGAACGACGAGAGAAAGGTCGGGCGGTTCGGTACTTACTACCGCTTCAGGCAGAGCGAGATTCTACAAAAGCTGTCGCCCGTCATGCAAAGCTATTTCACTTACTCCCTAGAGCAACGAACAGATGCTCGCTACCTGCAGCCGCTTCTGGCGCCAGAGACCGATTTATTGGGCTACTTGACCCTCAAGGCCGAGCGCGACATGTGGTGTACAGCCGGCTTTTTCCATATGACTTCCCAAGCCGTGGACAAGGTGGGCAACATCATTCCTAGCGGCAACCAGGAAGAGGCTGTTTTTGGATTTCGTCCCGTCGAGATCAAATGCGATGTGAATGGGGTGACGACGTGGACGGACGCCGGTGCGGAGTCAAATCGCTTCCTGTTTGAAGTGAAGGATCTCGATAGTTATGCTAGCGCCATGACTGTTGCCATGACCACGCTATTGGCGACTATTCGATAGTCCCTCTTCGCTGCTCGTCACTGTGGCGAATGAGTGATCGGGTTTTGGCGCGTTAGCGGCGGCCCTCGCCCTCACTGCGAAGCGAGCGATCGGCGCTATCACGACGTGTATCCCGGCTGCGTGGCGGCGCAGACAGGAAGCTGGTGGGCAGCGAATCTCCCAGTTGCCGACCGGCCCTTCCGGCCCACGTGTCGAGATGCGAGGTGTGGCGCTACGACGCCTCCGGCCAAGCTATGGCTCTGCCGTGACTTCCATCGCCAGGGAGATCCGCTAAGTCAAAACTCCAGCTCAATCACGGGCCGTTCGAGGTCACCTACAGGGAAGGAAATTGCCGGATTTGTCTCAAAATTTCTTCGAAATGTTGGCTATATTGGCGGAATGCCCTGAGCAGCGGTCGTCTGAGCGAGGGCCGAACGCCTTCGCGGAAAATCAGTCGGCCAGGGGGACCGTTTTCAGAGGGGCGATGCGAGGTCGGACGAAAAGCGCAACGGCATCTTCGGCGATAGCCGCGAAGATCGATGTCAAAACTGTCCGGTCGTGTCCCATCAGGTGGTGTAGCTCGGCGGTTATGAAGCCGCTCGCGAGCGCGCCGTTAGTAGCGCTGTAGCGAGTGAGCGGCGTGTCGGTGGTCATCGGCGCTTTCCGGTAGGGTTTGGTTGTTGACGCCAACCCATTTTGGAAGGACCACCGATGACCGACGACATGATGAACCTGCGCACGCTCGTGGAGAAGACCCCGGATGCCGATCTGCTGCGGGAGATGATCGGCTTTGCCGCCGAGCGGCTGATGGAAATGGAGGTGGGCGCGGCCACCGGCGCCGCCTATGGCGAGAAGAACCCGCTGCGGCTCGCCCAGCGCAATGGCTACCGCGACCGGGACTGGGAGACGCGGGCCGGCACGGTCGAGCTGCGCATCCCGAAGCTCAGGAAGGGAAGCTACTTCCCGGGTTTCCTCGAACCGCGCCGCATGGCCGAGAAGGCGCTGACCGCCGTCATCCAGGAAGCTTATGTGCAAGGCATCTCGACCCGGTCGGTTGACGACCTGGTCAAGGCCATGGGGATGAGCGGCATCTCCAAGAGCCAGGTCTCGCGGCTGTGCGAGGAGATCGACGGCAAGGTGAAGGCCTTCCTCGAGCGGCCGATCGAGGGCGATTGGCCCTACCTGTGGATCGACGCCACTTACCTGAAGGTCCGCCGCGGTGGGCGGATCGTCTCGGTCGCCGTCATCATCGCCGTCGGCGTCAACGCGGACGGCCGGCGCGAGGTCCTGGGCATGGAGATTGGCACCTCGGAGGCCGAGCCGATCTGGACGGAGTTCCTGCGCAAGCTGACACGTCGCGGCCTGCGCGGCGTCAAGCTCGTCGTCTCTGACGCGCACGAAGGCCTCAAGAGCGCCGTCACCAAGGTGCTGTCGGCGACATGGCAGCGCTGCCGCGTCCACTTCATGAGGAACGTGCTGGCCCATGCCGGCAAGAGCGGCCGCAGGGTCGTCTCAGCCTTCATCGCCACCGCTTTCGCCCAGGAGACGCCCGAGGCCGCGTCCGTACAATGGCGCGCCGTCGCCGACCAGATCCGGCCGAAGGTGCCGAAGCTGGCGACAATCATGGACGACGCCGAGCCCGACGTGCTGGCCTACATGACCTTCCCGAAGGAACATCGCGCCAAGCTCCACTCGACCAATCCGATCGAGCGTCTCAACGGCGAGATCAAGCGGCGCACCGAGGTCGTCGGAATCTTCCCGAACGACGATGCGATCGTGCGCCTCGTCGGCGCAATCCTGCTCGAACAGAACGATGAATGGGCAGTGCAGCGGGCCAGATACATGACCCTGGAAACGATCAGCCAGATGAGCGATGATCCCATGATCAGCCTGCCAGCCGTGGCGCGCTGATCAGCCCGGCCCATGCCGGAGAGCACGGCGACCAATGCCGCCAGCTACACCACGCAGCGGGACACGATCAACTGTCCCTCCGTTCACTCCTACGAAGCCGGTTTTATTTCGCCTGCGACGGCCGAGCCGGCGGTCTCATGAAGGATGGTGCATCACGCGACCAGATCCGTGCACGGACACAACTGCAACCAGCCCAGAGCTAGACTATGCAACTGAAGGTCGGTCGGCCAGCCCGACCGACTTCAACGCGGAAGAGGTTGCCGGACTCAGGAAATCGAAGTAGTTCATCAGACGATTGCCTGATTCGCCGAGAGGTTATGAACAGCGTTCTCATATCTTCGCCGCCAAGTGCCACACAGGTCGGCGCCATACTCGGCATATACACGCGATCTGTGAGGTGACCGTTTCGATCGATACGAACGACACAGCCGCCTCGTAGCCTGGCGCTCCAGTAGCCCCCTTCAATGTCCACGGTGGCGCCATCGGGCGATCCCTGAGCGATGTTCGGGCCGGCCAGTGGGCTTATTTCAGCAAAACTCGAAAATTGCGGAGCCAAGGCGAAACGCCGGATGGTGCCCTCCGCAGTGTCGGTGAAGTACATGATCCGGCCGTCGGGCGAAAATTCCAGCCCATTGGCGGCCGATACGCCACTGAAAAGCGTAACGACGTCCCCGTTGGGTGCAATGCGATAAACGCCTCCCACTGGCTCACGGCTTTGTTCATTATAAGTGCCCAAGACGATCCCACCGTGTGGGTCGATCTTGGCGTCGTTGACGCGGGTTTGCGGAAGATGCGGCTCAATTTCGGCCACTTGTACGAAGTCGGTGAAGTTTGAGTCCGTGACGACTACAGACTTAGGAAAACCCAGAACGAACCCGCCTCGCGCGCGAGGAAAGATGAACGCCGCTCGATTGGGAAGTTGTCGTACAGCTCCAACCTTCCCGCTGTCGTCCCAGCGAAGCACACATTTTGCTTCAATGTCAGTCCACCAGAGGCTTTGGTCCGATTCGCTCCAGTTGCATCCCTCGCCCAGGATGTTGTGGCAATCGAACGCCGTGCGTGCGTGGTGAAGCCGCATTTACTTTGCGCTCTGCATATTCCGGGTCCGAAGTGCGGCAGGATCGACAGCGAAACGTTCCAGCTTTTCGTCGTCAAACCTCACCCCATGTCCGGGTGTTTCGAATGGAAAGGCCATTCCGTTCTCAAGACGAAGTTCCGTCTGAAGCACGCCCATCTCGGAGAAGCTTCCACCATGCACGCATTCTAGGATCTCCGCGTTGTCGATCGCACACATTAATGCGACGGAGAGCTCAGACATATAATGAGGCGCCATGGTGCGATGGAAGGACGCTGAAAGACTGGCGATTTTTAGCCACTCGCTAATGCCCCCAACACGGCATACGTCCGCCTGGACGAAGTCGACTGCGTTAGCCTGTAGGTAGTCAGCGAATTGGTGCCGCGTATATAGGCTCTCGCCGACGGCAATGGGCAGCGAAACGAATTGGCGGAGGTCGGCGTGCCCACGAATATTCTCAGCATGGAGAGGCTCTTCGATCCATCCAAGTTCGAACGGTGCTAACTTCTGCAGTCGGGACATGCAGTCAGCGACATTCCAACGCTGATTGGCATCGACGAACAGTCTTCGCTTAGACCCGACTAGTTTCTTCACAGCAGTTATGCGATCGATATCTTCTTCCGAGTTGTCCCGACCGATTTTAACCTTCACCGCCTTGTGTCCCTGCGCAAGGAACCCATCTACCTGGCTAAGGAGAGCATCGCTGTCGAGGAAAAGATCGATGCCACTGCCATAGGTAGCAATACTGTCTCGTCTAGCGCCAAGCAGACGATGTAACGGCACGTTGTACGACTTGGCCGTAATATCCCACAGCGCGATGTCGATCGCGCCTAAAGCAAGACTGTTGATACCCCCGGTGCCGCTGCGATGCAATTGGCCATATAAGAACGACCACAATCGTTCGATCTGTCGCGGATCTTGTCCAACAAGCATCGTTCGGCAATAATCATCGATTAGAGCGAGGATAGCGCTTCCACCGATCCCAGTTGTGTAGGCAAAGCCCTCACCAGCGATCCCAGCATCAGTGGTCACGCGGGTAATGATAAATTCGAGGCTCGCGACGCGGTGTGTGGCGTCCTCCCAGGAGACCGTCGGTGGAATGTGATGGAGACGCGAAGCGACATCGATGATTTTCAAGGCAAGGTCCTCCTAGCCATGGTGAGAACTTCGGGGTTCGACAGATTCTCAGGTTTGCCAGCCAAGAGCCGCTGCAGATTTTTCACTATACTGTCGGTATGACGTGCGCGCATTTCTTCTGTCCATGCGGCGAGATGAGGTGTGGCAAGGACACGCTGATGACAAACAAGCGGATCCAGTGCTGAAGGCGGCTCCGTGTCAAACACATCTAGCGCGGCACCGGCAATTTTTTCACGATCCAGAGCTCGTAAGAGTGCCTCCGTGTCGACAAGGCCCGCACGACCGGTGTTGATTAGATATGCGCCGCGACCCATCCGATCGAACTGATCCTCGCCGATCATACCGCGCGTCTGCGGACTAAGCCGGGCGTGCAATGTGACGATCGCAGACTGTGTCAGAAGTTCGTCTAGCGAGACTGGCTTGACCCCGAGAGATCTCAACTCGGCGCTATCGACGTAAGGATCGTGCACGAGAATTTCCATTCCAAAGCCTGAGAACTTCTCAGCGACAACACGACCAATTGCTCCAAAGCCCACGATACCGAGTGTGCGACCATGCAGCTCGATGCCAGTGAACGCCAGTTGGGGAGAACTCGCACCGCGGCCCCAGACAGTTCCGCGATAAAAGTCCTCCCCAGCGTCGAAGTCAGAGGAGCGGGACCTGATCCAGGCAGCTGCAGGGATTAGGTGTCGAGTGAGCCCCAGCGCGAGGGCGACCGTGAATTCTGCAACGCCATGATCGGTTCGCCCGACCGTATGCAGCACGGCAACTCCCCGCGCGGTCGCGGCCGCTACGTCGATGTTCGCTTGCGGGGCAGCGCGCACTGAAAGGATAGCGTAAAGGTGAGGCGCGGCAGTTAGCATCTCTTCGTCGAAGCGCTCATATCCCGCAATTATAATCTCGGCATCAGCTACTGCGTCCATTAGCTGCTTGCGATCACAGAACCACTCGCCGGCTGCCCAGCCAAGCAACTTGAGTTCGCTTGCTTCGCGGAGCACCGCAATGCCTTCCGGGCTGAGGTCTGCTGTGGCCAGAACTCGCGGTCGTCCGCTAACCAATTTGATGGACTCTGCGTTATTAAGCATCTAGGAGAAAAACCGGATGATTACCGTTTACGGATTGGGTGGCCACGACAGGTACGATAATCGAGTCGTTGATATGCGCACAGAATTCCACGTCGTGCTGTCGACCATTGTCAATGAAGCGGCCCCCCGTCATTGAACTCAGCAACACCTCCACGGCACTATTGTGCGAGATTGTAAAGCCACGGGCGAGCAGCGCAGAGTCCTCGAGTTCCACGTCATCCTTCGCAAGTTCACAAACGCGAGAAACAATCATTCCCGCGCAATAGCTGTCTTCAATCGCAATACGAGAGTTGCGTAGCTGGCCTGAGCAGACAATCGTGATGTCTGCATTGCGCGATGACGCCTCCGCGAATGCGCGATGGGCAACTGCATCCAGGTTTCGCAATGAGCCTATCAGTATTAGGGCTGCGCCTGCGCGATCTGCAGCGAGAATTGCTGGTGTGCCGTTGGCGGTCGCCAGCATCGAGAAACGGCCAGATAGGTCGAGTTGGGACAGCAGAGACGGGGAGGGCTCATGATCGAACCCGAGGGGCGTTGATCCATCATCCTGTTCCGCACAGATCACACCATTCTTGCCAACGGCGGCGCGCGCTTTGGCGACGTCTGAGCGAAATCCTCCGACAAACACACGATCACTGCCAGCATCGAAAAGTCCAATGATAGCTGTCGTGGCGCGGATTACATCGACAACTATACAAACGTCACCGGCGATAGCCAGAGGGCCGGTGGGAAGGAAAGCGACCTTGATCTTCATAAGCGAGTGTCCCGGTTTTCATCAATTTGGAAATCTGTCTCTCATCGGGCAATGCCGGAACAACGAGCTTTTTCGTGACTGCGAGGGCGCCCGCTGCAGTGCCGCGACGAGCGGCCTCCGTAAGTGTCAATCCACTCGCCAGCCCTGCAGCAAGTGCCCCGTTGAATGCATCTCCAGCTCCAGTGGTGTCGACAACATCGACCAGGTAGCTCGCGATTTTGGTTATTCCGTCAGGTCCGGCGATCAAAGCGCCATCCGCTCCAAGCGTCATCACAACGTGTGCGACCCCAAGAGCGCGTAATTTTAACGCTATTTCCGCGTCTGCCTGCGGATCGTCAGCCTCAAGGCCAAGCAGAATGCGCGCTTCGGATTGGTTCGGCGTTAGGATGTCAACGTCAGTGAAGATCTCCTTCGGCAGCGTCCGAGCAGGTGCGGGATTTAGGATGGTCGTCAATCCCCGCGCCTTGCCGATGGCAAGCGCGCGGGCCGCCGTCTCGACCGGGATCTCGAGCTGCGTGAGTAGAATGCCCGGGTCCACCCAAGAGGCCGCGAAGGTTTCAACATCGGTCACCGTGAGTTGCGCGTTGGCGCCAGGATCGGTGATGATGCGGTTCTCGCCCGCGGCGTCGAGAATAATGATTCCGGCCATCGTCGGCGTCTCGGTCGTTTGCCTCACTGCCAAGCAGTCGACGCCTTCCACGCGCCAGAGCTCCAGTGCTTCTGAACCGAATTTGTCGGCGCCAACGCCAGCCAGCAGTTTGCATTTGGCTCCGAGTCGCGCAGCTCCGATAGCCTGATTTGAGCCCTTGCCGCCATGTCCGAAGGCGAACCCCGAACCTAGTACGGTTTCACCTGGGGCCGGCACCTCCCCCACAATCCAGAACGCGACCCCGTACGAGCCGACGACATAAACTTCACAGGTAGGCATCACCTGCTCCGGGCGATTAATCGGCGAGGTTGAGCGATCGAGACGCTATTTCGCTCGATCCAGCACGAATAAATGTAGCGATCGGCCCGATAGGACGAGGACGAGAAGTAAATAACTCGATCGGCCGCGTCGAAGGCGGTGCGGTCGATCTGCAGCACGGCAGTGCCGCTCGACACATCGAGTGCTTTTGCCAGTTTTGCACGCGCGATGCCGGCCCGTATCTCTTGCTTGGCTCGGGCAAGCGGCACACCGAGTTGCTGCTCGAGAATCTCGGTGAAAGAGGTGTCGGCAAGGTCGAGTTTTTCCATGAGGCGACCGATTGCTGCTACGAACGAAACTGTCTCAACCGCTACGATCTCGTCGTCGATCGTTCGTACGCGCTCGATGGTCAAGACGTTTTCGTCGGTCGGCACGTTAAGTGCAGCTGCAACGGCGTCAGCGGGGCGCCAGTGGACCGTCATATGCCTAGTACCCGGCCGGAATCCACGCGCTACCGCTTCCTCCGAAAATCCTGAAAAAGTAAGCAGATCCCGGCCGATATGACGCTTGGCAACGAACGTCCCTTTGCCAGCGCGTCGATACAGCAAGCCTTCACCGACAAGGGTGAGCACCGCCTGTCGCACAGTGCTACTGCTGAGCTCGTGCTGCTTCATCAACTCCATCTCAGTGGGGAGTTGATCGCCAGCATTGAAGACGCCGCTCTCGATCTGAGACCGAATGATGTCGGCGAGCTGAATATGAAGTGGAGTTCTACCGGGCTGAATCATGGGGCCTCCTTATATGAGTCACTGTTACCACATGGCGTTTGCATTTGGCAATGTTAGGATATTGCATTCTTGCAAGAAATCGTCTAGCGTGTGCGTTAGTGGTCCCATTGTTGCGGGTCCACGTACCGAAAGGGAGGAAACAAGATGAGTATAATGGGATATCGCTTGGGGCGGCGCGGTTTCATGACCGGTTTGCTGGGGGTGTCGTCGTTACCGCTACTTGGATCGTTGCCGGTTGTAGCACAAGATCAGACGCTGCGGTTCTTCGGCTGGGGAGACGGCGCCGCTCTTAAGGGACTCTTCGATGCTTACGAAAAAATGGCTGGCAAAAAGGTTGCGTTCGAAGGCGTGCCATTTCCCGACATGCAGAACACGATAGTTCGCCGCTTCCAGACGGGGAATTCCGGAATCGATATCTTCCTCGTTGATCCGACTTATGTCCCGACGTTCTCCAAACTGGGCATTTTGACAGACTTGACGAGTGTCTTCGAGGAAAAAAGCAAAGGCCCACTGTTCCCCAGCGATGTCCAGGGAGCTATGTACAAAGGGAAGATGCTGACATTGCCGATGTGGGAGTCTACGCAGCTCCTATACTTCAACAAAAAGCTTCTGGCCAAGGCCGGTGTAGAAGCGCCGAGCGTCTCGCCCGACGCGCGCATGACCTGGGAAAAAGTAATCGAACTTGCCAAGAAGGTGCAGGCGGGCGGTGCCGAGACGGGCTTCGGATTCGAGCAATTCGATCGGTATTACCAGTTGCAGGTCCTTCCACAGTCTCTTGGCGGCGGGCCAGGCGTCAAGGGCGACGACCTGCTTACCGTAGACGTGGCCAACGATGCTTGGGTGCAGGCAGGCAAATGGTACGGTAGTATCTTCGCCGATGGCGTGGCCTCGCGTGGTCCGAAAAGCGATACAGAAGTCGTCGACCTATTCAAAGCTGGCCGACTTGCATTTCTGGTTGGAGGCCCCTGGTTAATTAGCGACCTCAACAAGGTCGATGGTCTTGACTATGCAGCCGCGCCTCATCCCTATTTTGCCAAAGGCAAGGCTGTAACACCCTCGGAATCCTGGCATTTGGGAGTGGGCGCAGACACCAAAAACGCCGACGAAGCTCTAAAATTCTTGAGCTATGCGGCCTTGGACAAAAACGGGGCGGTAATTGCGACAAACGGGAGTCGCTTGTCGGCAAACATCGAAGCTACAGCCGAGGTCCTAAGCCACATTCCCCAGCAAAATCCTAACCTCAAGGGTGTTGACACTCTGATGCGTTACGAGCTCGCCAACACAGCGATCCGGCGACCGCGTACACTAGGATATCTCCAGTTAGAGGAGCTGGTTGGCCGAGCGTGGAGCGATATCCGCAATGGAAATGATGCCGCTGAGACTTTTACGCAGCTTCAACGTGAACTCGAGCGCAGTTTCAAGCG
The DNA here is from genome assembly GCF_016756495.1 of Mesorhizobium sp. 113-3-3. Taxonomy (NCBI): domain Bacteria; kingdom Pseudomonadati; phylum Pseudomonadota; class Alphaproteobacteria; order Hyphomicrobiales; family Phyllobacteriaceae; genus Mesorhizobium; species Mesorhizobium sp. 113-3-3. The sequence goes on from NZ_AP023244.1 coordinate 54,683, forward strand.
CATCAAGGAATAAGTGATGGCGATGGAAGCGGTTTCCGAGGGAGAAATTGTGAGGGCTGCACCCATAACCAGTCGATTTTCAAAATGGAGGGCGGCGATAGCGCCGCTCCTCTTCCTGTCTCCGGCTCTTGTTGCCCTCATCATATTTCGGTTGTTGCCAGCAGCTTGGCTCGTTCAACAGAGCTTGTCCGGCTACGACGGCGAATTCGTCGGGCTCGACAATTTCAAGTTTCTTTTCACGGCGCCATCCTTTGCCAAGACCCTCCAGGCGACCTTAACCTTTGTCGCAGTGACCGTGCCGCTGCAGACGGCAATTGCTTTTGGCCTCGCTTTGCTGTTCGCCGAAAACTCCAGGATCACCTCGCTGCTACGCGTTTTGGTATTCCTGCCAGTTTTGATCCCGTCGAGTGTTGCAGCCATATTGTGGGGGGCTGTATACCGCCCGGAGGGACTGGCAAACGCTCTGCTGACCTCTATCGGTGTAAGCGCTCAGCCATTTCTGGCATCGCAAGACCAGGCGCTGATGTCGATCACGGTTATGTGCTCGTGGATCGGATGCGGCTTTTTGATGATGTTCCTCATCGGTGGCCTGAAGGACATTCCTCGCGATCTCTATGAGGCAGCATCGATCGATGGCGCCGGGAAGCTGTCATCGCTGTGGCACATCACAATCCCAATGATGCGTCGGCCACTCGCCTTTGTGATCGTTGCTGACACGGTGTTCGCATTTCTGCTTTTTGCGCCTATCGCGCTACTCACGCGAGGCGGGCCTAGCGGGAGCACGCAACTGGTTATGTTCGACGTGTATCAACAGGCTTACTTTTTCAATGACATGCCACTGGCTGCCGCAGAAGGTTTAACTTTGATGGTGGTTATGATGGTGATCATCCTCATTCAGTTCCGGTTTCTATCGCGGGAGAAGCAACAATGAGCGCGTCAGAAACAAACTCTTTCAGGGCGGGACGCATCGTTCAGCTGCTTTTCCGTATCGCTGTCGCCGCCGCATTTATGCTGCCGATCGTTTGGCTGGTTGCAGGAAGCCTTCGGCCCGGTAGCGAGATATTCACATCCCTCGATCCGCTTTCCATTGGCACTTTTATTCCGCCACGGCCGACGCTGGCAAATTTTGGCAGCGCGCTCGGCGGAGTGTTCCGGACCGGATTGATCAACTCGATCGTCGTGGCGGCATGTACGGTGGTTGTGGGACTGCTGGTATGCTCAGCCGCAGCCTTCGCGTTGAGTGCTATGCAGTGGCGAGGCCGCGAAGTCGTCTTTGCGATCATCGTCTTCAGCTTCCTGATTCCCGAGGAGGTCGTGGCTCTCCCTTTATCGGCAATCTTCGCACAGGGCGGGTTACAGAACACCTACACCGCACTGATTGTGCCTTTCGTGGCCAACGGCATAGTAATTTTCCTAATGCGGCAATTCTTCCTAGCAGTGCCACGCTCATTGATTGAAGCGGCCCAAATCGATGGGGCCGGCTGGCTGAGGATCTTCCTCCAGATTTTTCTGCCGCTTTCACGTCCGGCTCTCATAGCCGCCGGAGCGATACTCTTTAATGCGCAATGGCAGGCCTATCTGTGGCCGCTTTTGGTTACCACGCGCGCGGACATGCACCTCGCCCCAATCACTCTCGGCCTCATGGTGGGGGAGCATACCAGCGACTACGGCCAGATTTTTGCAGCATCAACCATTCTAAGCTTCATCCCAGCGGTTGTACTGCTGGGCTTCCAACGCTTTTTCACCGACTCCGTCGCAATGTCGGGCGTCAAAGAATAAACAAGAGAATTGGAATGATCATATACTTAGACGGGTGTTTCTTTCACGGTTGACGTGGCTAGTCGAAAACTTGCTCGAATTGAAGGCAAAATAATATGGTTTCGGAAAAGGCAGTTCCCGTTCGCAACTCTCCCAACCTGGACGCCCCGGCAGCTTTCAGCACCACAGGTTCGGCGATTTCAGAGGGCGACGCGACGGATAGACCAGTACAAGAGCAAACGCAATCTCCTCGAATGAAGGTGTCACTTGGACTTTGCGGGAAGGCGAAGTCGTGACCCTGTCGCGGCACCCCAACCTGACGGCAGCGCATTGATCGCTGTGCGGGTGCGTAGCACGCAGGGATGCTAGCTGGCTAAGGCCGGGCTTGGCGCCGTGCGCTAGTTAGGTTCGTGACCGTCCATTGACGTCGCTGGTCGCTCGAATTGAAGGAAACATTATATGGTTTCGGAAAAGGCAGTTCCCGTTCGCAACTCTCCCAACCTAGACGCCCCGGCAATCTGGGACGTCCGTAAGGATCTCGCGGCATGTTTCCGAGCGGCGGCTCTCAATGGGCTCGAGGAGGGCATCTGCAACCACTTCTCCGCAGTAGTTCCCGGTCACGAGGATCTCTTTATCGTGAACCCCTATGGGTTTGCATTTTGCGAGCTGACAGCGTCGCGGCTACTGATTTGCAACTTTGATGGTGAAGTCGTTTCGGGAGAGGGTGTTCCCGAGGATACTGCTTTCTTCATTCATGCCGAGATTCACAAGAGGCTGCCGCGTGCCAAGGTAGTCTTTCATACGCACATGCCGTACGCGACAGCGCTCGCTATGACTGAAGGCGATCCCCTTATCTTCGCGGGTCAGACGGCATTGAAATTCTACGGTCGCACAGCGGTTGATGATGGCTATAACGGGTTGGCTCTCGATCGCGACGAGGGCCGGAGGATCGCCGAAGCGGTCGGTGATGCTGACGTGGTGTTTATGAAGCATCATGGCGTAGTCGTGATCGGCGAAACGATCGAGGCCGCGTGGGATGATCTCTACTACCTCGAGCGAGCCAGCGAAGTGCAATGCTTGGCCCAGTCTACAGGACGTAAAGTGTCGCCTATCGATTCAGGCATCGCTGCGCTGACCGCGAAGCAGTTGCGCGAAGTCGATGGAGTCGCTGCCCGGTTGCATTTGAACAGCATAAAACGCGTCCTGTCTGCGCAAGTCCCTCCATTCGACAGCTGATGCCATCCTGAGAGCCGTCACGTAGCCAGCACGAGGAAAAGGTCAGCCCGATCGTCGCCAGGCAAGCTAAAAGATTCCAGCATCGCCTCTGACCTCAAACAGGCAAGGCGAGGTACAGTGCTTTCTGGTCGACGAGAAGAGCTACGTCGTCGCGGACTATATATTGCGGCATGGGGACTTGCCAGGGTTGTCTAGTTGGTTCTGTTGCCACTTTGCTTGAGGCCAGGGAGGGGCCAGAATTGCAGAACCTCCCCGTCGGAGAAGGGTCGGATCGGAACGCTCCGCCGCAGCGCGGTGGACGCTGTGCTGCGACTTTTGGTTACCGCTTGTCTGGCAGGGCCCTTCGATGATTTTCGTAGGTTTCAGATGTTCAAGGGCCGCCATTTCGATCGATCCGTCATCCTGCTTTGCATTCGTTGGTACCTAGCCTACGAGCTGAGCCTGCGCGATCTGATGGAGATGATGGCCGAGCGTGACATCGGCGTCGATCATTCGACAATCCACCATTGGTCTGTTTCCTGGGCGCGATCCTGACAAGCCTATCGAGCCATGGGTGCTGCATTCCGCCTGCCGTTCGGCGGTTGCGGCGGCGGGTCTTTCCAAGCACATCACCGTCCATACGCTGCGCCATTCCTTTGCCCCTCACCTGCTCGAGAACGGGACCGATATCCGCATCATCCAGGTCCTGCTCGGCCACGCCCACCTCTCGAACGACGGCGCGCTATACGTAGGTCTCCACGATCCGGTCGACGGCCAGTCCGCTCGATCGATTACGACTGGAGGTGACAACGCCGGAATCGTAATCGGTTGCGCCCCACCTTCGAAGTCGCGGACATCTTTCGACGACATAGGAGTTCCTACAGGCGTGAGAACGCCGGTCATCTTGGCCGCGGCGAGCGACGCGTCATGGGCGCGATCGAAGCCTGCCGAAAGCGGTCACGTCGATGCCTGCGACGATTGCAGCAGGACCCGCATCTCCTATAATTCCTCCCGCAATCACCATTGCCCAAAGTGCCACGGCTCGGCCCGCAAGGAGTGGGTCGATGCACGCGTCGTCGATCTGTTGCCGGTCCCGTACTTTCATGTGGTCTTCACGCTACCAACTGGCATCGCCGAGATCGCCTTTCACAACAAGGCGGACGTCTATGCATTGCTGATGCGGAGCGCAGCCCAGACGCTGCAGACCGTTGGCGCCGATCCCAAGCGGTTGGGCGCCGAGATCGGCATCGTCGCCGTGCTTCACACCTGCGGCCAGGCCATGACCCATCTTCCCCACGTCCATTGCGTCGTGCCCGGCGGCGGTCTCTCGCCCGACAGGTCAAGGTGGGGTCGCATGCCGGCCGGGCTTCTTTCTGCCCGTGCGCTTGCTGTCGCGCCTGTGTCGGCGGCTCTTTCTGACTGCCCCTGCCGACGCCTTCGCTCACGGTGAACTCCGCTTCTTCAACGAACTCAGCCATCTCAACGACGACGAGGCGTTCACCCGCCATCTCGCGCGTGCTCGCCGTGTCGAATGGGTCGTTTATTAGAAGCCACCGTTCGGCGGCCCTGACCAGGTGCTCGCCTATCTTGGCCGTTACACCCATCGTGTTGCCATCGTCCAGCCGTATCGTCGAGGTCGATGACGGCCATGTTGCCTTCCGATGGAAGGATTACCGTGGCAATGGTCGCGACCGCGAGAAGATCATGCGCCTTGACCCGCGCGAGTTCATCCGGCGTTTTCTGCTTCACACGCTTCCCGCTGACCTGCCACTGAATTTTCATCCGGCTGCAGTTAGAGCCTCGGCGGGTTTTACGCCGTATGGCGCGGGTTGAGCAACGGGTGATCGGCGGAGCTGGTCGGGGTTGCGCAGCCGATCGTCCGTTGCGGTGAGATTGGCGGCATAGGCCGCAGGCGTGATGTATCCGAGCGCCGAATGTGGGCGCGATCGGTTGTAGTCGTCTGCCCATTCGGCGATGGTTGTTCGGGCATGGTCGAGGCCGAAGAACAGGGTTTCGTTCAGCAACTCGTCCCGCATCCGCCCGTTGAAGCTTTCGCAGAAGCCGTTCTGCATCGGCTTGCCCGGCGCGATGAAGTGCCATTCCACCTGATGATCCTTCGACCAGGCGAGGATCGCGTTCGAGGTGAACTCGGTGCCGTGGTCAGAGACGATCATGCCCGGCTTGCCGCGCCGGGCGATCAGTTCCGTCAGTTCACGCGCCACCCGGCGGCCGGAGATCGAGGTGTCCGGGATCGCCGCCAGGCATTCGCGCGTCACGTCGTCGACGATGTTGAGCACGCGGAAGCGCCGGCCGCAGGCGAACTGGTCATGGACAAAATCCAGCGACCAGCGCGCGTTCGGCTTCGCCTGGACCAGGATCGGTGCCCGCGTCCCTACCGCTCGGCGCCTGGAGCGTCGCTTGCGCACGGCCAGTCCTTCTTCGCGGTATAGCCGGTAGATGCGGTTGATACCCGATGCCTCGCCTTCGCGCCTGAGCAGAATGAACAGCCGCCGATAGCCGAAGCGCCGGCGCTCGTTGGCCAGGTCGCGTAGCCGGCCGCGCAGTGCCGCCTCAGGTGGGCGACAAGAACGATACCGGATCATCTTGCGATCGGCGCCCACAAAGGAACAGGCCCGCCGCTCCGACAGGGCCATCGTGGCCTGCAGATGCGCGACGGCTTCGCGCTTGGCGGCGGGCCCTACCATTTTTTTGAAAGAAGCTCGCGCAGCGCCGACGCTTCCAGCATCTGGTCGGCGAGCAGCTTCTTCAGCTTCGCGTTCTCGTCTTCCAGGGCCTTCAGCCGTTTGGCATCGCAGACGTCCATCCCGCCATACTTCGCCTTCCAGTTATACAGCGTCGCCTCGGAGATCCCATGCTTGCGCGCCAGGTCGCCCGCCTTTGCCCCCGCTTCGTGCTCACGCAGAACCGCGATGATCTGCTCTTCCGTAAACCGCTTTCTCTTCATCAGTCCGTCCGTCCTTCAATCGAGGCCGGACTCTAATCTCAGATGGAGGAAATTACCCGTGGCAGGTCACCGCCGGCTTCCACCGCATGCGTCACTTCGGCTTTCTCGCCAATAGCCAGCGACGGGATCGTATCGGTCTCTGTAGGCAGCTCCTCGACCAGCCATCGGCAGCCGCAGGCCTTCGCCGCCCCGGCCATCATCTTTCTGGTGCGATACATCATGAACTCCGACAATCCGCACCCCCGATATGCTCGCAAAACCAAGCGCCCCGCCGGCGCGCGACACCGCTTGGCCCTGGCCACACCGAAAGACCTACAGTGTGCATTGAGAGCGCAAAAATCGCCGCCGATCGTCCGGCAAGCTGCTCGCGAAGGTCGCCAGATCAAGCCAAAATTCGGTAATGCGACCGCACCCGGCGAATTCGCTATCGTCGTCAAACGGCGTGCTCTACTATCTCCATAACGGCGCCAAACAACCCGCGCCTTACTTCAATCCGGCTTATGTGGGGTCGCCGCGAATGCGTGGACCGTCAGAGGCGACCTCACATAACCCTCCAGATTCCGACGATTTACCGGACAGCATTCCGATCAAAGCCGGATGCGATTCCTTCTGCCACGCTGACACCGAGGTGGCCGACAATGACGGACGCGCTCCCCCTCTAGACCCGCGTTCGCTTCTTTTTGTGTCCCTTTAGAAACTCCTATTCGTGCCGCCAGCGTGCCGACCAGACGTTCCAAGGCGATCATGGCGCAGAATTTGCATTCAAAGCTATGTATAACAGGAGAATGCCTACAAGATGCAGGCTCGCAAAACACAGCTCGACGATTTCGATCTAAAAATCCTGCAGTTGGTGCAGTTCGACAACCTCATGCAGCAGCGCGAAACTGCCGACCGTGTGGGCCTCCCGGCAGCGGCGGTAGCTCGACGTCTTAAATGGCTTCGTTCTGCAGGAACAATCAGAAAGGACATCTCCATCTTAAACGAGAGAGCGGTTGGGCGTCCACTGACGGTCATCGTCGAGGTGACGGCTGAAAACCAAAAAATGGATCTGCTCGACGAGATGAAAATACGGTTCCTGAACTGCCCCCAGGTGCAGCAATGCTACTGCGTTACTGGCGAAGCTGACTTCATTCTCATCATAAATATTAGCGAAATGGGCGAGTATACGTCTCTTACGCGCCATTTATTTCTCAAAGAAGGAAACGTCAAGAGCTTCCGAACTTGCATCACGATGGAAAAAGTCAAGGCCGCTGGCCCAGTCCTGCTCTAGCAATCACTATTCGGCGCCTCGACTTCAGGTTCGCCGCTCCGTGCTTACGCTACTGAGTCAGATGGAGAGTGTGAACAGGTAATGTATGAACGATTTGACCGCTGCGATGATCAGGCAATCGCCGGCAAAGGAAGCCATTGATGGTCGCAGATTCAGGCGACATTTATCTCACGTTCAAGTACATTTTGCAATCCAAAGTTTTTGTCGTAGTAAGTGGCGCCGGTGTCAAAAAACCCGGACGCTAAATAAAAATGTCTAGCCGTTACGTTATCTTCTTCAACGGCAAGCATGAGGCGCCTGACAAATGGGCGGTTTGTTGAAATCCATTGAGAGACAAGTCCAGTCGCCGCTCTTCCATATCCGTTACCTTGGTATCCTCGGCCAACGCGAAAGCTGTGCAAGGTAATCACGCCTGGCGGGGCCCATTCCGGCAAGGCCGCTTTTTCACGCAGGACGAAGAAGCCAACGATCTGATGGCGGACTACGATTGAAAATGGGTGCTCCAGGTCGGGGCGCCCGTTACCTTGAAGCTCAGAGAACACCAAATCCAACGGGTCGACAAACTGTTCTTGCTCGGGCTCAAGCTTTAAGTGCGCGACGCGGACTCGATCAAAATGAGATAACGTTTTCAGGGTCGCATGCATGGGAGATATCCCTATCGGGCAGTCGCAGTCTCTGATGAAGCAAAATGAATAATCTGCCTACCACCCGAATGTCGGCGAGAATATCCGTCCGGTTCCAAAGGATGCGCGCAAAAATCGTGCCAACTAAGCAGAAATAATCTCGAATGATATTTAAGGACATTAAGAGCATGAGAGTGAAGCTGAGTACGAACATCGTGTCGCGGACGCGACAAACGCGATACCAGGTGTCGTAGCTCCGCGTCCCGAAAAACGGCGGACGCCGTCTTCGCAAAGTATCTAGCGCAGCCACAGGACGATTGCCGCGAGTGTGACGACAGCGCGGGCATGGCAGCGATCGCATCCTTGGCGCCGATGGCTTGGCGTAGATGGTCGGACAGTCCTTCAATCAAGGCGGCGGCTTGTGGCAAACGGGAGCGACCGTGAGCACTCTCTCCAGAGGAGGATCAACCCCTCCCTTCCCAAGGCTTTGCAACCTTGATCCATGGCCGGTGTTCGCTTCGCCGTCAAATACTCGAGGGAGCAGCCCAGGTGCGGGAAAGCGGCCAGCGGCGGCCCACTTTCGAGGTCTCGTGGTCGTAGGCCGGGTTAAGGTTCGGAATGTTCACGCGCGGCATGATCGTCCGTTGACTATCTTTCTATGAACTTCAGTCCACGTCTGCCACCATGCTGATTGTGATTATTGCCACCTGTCGCCATCGTGGACCTCCGGCGTCTCGGACGCGCAACGAGGAGTCTCGCGGTTTCGGCCTGCCAAACTTGACGACCAATAGATGAAGGAACTCTCGACCGGTTCCCTTCAAACTCCTGTAAGGAATTCGACAAAAAAGCGACACTGCCTGGCCGAATTCATTCCTAACCGCTTGAAATTTAAGCCCTGACTGCGTCTGGCATGCCTTTTGCTGCGCGTCGCGTGACGTTCACTGAAACAGAGTTTTTTCATGCGCACACAGAATCCCAAATAATGCCGATTTATATGATAATTTTATAAAAAGATAACAAGCACATCTCGCCCCTCAAGAATGGAGAAAGACCCATGACCCGCACCATTGCAACAGTAACTTGCCTTCTTACCGCTTCGGCCTCGGTGTTCGCAACAGAAGCAAGAGACTCTAACGATGTTCCTTCAAAGCGCACGCTAGATGATAGCAGTGACTCGGCTTGAGAAGGCTGCATGATCCTGCCCGGTAGAACTCCACTTCATATTCAGCTCGCCGATATCATTCGGTCTCAGATCGAGAGCGGCGTCTTCAATGCTGGCGATCAGCTCCCCACCGAGATGGAGTTGATGAAGCAGCACCAACTCAGCAGCAGCACGGTGCGACAGGCGGTGCTTGCCCTTGTCGGTGAAGGCTTACTTTATCGACGCGCTGGCAAGGGGACGTTCGTTGCCAAGTGTCACATCGATCAGGACCTGCTCACTTTTTCAGGCTTTTCGGAAGAAGCCGTAGCGCGCGGCTTCCGGCCGGGTACTAGGCGCGTGACGGCCGACTGGCGCCCCGCTGACGCCGTGGCAGCCGCACTCAACGTGCCTACCGATGAAAGCGTGCTGACCATCGAGCGTCTGCGCACGATCGACGACGAAGTCGTTGCGGTTGAGACGGTCTCTCTTGCCGCGGCGATCGGGCGTCAGATCGAAAAGCTCGACCTTGCCGACACCTCTCTCACCGAGATTCTCGAGCGGCAGCTTGGCGTGACTCTTGCGCGAGCCAGGCAGGAGATAAGGGCCGGCACCGCACGTGCCAAACTGGCAAAAGCACTCGACGTGTCGAGCGGCACTGCTGTGCTGCAAATCGACCGTACCGCCTTCGATACGATCGATCGGGTTATTTACTTTTCGTCCTCGTCCTTCCGGGCCGATCGCTACATTTACACAGGCTGGATCGAGCGCAAAAGCGCCTCGATCGCTCAACCACGTCAATTAATCGGACGGAGCAGATGATGCCCACCTGCGAAGTTCCCTGCTGGGGTCGGGGTTTGCCTTCCGAAATGACGGCTATGGCTCTAATCAGGCTATCGGAGCTGCGCGTCTCGGCGGCAGATGCAAACTACCGGCCAAATTCGGTGTGACGAGGCACTGCAACTCTGGCGCGCTGAAGGCGTCGACTGCTCGGCGGTGAGGCAGATGGCCGTGACACCGACGATGGCCGGGATCATCATTCTCGACGCCCGGTGCGGTGTCGCAGCGAACGGCTTCCGCGCGGGTCAATCCGCTGGCCAGCCCTGCAGCGAGTGCCCCGTTGAATGCATCCCGACTCCGGTAGTGTCGACGACACCGGGTAGCTCGCAATTTTTGGTCAGTCCGTCTGGCCCGGGAATCAAGGCCACGTCCGTTCCCGCCTCATGCCGCAGCAAATGATGGGCATCCTTACCCTAACCTGAATTAATTTTAACACTTCTTCATCAAAACATCATACAGTCCCGGTACGCACACAGCCAGTTGTTCTCAATATAATCAAACACTTGGCAACACGTTTGGCACTCGCGTCGCCGCGTTGACGGGAAATCTATAAATGATAGGGTTTGGTCAACAGTTTCGTGAGACGCAGAGGGTCAGCCAATGTTCGGATCTATTTTGCAGTTACCCCGCCTTTCGTTTCTGAACGAGCATGGGTAAACGATGAGATGGGGATTGTCCGCCAGTAGAACTGCGGAGTTTTGCTCCGCAGACCCAGGGTTCCAACCCAAGTCCCTTAACCTTCAGGACATTTCAAGTTTGATTGCCGGCTGGTTGGGGAGCTCCGTAGCGAAAGCGCTTGCTGCTGACCTCGCCACTTTGGCGATGCGGAGGGCCTAGACCCAAGGTGGACAACAGGCGAGAAGTTCACAGCCAGAACAGATTGCGCTTGCGCGAGAACCACTCTCAAGGAGAAAATATATGCAACTTATGCTGGAGCGCCTGGCCGCCAGAATAACGCAAGCCGATATTGATCTGCAGTCTTCCGAACGGTTCCGTATTGACCGTCTGTTGGACCGTGACTCTCATGGAGAGATCTTGCAGCGTCCTCCTGGAGACGACGTCTATCGGTTTATCGGTCATTGTGATGCAATGTTTCCAGACGGGGGCGGACTGACAGAAACGGTCAACAAACTGCACAAACCAGATGATCGCCTGCTCCGGAGAGACGTGCGGGATGCTCACCATAAGGCGCAAATAAAGGCCGAGGATATTCCCACTGTTCTGGACGAATTTGGGGATTCGATAAAGGTACTCTCACTTGACTGTTTCGATACGTTGCTATGGCGTAAGACAGCGACACCTAGAGACGTTTTCGCCGTGCTGGCCGATAATCCCGTCGCGCGAAGGTTAGGGATAACTCCTCACCAACGCATTAGCGCTGCTGCACGTGCCCGTCGAGCGAAGCCTTTAGAGAACGGATCCAGGGAGATCGATATCGGTGATATTTATCGGCCTTTTACATCGCTTTCTGGTGAGGAACGGGAGCTATTGGCCGAGGCGGAAATCCGAACCGAAATTAGCGTTTGCTTTGCATTCTCACCGTACGTAGAACTGATCAGGCTGGCGCACGCCCGTGGTATCAAAATTATCGTCGTGAGCGATACGTATTTGCGCGAAGACGAGTTAAGGCGCCTCTTGGCTCGGCATTTGCCTGCAGACGTTATGCAGGCAATCAGCAAGATTTACTGCTCTGTCGATTATGGGACGTCGAAGAGCCACGCCCTTTTTGAAATTGTAATCAAAGAGTGTGGCGTGCCTGCATCGCAACTACTTCACATCGGAGATAATGACGTAGCCGATGCGCAAGCGCCGCGGAAATTGGGGGTACGTGCGCTGCATTTCCTGCAGTTCGATCATGAAGTCGCAGACTTTTTGCGCCTACAGCACGCAGCATCTTCGTTGATTTTACTCGAACAAGCAGCACCTGAAGCAGGCATTTTGCCATGCTATAGTCCATTTCGACCAATTTTTGCTGTAGCAAACCTGCAGCCGTACGCGCCTGAGACGGTGATCGGCTACATGTCGTTTGGTCCGGTGCTATATGCCTATGCCCGTTTTCTTATGGACGAGGTGGAGGCACTGCAACAGCAGGGCAGGCGAGTAAAAGTCTTCTTTCTGTTGCGTGATGCTTATCTTCTTTCAGCTGCGTGTGAAGCCTATGCGCGCAAGCCGGTCGGCAAGCTGGTGCGAATCCGCAAATTCTTTGCTGTTGCGGCCTCTTTCAAAACCCGCGCCGATGTCGATTATTACATCAGCGGGATCGAGCCCGCATATGACAATCTTCATGCCACTGCAAAACAGCTTTTGCTTCCGGCTGAAGTGACGGAATTGTTAATACGGATCGCCCATCAATCTGACGATCCAAAAACGGCGTTCCATCAGTTGCTGCACGACGACGATGTGTTGGAGTTGATATTCAAGAACTCCTTTGCTTTGCGTGCCCGCTTGATGCGCTATATGTCAAAGGAATTGGAGTTGGAGGAAGGCGATACCATCATCCTGGCGGACATAGGCTATAACGGCAAAACGCAGGAATATTTGGTCCGCACCTTCAAAGAAGAATTGAAAGTCGACATACTCGGCCGCTATCTGGTCGCGTCCGACGAACCGTACCGTGCGGCGAACAGCAAAGCACTCATTACGTCGCCCTGGTGGAATTACACTTTATTTGAGCAATGCTGCGCTGTCAAGGAAGGAGCGGTTGTGGACTATGATTTTGACGGCGAGCCAGTCCTTGGGGAGATCAAACAAAGTGAGAGGCAGTACGAGAAAGTTGCCAATGTTCAAGCTGAATGCTTGCGGTTCGTCGATGATGCAAGGACGTTTTTTACCAATGCTGGTGTGACGCACGAGTATTCTATTTTGCAGCGGGCCGCCCATGCGGCTCTATTCCGTCATGCCTACATGCCTATTGAAGCGGAGCTGGAATATTTCAAGGACTTCCAGCACGACAAGTTTATGGGGCCAGATCGCAAGAAGACGATCTATCATCTAGAAAGTGCTCGGGAAAATGTGAGGTGCCTGCCCTCACCTTATCGGCTGGGTGCATATGAAACGCGCAGCTTGGGTCTTGATTTCACATTCAGCGGTCTAGTACAAAGAAGTCTTCAAATCGATCTAGACCCAGAAGATATGAATGTGCGTTTTTCACCTTTGAAAGTCTCGGTAGGGAGCACACACGATTCCAAGATCTTCTTGCTTAGAGCGCACCATCTACATGACGGATATTTCTCCATTATACTGCCGTATGTAAGCGGCACCAGTGTGAAAATGCTCCTCGGGGAGCACTACGAATGGTTGCAAATAAGCGGTATACAAGTTTTGAATAATGCAAGAAGCGTGTGTAGGAATGTGTCGAGCTCTCTCGATCTGGAAGAGATCAACCGGGAGGGAGAGATTTACCGGTGCCTGTCACAGGCAAGTGTCGCGACAATACGGTCCGTTGATTTGCAACAGTTCAAAACGCCTCATTACTATCATATGATCTTTCGCCCATTGGTTTCGAGGGCATCTGATCCGTCGCGGAGGGCAGGCGCCTCGCAATAAAGGAGGATATTCATGCCGCCTGCGCAGCGGTGATTCACTGGCTCCGAATTTCGGAGGATAGCGAGTGCGCGGCGGCCGACGATCGAACTGGCGAACTGTTCAGATCCTATGAGGAGGTGGATGGCGACCGGCGCAGTGGCTAAGTGAGGTCGCCAAAACATCTCACCTTCGAGGCTAAACATGACAGTCGCTCGTCAACCGGAAACATCGACCGGTATCCGCACCGGTCTTGGCGCAATTTTCGTATCCTTGTAATCGACCAGCTCGAAATGGCTGATCGCGTTGCTGTTGCCGGGTGGCGGAGAGAAGATGTCGAAGCACATGGTGACGGCGGGCGACGTCGCCGGCCTGCTGGCGCGGTTCGCCGAGCTCAAACGGAGGGGTTGAGGCGCGAAGCGGGACATGCTTTCCGATTATCGTGATCCAGGAAGCGGGTCTTGATGGCCTTCTGGATCCTCCGGGTACTGGAGGCCGAACGGATCGAAAGCCACGTCGTCAATCCGGCAGGCGGTGACAATCGGGCGGTTACGGTGATCCGTGGAGGGCAGCTTGAACTCGGGCTGCGCCAGCACCGCCGCAATGAACTTCGCCGCGGTGTCGCCCTTCACCAGCCGGGCACGGTTTTTGGAGAATACCGAATGGTCCCAGGCCGCATCGTCGATGCATAAACTGCCAAGATGAATCAGGTCAATCCGCACGACTGGCTCACCCTGACCGCCCTCATGCCGTGGAATTACCAGCGCTGAACGGCCTCAAGCTGTCCGCTTACGCTACACGCGGCAATACGCGCTTCCATCCTGATCTGCCGCGCGGCGCCTGAGGGCCGGACCGAATGGCAGGGTGTACCTAGGGCGCCTAGGTCCCCGACCTCAGACTGTGGGGTGAACGTAGCATTGTCATGCGAATTTAGATCGCAAAGAGTTTGTGAAGTTACTTGTAGGATTTGTTGCTCCTTGATTATTGGCGACAACGCACGGAGCGTCTCAGCGAATTTCGGTGGGTGCCGACGTCTAAAGGACATAAGCGCCGCAGAGTGATCCGGAACCATTCGTTTCCAGTGCGGAACTCGCGTTCGAAGTCCGAAGGCGCCAATCCGTAGTCCGCTGCCAAGAACTCGAACCTGTCTTTTTTCAAGAGTGGATGCCATGCCGTTGGAGCCGGGAATGCCGAAAAGAGGATGCGCTATTTTGCATCAAATATTATAGATTAAACTTTGAGACTTATAGTTTCGGCGGCCTCGCAACAATACCGTCAAAGAAATTCACATATTCTTTGCGGTCGCGGGCCACAGCCGATGATACCTTTGGCGCTGGCGACAGGTCAGACAGGCATACAGAGCTGATGCCTGTTCGCCTTAGATCCGGCACGCCTGCAAAGAGGGCAATTTGATGGCAAAAAGAGCGCTCATCTCGGTAGGCCATGTAAGGGATAATGGTCTGAGGAACGTGCAAGCTGCCCGGTGCCTTGGCCTTGACCCAATTACGTTGTCGGCAAATCCAAGTCAGTACGGCTATCCGGAACCGGCGGTGAATGAGACAATCCGTATTAAATATGCCTGGGGAAGCAAAGGATATGAAAAGTGCAATTGTTCTAGGTGCCGGCATGATCGGCGTAGCCACCGCCTTGCATCTGCAGCAGCGGGGTTGGTCAATTGTGCTCCTCGATCGCAAGGAACCAGGACGTGAAACGAGTTACGTCAATGCGGGGATTATCCAGAGTGAAGCCGTGCGACCATATGAAATGTCGCATGACTGGCGCGAAATCGCTAATATTGCGCTCGGTCGCTGCAATAAGGTGCGCTATCATCTTGCCGCGCTACCGCGTCACCTTGGCCCGCTGTTGGGCTACTGGTGGCATTCATTTCCTGTGCGGCACGCGCGCGCTTCAGAGGCATACGCGCAAATTATTGGCTGCGCGGCTCGGGAGCATGAGGTTTTTATCCGGCAATCTAACGCGCGCCATTTGATTCGCCGTGACGGCTTTCGGTTTTTATACCGCCAACAGTCGGCTTTTGAGGAGGCAGTCGCAGCGGCTGAAAGTTTGCGCCAGGCCTATGGTGTCAAGTTCAGCCCTATGTCGCCGTCGGATCTGAAGAAAGCTGAACCAGCGCTCGCCGATGCTGGCGTTGGCGCTCTGCATTGGCTGGAGCCATGGGCAGCATTGGACCCCGGTGCGCTAGTTTCCGCGTACGCCGATCTATTCATGCGACTGGGCGGACGCATCGTTCGCGGCGACGCGCAAAGCCTAGCTAAGACCGGCAGCGGCTGGTCGGTTATTGCCGACGATGGGCGAATGGAGGCGGAAGCAGCAGTGGTTGCCCTTGGACCATGGTCGCCTGATTTGTTGAAGCGCTTTGGTTACTGGTTTCCCATGGTGCGCAAGCGCGGGTATTATCGGCACTATGCGGGCGGGAGTCGGCTCGATGTACCGCTCTGTGATCCGGCCAATGGCTATGTCTTGGCGCCGATGGCGAAGGGTGCGCGCATCACGACCGGCGCTGAGCTTGCGGCGCCCGGCGCCAAACCAGACTTCTCGCAGCTTGCGCACGCCGAGCAAGCTGCGGGTAAATTGATCATGCTGGGCCGGCCTCTCGAGCCGGAGCCCGGGTATGGCACACGACCTTGTATGCCAGATATGTTGCCCGTCGTAGGCGCTGCGCCGCGTCATCGCGGCCTGTGGTTGCACTTCGGACATGGCCACCAAGGCTTTACATTGGGACCTGCAACCGGGCGTGTGATTGCCGAACTTATGAACAACGAAGTATCGATGACCAATCCGCTTCCTTACCGGCCTGAGCGCTACTGTATTTGACGAATTGTATTTGCTGTCTGCTCAAATTAAGATGTGAGTCTCAAAAGCTGTTAAGGCGTCACTATACCCTTCCGGTTGCCTTCAGAGTACTTGAGGCGGCTCGGTTGCTCAAAGCCCGACTCGAAAATCGGTTAGGTGCAGGCGGGGCTGAGCTTCGGCGCAGCATCAGGCGCGCATCATGAGCAGATCGCCGACACGTTGCTTGACCATCTTCGCCCGCGCGCCATCGTGCTGGCCGACAAGGCCTACGATGCAACGCATCCGTGAACTGAACCAGGACCAGGGTACCACCCCAAACCCGCCCAAAAGTCATCACGGCGGAGGGGGCAGAAATCATGCGCAAGCTGCTCGGCACCATTGCGACGCAGTAGCGCTTGAGGAATGCGAGGACCATGCGGAGGAACTGCCTGCACGCTGTGGAAAAGCCCTCGACACCGCTCCGTTGTGCGAGGATCGGCTGTGCGCTGCGCAGTGGCTGATGGACCTGGAGGTAGGAGCCGCCACTGGCGCCGGCTATGACGAGAAGTAACCGCAGCGTCTGCATCGAGCGGTTCAATGGTGAGATCAAGCGACGCAACCATGTCGTCGACATCTTTCCCAATGACGGATCGGGAATCCTGCGCAGCCTCAAGACGCAAAATGGATAGATCAACCGCCGCCAATTCTACATCCGCCAGCCACTTGTGACTTGTCCGCACCAGTTCGCTAAGTGCGCCGCCACGTCAGCAACTCGCCAATCCGACGCGTGCTTGAATAGTCCCGTTGCAGATTCTTAACGCAAATTTACTGAATCTTTGCAACTGCAAATCGCTGACGATGCTACGTATCAGGCACGGCCGAACAGGCCGATGCCGATTTATGCTTCTGCCGGTCGCAGGGCACGCTACGTAGGAGACAGCCAACGGCAAGGAGAGCACTCATCATGCTTGAAGGGCATAGGGGTTCTGGTCTGCCGTTCGTTCAAGTGGCCCGACACCTTGGGGTCAAAATTTGAGGTAATCCAGGTCGATAAAGACAATCTGGATGCGCTGATCTGCGAATGCGCACGGCAGCGTACAACGCATGACATTGCTGGCGCTACCGGCACCCAGGGAGAGTTCTATGCGACAGTTTGCAAGCTCTGCCAGTATCTCAAGCTACCGGGACCGGACCCGGTATCTGTTGAACGATGCGTCGTAAAGCCGAAACTTGCTGAGACTCGGGTCTAACAAAAATGGCTTATGATTTGATCCTCAGGAGCGGCCGCGTCATTGACCCCTCTCAAACGCTGGACGCGACTATGGACGTAGCCTTCCTCGACGGGAAGGTGGCCGCTATCGGTTCGCAACTCGAATCAGAGGGGACAGTTGAGCGGGATGTCTCAGGCCTTATTGTAACCCCCGGTCTTCTCGATCTTCATACGCATGTGTACTGGGGCGGAACGTCCTTGGGCATCGATGCCGAAGCGTTCGGTCGCGCCAGCGGGGTCACGACTGTTGTCGATACTGGGAGCGCCGGCCCAGGAAACTTTGCCGGCTTTCGGCAACACATCATTGAGAAGTCTCAAGTCCGTATCTTGGCGTTGCTCAATGTATCCTTTGCGGGGATATATGGTTATGGATCTCAGGTCGGGGAAAGTGAAGAGATAAGGTTGCTGTCTCCGGTGCTCAGCGTCGAGGTAATCGAAGCAAATCGGGACGTGATCGCGGGAGTAAAGGTTCGGGTCGGAAAGTACGCTTCAGGGAATTCCGGTCTCGCCCCGCTCGACATTGCCTTGCAGGTTGCCGATGAAACCTGCTTACCGTTGATGGCCCATATCGATTTCCCGCCACCCTCGTATGAAGAGGTCGTCTCCCGTCTCAGACGCGGCGATATCCTCACCCATGCCTTTCGACCCTTCCCGAATGCACCCGTCAATTCGCGGGGCTCCATCAGGGCAGCCGTGCGGGAAGCACGTGAACGCGGGGTTCTTTTCGATATCGGCCACGGTCAGGGGTCGTTCGCCTTCAAGACGGCCCGTGCCATGCTGGCCGATGGATTCCAGCCCGATACGATTTCGTCGGATATTCATGCCGCCAGCATTGACGGACCGGTCTTTGATCAGACGACGACCCTGTCAAAGTTTCTATGTCTGGGGATGTCGCTGAACGAGGTTATCACTGCTTCGACCCTTAACGCTGCATCAGCGCTCCGCCGGCCGGAGCTTGGATCGCTCAAGCCGGGCTCCACAGGGGACGCCACGATCCTCACCCTAGAGGAAGGTTCCTTCGACTATATCGATTGCATGAATGAGGTCATGTGCGGAGACAAAAGGCTTGTTGCGCGGGGAGTGGTCCTGAACGGCCGCTGGTGGCATCCCTGGGACGACGACCGGCAGGCAGCCGCGAAACGGGCACCGATATCAAGCCACAGCAAAAAGCAGTGAAATTAGAAGTCGTTACAACCGAACATAAAGGGATTGAGATGCTATAAGGCCACGGCGCAACCAGGCCGTTTCAAATTGACACATGGCCTTCACTCCATCCCAAGGAACTACGCACATTGTGCGGAAGGCCAGTCACCTGGCGATGAGAATGAGCAGCGTACGCCTACAGATCAAAAAGGCCATTGGGAGCAGGGGCTGCGATGGGTCGAAGTGGCGACACTGCCTATGCCAGCGTTGTCGCCGACTGGGGCTTTGACGACCGAAGACGGTGGGCGGCCGCCGCCGCAAACGAGCCGCTCCCCCTGTACCTGCGGGCAGCGGCGGACGGTCAATCACTGCCAAACCGGTTTTTGCTGATGGAGTTAATCGCAGTTGGTGCGTTCAAGCGTGAAGTTTTTTTGACGACGCTGCAATTCCTTATGCGGCATAAGCCACGCCCCAACACAGTATTTTTCAATAGGCTTCGCCGGTTACCATCCTTTTCCAGGCGGTGCGGACGATTTTTTTGGCCAGTGCCACTGGCACTGACCAAGGCCAGTCGGTCAACAGCAGCTCGATTTCGATTTTTTGGAGAAGCCTTGCAGCATCTCGAGGAAGATCATCGTCCACCGATCCGCAGATGCGGGAACAGTATGAGCACAAAGCCGTGGCGATGGCACGCGAACTATCGACGATCGCAAGCGAGTGGAGAAGTGTGCGTCCACGATATCCCGACTGTCCTGATGAAAGCTTAGCGGACCGGCATGCCCGGTCGCGCTCTGAAGGAGAATGGGAAGCCGGGAGCCGAACGCCACTATGTAACCGAAGCCGAAAGACAACGGCATCAGGGTCACAGATTGGAGAAATGGTTCGAGAACCGCGGGACCGTCCTGCGCTCAGGAAAGATTTACCCGACCAGCCGCAGGGTCGGTCAAAACGCAACTGAAGCCAGGGAAATCCGCCCGTCAGGACGGCACTTGGGACCTTGAGTTCCTTCATTGGAGCTTATCATGCCCCCACTTCGGCAGCCTCTTGAGCGAGGACATGGAGGTGCGCAACCTCGCGCTCAATACCCAGCGCGTGCAGCAGGTTTCGCTGTTTGCACGTCACTTCGGCAAGTCGCCGGACGGTTGGTGGCGCCGATGTCGCAAACCCGACAAAGTGTCGCGGCCATTGCAGCGCGCGCGCGTATTTCACTCTCGCTAAGGAAGGAGCACCGCATTCCGCACGTGGCACGCCGATTGCGGGGATGATGAGCACGAGCCGCCAGGACAAACCAGTCGCAACGGCCCCGTCCCAAAGATCGCAGGTTACATTGGAGGGCGAGCTATGTTGTCCCAGTTTGAAAACCAGTCCATAAACCAGGAGGTCGCTAGGCTCAATCTGCCGAACTCTCGGATCAAGCACTTCGCGCCGGCTAGTTACGCACAAGCCGGAGAAGACGTTATTGTCGAAGGAATTTTGGCTGCAAAACTCTGTAAGAGCCAAAGATCTTGGGCCAGTGTGTTCTATGTCGAGATCGGCGCTAATCACCCCATCTCTACCTCAAGTACCTATCTTATGTACCAAAGAGGCGCACGAGGTGTTCTGGTTGAACCCAATCCTGAATTGGAAGCGCTGATCCGCACTGCGCGCCCGGAAGACGTTCTCGTGCGATCCGTTGTCTTGCCCGCTCCGCAAGCGTCTGCCAAGCTCTTCATCGGAAACGCCCATGAGCTTTCCTCTGTGGATAAGGCACATATTGAAAGTTTCGGCGATTTCAACGGTATAGGAGGTATCCGAGAACACATCGAGGTGAGCGCGATCGGTATCAATGAACTATTGACCCCATATGCCAATAAGGTCGATTTCTTATCGATTGATTGCGAAGGACTGGATCACGATCTCATTAAGGCCATTGACTACGAGCGCATCAGACCTGCTGTCATCCAATGCGAGCCAAGTGAGCATCATCTAAAGGGCATCAGGGGCAAGATCATCAATCTGATGGAACGCAGATCATACCGGCTTGCTGCAATGACTGACATCAACGTCATCTTCGAGCGATTGACCTAATCCAGCGGTCCAATCGAACGCTGTCATCGAACTTGAAAGTATCCAACTGAAACGCGAGCCCCCTTGCGAGAATCCAGGTCTCGTCCCGTAGCAATTCGATGTACCTGACGGGGAAAGTAATATGGCGATTCAGAATTCCACGTATCCTATCGACCCTCCAGGAAGCAGGGCGAGCATGTCGACTAGCGAACTTCTCGAAGCGGCCGCCGATGAAGTTTGGCGGCCATACATGTCTTACCAAACGTTCGATCGCGCAGATGGGGTCCAGATTATCGCGGCGGACGAGCAGCAGCCTAGGGTTCAGTGCAGCGACGCTCTTTGTTGCGGCACATTCGGCGAGTTGCTGCAAGGCGAGTTGCCGGTCGACTCCGCATCAAGGGACTCTCACTTCTTGGTCACGATGCCGATCGCACTGTTTGCGCGTGCCCACTTTATGCCGATTGCAGGCACACGGTCTGTAACCGTTTATCCGCCACATAAAGTCAAAGCAAAACGATTGGCCGAGAATCTCGTGATTGCGCTCGGCGCCTCGGGAGGAATCCTCTTTTTACAATCGGAGCTCCTTGAAGGCAAAGGGCTGGCGAGTTCGTCTGCGGATCTTGTTGCGACTGCACGGTCAATCGCCTGCTGCTTCAAACGTAGGGTTCGGACATCGTTGATTGAGAAGTTCATGGCGGAGATCGAGCCATCCGACGGGGTGATGTACCCGGGAGTGGTCGCATATCAGCAGCGAGCATGTAGCCTTCTCTCCTTCCTTGGGCAAATGCCGCCGCTTGCAATCGTTGGCATCGATGAAGGAGGGACCGTCGAAACCGTCGACTATGATCAACGGCGAGGTGAAATCTCCGGCAGTCACAGAGCAGAGTATCGCGAATTACTCGACCGCGCACGGATAGCAATTCCGCGCGGTGATACGGCCACCATAGGCAGAATAGCTACAGCCAGCTCGCTCCTGCATCAGGAGCGAACTCCAAAGAAGCATCTGAACTCGATGCTGAAAGCATCCGAGGCCACTGACGCTCTCGGGGTCATAGTCGCGCACAGCGGCACCATGATTGGAATCCTGCTTGATCGAATGGCGGCTGACTTTCCACGGAAGCTTCGGTCTGTGCTCACCCATGTATCGCCGCTCGACAACTCGCCAAAAATATATCTGACCATGACTGGCTGCCGGTGAGGTAAGCAAAATGGACGCTATCCGCAAACGCCCGCCATTCGCTGGATATTCTGATGCCTATGCTCTTCCCAGCATTATTAGGTGTGAGGCAAATCTCTATCTTGCGCAGTTCGCGTTCATGAAGCTTCTCCCTGCGAAGTACATCATTGAGCAAGCGCTGGCTCGAGGGACGTTGACGCACGGCATGAAAGTTCTCGAGACCTCGAGCGGAACCTTCGCGCTGGGTTTGGCCGTAGTTTGCCGGGAACGCGGATTCCAGCTCGAAATCTTCACAGACCCGGTGATGGACAAAGGCCTGGAAAACAGGCTGAGCTCCTTGGGAGCCGAAGTCTTCATAATAACTGAAAAGGCGAAGCAGGGAGGCTATCAAAGAAGCCGCCTCGACGCACTAACTGCTAGGATGAGACAGTTGGGCCACTCCTGCTTCTGGCCCCGGCAATACGAAACACCCGACAACCCCGCGGCCTATGAGCTCTTCGCCGATCAGATATCGGGGATGTTGGATGCCGACGTAACGTTGGTCGGTTCTGTGGGGTCAGGCGGCTCAACTTGCGGAACGATCGAGCGCCTCCGCCATAAAGCCCCTGGCGCGCGCCTGATTGGAGTGGACACCTTCAATAGCGTCATTTTTGGCCAACAGGATGGCGAACGGAAACTGCGGGGGCTGGGGAACAGTCTTGTCCCCAAGAACGTGAAGCATGAACTCTACGACGAGGTGCATTTCATCTCGGCTCCGCTCGCATTTGCTGCTACGCGAACCCTCCACGAGCGGCACGCCATTTTCGCCGGTCCGACCTCGGGAGCGAGCTACATCGTCGGGCGTTGGCGCGCTCGGCAGTATCCAGGAGAAACCGTAGTCGTCATATGTCCTGATGAGGGCCACCGCTATGTCGAAGCCGTTTACGACCACGAGTGGCTCAAGCAGAACGGATGTCTACATGAGGGTGTTCTGCTGGACGCGCCGACAACCCAAAATCACCCTTCGACTGCCCTCCCACCATGGAACCGATATCTCTGGAAGCGGAAAAGCCGGGAAGCTGTCCTAAACGCTCCGGAGGACGCGTCATGATGAACAGAGGTAGCTTCCTTTTCGTGGAAAGCAACACGACTGGCACTGGCGAACTATTGCTGAAGCGGGCCCGACTCCTGGGCTTTGAGACCTACCTCGTTACCCGCAATCCGGCGCGGTATCCGTTTCTTAAGGACTCGGTGACCCGGGTGATCGAAGCTGAAACGCGCAGTCCGGACGAACTCGTCAGGATCGCTGCCAAACTAAGAGGCCTGGCAGGTATATACTCGTCGTCGGATTATTTTGTGGAAGCAGCGTCAAGCGCGGCGATGGAGATGGGCCTACCAGCAGCGAATTCGGAGGCCATAGCCACATGCCGGAACAAATGGAAGCAAGCGGCCGAGTTGCAGCGGCAATCTATCGCGATCCCTGAAACACGACTGGCCACTTCCGTCAGAGACGTCGAGAATATTCTTGCCCAAGCCACTCTACCGGTGGTCGTCAAGCCGGTGTCCGGCAGTGGCAGCAGCGGCGTGAGGTTGTGCGACAGTGCCACAGCCGCCATCAAGGCGTTTGAAAGTGCAAGGGGTTCACTGCTCGATCAAGTGGATCTGCCCAGCCCAGACATCCTCATCCAGCAGTATGTGGAGGGTAAGGAATATTCTGCGGAGATAATTGCGTGCGACGGGACGCTGCATTGCCTTGGAATTCTTGCCAAGCACAAGGGGCCGCCTCCCTGCTTCGTTGAGATAGGGCACGACTTCCCCGCCCCGCTACCGGAGCCATCCCTCAAGGAATTGGCTTCATTTGCCGCAGGCGCGGTGTCGGCTCTGGGCCTGAATTTCGGACCGGTTCATGTGGAGTTCGTGATAGCGGAGTCGGGCCCCGTCATCATTGAGGTCAACCCCAGGCTGGCTGGAGGGATGATTCCAGTCATGCTTTCCCACGCCCTAGGAACGTCAATCCTTGACATGGTGATTAGACTTTACGCGGGAGAAGGGTTCACGCCTCCACAGGCGAGCGCAAGGGCGGGGGCCATCCGCTTCCGACTTGCTCAGACGTCCGGAAAGCTCAAACGCTTGGGCTTTTCTGGAAACCCAGAGCCTACAGTGCCTGAAGCAGGTCTTCTGAAATCTGAGGGGGAGGAAGTTCAAATAAATGGCGACTTCAGAGACCGGGTAGCCTACGCCATAGGCGTCGCTGATGAACTCAATGCCGCCGCCGCGGGCGCTGAACGGATGATTGATTCCCTTGTGATCGATATCGAGGCGGCCGCAGGCGATTCGGACATCAAGCAAGTCGCTGGGTTAAGCGAAGCCGGGTGGCACCTACATCCTGTAGCGATGAAGTTGCTCGCCCCGCCTATAGAACTCTCGCGCGATGGCCGCCTTCTGCAGCACCAGGCGGCCATAGACGAAGCACATCTGGTGATGCTTGCGGACCAGGGCCTGGTCAGCCAGGCAGCCGCTGCCGATCTCCTCAAGCACATCTTGGACCTCCAGGACGAGGGGTTTAAGTCTTTGGAGGGCCGCGAGGCTCCGCGTGGCCTCTACCTTGCCTATGAGGCCGAACTTGCCACCAGAGCTGGCCCGGAAAAGGCCGGCTGGTTGCACCTTGCGAGATCTCGTAACGACTTGAACGCGACCATTTCTCTTCTGGTCCTTCGGGAAGCCGCGTCTTCCATCTCTCAACAGATAGGAATTGCACAAGGTGCCCTGCTTCAACGGGTGGAGGAAGCATCGAGCCTTGTGGCTCCGTTGTACAGTCAGTACCAGATCGCACTCCCCGGATCGCCAGGGCACTATCTGCTTGGCGTCTTTTTCGCTCTGGGGCGCGAGCGCCAGCGCCTCCATAGCCTTCTGGAAGACATCAGGAACTGCCCTATGGGAGCTGGTGCCGGCGGAGGCACCAGTATGCCGATTGATCCTTCGAAAACCGCAAGTCTTCTAGGATTTCAAGAGCCGTCGTTCAACTCCCTTGATGCGGTCGCGAGCCGCGACCATCACCTGCACGGGCTTTCAATCTTTGCTAGCATCTCAACCTTGCTCAGTCGTGTGGCCCAGGATCTGCAGGTCTGGACAACACGCGAATTCGCTCTCATCGATGTTCCTCGAAATCTTGCCGGCCGCTCGTCCATGCTGCCGCAAAAGAAGAACCCGTTCCTACTTGAACACATCAAGGGGTCGGCAAGCACCGTAATTGGCGCATACGTTTCTGCGGCAACGGCTACCTGCAAAGCGCCTTTCAGCAACTCGATTGAAGCAAGCACCTACGGCTGCTCTCCTCTCAGGCTTTCAGAGGAGGCCCTGCAGAGAGCCATCAGCCTCACATCGCTCATCGTAAAGTACATGTCGTTCAACGTGAGGTCGATGCGCGATCATCTCGAAGACGGGTCATCAATGACGGCCATCGCCGCCGAACGGATGGCGTCGCGAGGCATCCCTTTCAGGAATGCCCACGCAACAATTGGCCAGATCGCCAGGCGCCTGTCTCAAGATAGCTCCGTTGCGGAGCGCCGAAGCGCGTTGGCCAGCCAACTCGCTGGGGTGTTCCCGGCGAGTCTTGAAGAGTGCAGGGATGCCCTGCAGTTCGGAGGAGGACCCGGAAAACGATCAACCGATGACCAGCTTTCCGTAGCAAAAACGCATTTTCGGGATATGGAGCTGAAATGCGCCGAGATATCGGAACGCTGGGCGCACGCCGAGATGTACCGCAAACGGAGGGTGAAAGAACTCGTTGATACGCACCGGGTCCCCTGAATGGTGGATATTTGGACAACGTCCAATGGTACTGGCGCCTTGGCAGTGGGTCGTGTCCCGGCAACTAGATGCTATCGGGCGAGCGGCGAGGGTGCGGCGTTCTTCGGCTCTGATAGATCCACCATCACAAGGAGGTCGCATGTCGCAGCTTTTTGACGCGAGCGGGTCCCTTTACCGCTCTCGAACAGGATAACACGATCGTCGCGGTCATCGAAATGTGGGCGCGCGACATTGAGGCTTTGCCATCCCCGCCAGCGTTGCCGTCTCACGCGGTGAGAGTTGTAGTATGGCGGCAATCCCGACGCTCGAAGAGGGGGACGAGCAGTAGCCGGGCCGCGAACGACAACCCTTGGCCGGTAGCAGTCGTGGCTCGTCAACCGCGTCAAGCCGATTCTTGCCTGTTTCGCCATTCGGAGCTTCCATTTAGGCCTGTGGAACGGGCCGACAAGCTCATGGCCTTCCGCACCGCAGAGGAAACGCGGCTGCCAGACAAGATCCGCGTCGAGCTCTACCGCTTGTTTAAGCGGCTCGATCTCGAATGTGCGCAGATCACAGATCAAGGCCCCGCCTTCTCGTCGCGCCTGGCCGCGTCAAGCGCGGGCAACGACCGATCCTTATGCCGCGGCCGCCGGCACTGGGCGCCGTCTAGGCGATCCTCAATTCGCTTGAGGCCAGGGCCGCTGGCCTCACCGTTATGAAGATCATCTCAAGCGCGGGAACGAAGAACCGACAAAGTAGAACGGATTTGGTTTAGGAAGTCAGCCCATGGAGCAAAACTATGGATAGAGATTCGCAGGAGAACAGTCGCCATCGGGTTCATCAGGACGGTGGCTTTGACATCGTCGGTTCAGTTGCCACAAACGTCGATGATGGCTTTACCATGGCGGCAGTCGGCGACATTCTCTATGCGCGGCCAGTAGCAAGAGGCCACTATCCCGGCCTGGCGGATGTCCTCAGGATTTTTGACGATGCGGACGTCACCTTTGGCAACTTGGAAACCAACATCTTGGAGGTTCAATCCAAAGGGTATCCGGAGGCAGACTTTGGCGGGGCGTATTGCATCAGCGACCCGGGGTTGGGGACTGACTTAAAGGCCTTGGGCTTCAATATGGTCAGTCGCGCGAACAACCATACGCTCGACTGGGGCGTGGAAGGCATGCGCGAGACTAGCCGCACGCTTGATAGGAACGGGATCGTCCATGCCGGCGCAGGAGAGAACCTTGCACAAGCCGGAGCTGCTCGCTTCCTTGAGACTCCGCGCGGAAGGGTGGCGCTGGTCTCCTTTGCGACGACGTTCGCGGCAATGGCTCGTGCCGGCGGTCATGCGGGTGAGGCACCAGGCAGACCAGGGCTCAATCCTCTCCGTTTGACAAAGCGTATCGTGGTTCCACCGGCAATGCTAGAGAACCTCAGGCAGGTGCGCGAAGTGCTGCCAGGCTACAACCCGGCTGGCAAAGATCCCGGCCAGGTAGTTCTCGACGAGGTCATCTTCAAGGCGGGCGACAAAGTAGGTTACAGCTTCGAACCTAACTCGTGTGACGTCGCCGATATTCTGCGCAATGTTCGCCGGGGCAAGCAGATGTCCGACTTCTGCATCGTCACGAACCACGAGCACGAGCCTGGGGTGTGGAGCCAAGAACCGCCTGATTACGAACAATCGTTTGCTCGCAAGCTCATTGATGCAGGGGCAGACGCATACATCGTGCACGGACCGCACCAGTTACGAGGCATCGAGATCTACAAAGGTCGACCTATTCTTTATAGCTTGGGAAATTTCTTCTGTCAGGATCTCCGGACACCACTAGGTGCAGACGCGTACGCTATCTACGGCATGGACCCGCGGGTCGATACAGATGCCGAAGTCACTGTCAATGAGGTAGCAAAAGGGTATCCAACGGCGGAGGGACTTGCAGGCCCCCAATCTGACACGATTTTCTATGAGAGTGTCGTCGCCATCAGCCGCTTTGAGCAGAACCAGCTCGTTCAATTGTTGCTCCACCCAATAGAACTCAGGCGTTCAAATAGATTTGCCAACCGGGGAGTGCCGCGGCTCGCGCCCGCACCGCAGGCAGTGGCTATTCTGGAGCGTCTCCAGAAACTCTCGAAGCCATTTGGCACGCAAATCGCAATAGAGAATGGCATAGGAGTGATCCAACTGCAGCCTACCTCGGCCCAACGCGGCCCTCGGATGGACTAAGGCTTGTTAAGATCCAGCGTGAGTTACGGCCGCTGCGAGATTATGATGCCTGCAAAGTTCTGATAGGTTTTGTCGGCTCGCATGGCGATACGCTTGAACTCCTTGAGTTTGCAGAAGAAGTTCTCGACCAAGTGGCGCCATTTGTAGAGTTCCTTGTCAAGCGGCAAGGGAGGAGCACGGCGTGAGTGCTGTGAGATTTCGATCTTGGCGCCGCGCCGGTTCAGATGCAAGCGATGCGCCGAGGCCACCTTTCCCGAAATCGTTAGTAGTGTTGTATAGTCGAGTAGCCGTTGGTCCGCGCGTCGCCGCCGATCACTCCGGACCGTCATAACGGGTGACGCAGTGGAGTTCGCGGAGGGCGGGGACGACGAGGGCGAAGTCTGTGTACGCCTCGAGCTCGATGAAGTGCGTGGTCTCGGGCCCCGGCCTGGGCTTGCCGAGGAGGGGCTTCCCCTTTTGCCGACGCAGTAGATCAGGATCGGCAGCAGCAGGCCCGTGGTTGGGGTGGTCGAGGTCGAGTAGCCGTCTCCAGCTTTTGATGTTGAGATTCATGGCCGGGTAGAACCGCTGGCACCACGACCGGGCGCCGATGCCGCCGCTGGGTTTGATTGCGAATCCGGGCGCATAATCCTGCGGCCAAGCGCCGAAATCATTCTAGCGACAGGCGAGGTTTGCCGAAAACCTCAATCGCCGGCAATTTGAGGTCCTTGCCATCTGAGCAGCCGCGCGCATAGCGCTTCTTGCGACCATAGTCAGGATTGCGACAGAACCCTAAAGTATTGGTCGTGACACACGATTCTCATTGTGTTTTACCGAACACCGATATGTATTGCCGAGATGCATTGCCAAACGGGCGCCTCTGCCAATCTCCGTAACGCTCAACAAGCTCAAGGCCGCTGATCTTTGCGAGCAAGTCGAGCTCGGTCGGATAGACATATCGCATCTTCAGCGGCAGGGTCCGGCTTCCGGAGGGTGGGATCCAGAGATCTTGAGAAATAAAAAGCTGTTGATTGCGGTCATGCTTGGCAAAGCGCACCATCGCGCGCTGCTCATCGACATGGGTAACCGTTGTTCTTTGCTCGCCATAGGCGCCCGCGTCGGAGAAATCAGACGTATATGGATAGTCCAAATGTATTACGAGGCGTCCGTGCGGACTGAGAGACTTCATAGCGGAGTCAAAGAAACTAATCTGCCGGTCGACACTTGTGATAAGTGAGAAGGTGTTACGACTACAGTACACGAGATCATATTGAGTTCCAAGGTCGAACTCTGCCATGTCGCCAAGGTGTGCCGTGATCGAATCTCCACCGTTCTTTGCGCGAAGCGAGGCAAGCATGGACTCCGAGTTGTCGAGACCGTGAACCGAAGCTCCGGTCTGCGAAAGGGGCAAGGCGATTTGGCCGGTTCCAACGCCCAATTCGAGTGCGGTTCCGTTCTTTGCGAAGAGCGCGAGAAAACTGACTGTCCGCTCGTTCTCGACCGACATATTGAGCGCTTCCCCATAGTCATCATAGATATCGCTCCATATCTCGCCGTAGGTGGTATAAGCGTCCTTCACTTGCACATGATCGTTCATGACGTATTCCTCACTTACTTGTTCAACCAGTAGGTGAAACAGGCGTTATCCGGGACTTGCCCATCAGATTTGTTCGTGCTGCCTCAGATCCTAGTCTAGTGCTTTACGCTCGCGAAAATGGGGCCTTCTCAGCTACAGGTTCGAACAAGGATGGTTCTCCTTGCGGCGGAAGCGCAGGACCGTGTCCTGCACCTCGCGTTCAGGATGAGGCTGCTGCTGGAATCGGCTTTGGGCTCGCTGCCGACTACGGAGACCTATATGATGTTTTCCCTTTTTGGTTCTATCCATCGCGAT
The DNA here is from genome assembly GCF_016756495.1 of Mesorhizobium sp. 113-3-3. NCBI lineage: Bacteria > Pseudomonadati > Pseudomonadota > Alphaproteobacteria > Hyphomicrobiales > Phyllobacteriaceae > Mesorhizobium > Mesorhizobium sp. 113-3-3. The sequence goes on from NZ_AP023244.1 coordinate 84,299, forward strand.
TGCCCTCACAAGAATGCAGCTACCGCCTCACAACGAAGAGCATCAAAACTCGTGCCAATTTGCCTGATCGAGCGCCGAAGAAAAAATTGAGGTTGCTTTTCAGCCAATTAGTCTGACGCAAAACCCGAGATTAGCTACGCGAGCCTATGGCGCGGACCCGACAAACCCGACAGAAGGTGTCGGATGGCGTGAGGGGTGGTCACAGCGAAAGCCGCCAGGAGGCCAAACCGGCAACCACAATGCCGCCGAGTGCCAGGCCCACGGTCCGTACCGGGGTAACGGCAGCGGGAACATCGCGTCGGTCCACCATATCTCCGAGGCCTGCCAGATCGTTGATAGCACCGCCAGATGCGATCAAGAAGCTGAAGCCGAGGATCGTACACGGCAACGCAGAGGCTATAACCTATCGGCCTCCAGCCGGTGAACTTGACCCGGCGCGGCTGAAATTGTCGGCGAGGGCCCTGGCGAACACGGATAAAATGAAGGCGGCCAGGGTTCGATGAAGCCTGCAATCCTCGATCGAACGTCGAGATTGTCTGCATCAGCCAGCCGAGGCTGGAAACCTGGGTCGCGAGCCAGACCGAACGAAAGGTTGGATTCCCGAGCGGCCCAAACGTCGTTGGCACAGCAAAATCTTTATCTGAGCCGGCCGCATCGAGCGGGACATCAACGTGTATGCAGTATTTTCAGAATTCGCGGACAGCGATGGAGTGAACCCCCAGACTGAGACAAGGAAAATCACGGACACCGTCCCGTGTTCAGCTATGCCGCCTTTTCCATCCGTCGTCCACCTGAATGCATCTGTTCGTATTCCTCTGGCGTGAGATAGTCGAGCGCCGAATGCAGGCGCTGCGTGTTGTAGACGGTATCGATAAAAGCGCCGATGCGCCTGCGGGCATCCTCTGCATCCCTATAGGCGAGACCTTGCACCTCTTCCTGCTTCAGGGTCTTCATGAAGCTCTCCGCTTTCGCGTTGTCATAAGGATTTCCGACACGGCTCATGCTCGCCTGGATACCGCGACGATGCAGAAGTTCGGAGTACGCTCCGCACGCGCCTTGAACGCCGCGATCGGAATGATGCACGAGGCTGCCGGGAGTGGGCTGGCGATCGGTGATGGCCATCTCGAGAGCCTCGATGGCAAGGCTTGCTCTGAGATGCGTATCCAACGCCCATCCGACCACCCGGCGGCTAAACGCGTCAAGCACAACGGCAAGGAAAGCAAACTCCTCAGCGAGATGCAGGAACGTGATATCGGCAACCCATAGCTGGTTGACCCCACTGAGGATCATGCCCCTGGCGAGGTTCGGCACGACTTGCCAACCATGCCTCGAGTTCGTCGTTGCAGGAACAAAGGGTCGCGCGCGCAGGCACAACAGATTGTCTTCACGCATGATGCGTAGAATGCACTTGTGGTTGACTTGCCACCCCTCCCGACGCAACAGGGCTCCGATCCGGCGGTAACCGTAGTGCGCGTTGCCGAGAGCCATCTTTTGAATGAGGTCTCGCAAACCTGTTTCGGCCCGACGAGGGGCCGAATCCAGCCAGTGACGGTAATAACTCGCGCGGCTGACCCCCGCGAGCCAGCACATTCGATCGATGTTGAATTCGCCTTGCGACAGGCCGGTCGTCATCTTTTCGATGACTTTGAAGATCCCGTTTCGCCAGGAGCGCTGCTCCGACGCTGATCTTCCTCGAAGTGCCGCAAGGCTTCGCGAAAAAAATCGAGATCGAGCTGCTGTTGCCCGACTTTCTGCTCCAATTCCCTGATCCGGCGCCTGGCCTTAGTCAGAGCCTTTTCCTGAGGCGCTGGTGGATCGACTGCGCTCTGCAATTGTAAGTCCCCGTCAACTCCTCCCGCCACTCTCGCCGGCCGGCCACGCCGACGTGACTTCAGGTTTCCACGAAGCCTGAGCTGATCGCGCCACTCGTAAAGACGTTGGCGACTGATGCCAACCTCATCTGCCAACTTGCTGACGGTTTCGCCTGCCTTCATGCGCTGGAGAAGCTCCAGTTTTTGGTCCTCATCAATAACTCTTTGCCGTCCGGCCATGCCCAGTTTCCTCTCCGTGCAGGGAAACTGTCCGTGATTTTCCTTGTCTCAGTCTGGGGGTTCACTCCAGCGATTCCGCAAATCCCGGACGTTTTGGCGGTTGGTTCTCGGCTACGCCGTTCTGGCAGTTTGGTGTACAGCGGAATCTTCAGGAATGGCAGGACCCAACAGCCAATGAAGGAGTATCCCGTCGATTCCATCGGACATCAATTGTCATCGACGCGCTTTCATGATTGCTCGGCCTATGCCACGTCCTCGCCTGCTGCCCGAAAAGAATTTCCCGAGCTACGCATACCTGCCTGGCAAACATCCACATCCGGTGCGCGACCCGTTGGGTCACAGGTACCAAAGCGAGCCGGGACCGTTGTTGCCGTCGAAGAAGCACTTAGCTCAAACGCATTCCGATGGGGTATCGACCTTTTCAACCACGGCTATTACTGGGAAGCTCAGGCCTGGGAGCCTCTATGGCACGCGGCGAAGCAAAGCGCTCAGCATCGACTGTTCTTCAAGGGATTGATCCTGTTGGCGGCGACCGGGGTGAAGATCCGCGAAGGAAAGCAGGGCGCGGCCGCGCGCCATTCGGCAAGGGCTGGAGCGCTTTTTCGTCGCGTGGCGCTTCTGCCGAGCCGGCTCTTTGAAGCCGCACTCGGAATGACACTTGCCGCCCTCGCAGTAGACGCCGAAGCGGCGACAACTTTCCCGGCTGTTTTGCGAGAGCCGACGCCTGGCCAGCCTGAGTCCGTTTTCGACTTCATTCTCGCGCCGAAATCCGGCAGGGGCTGATAGGCAACCTTACACCACGGTTTCAAGCCTTACTTCGAAGCACTGCTGGCCTGTCATGGACAGTTCGACAAGGGCAGCTTCAACCCGGCACAGTTGACCTACAGTAAGCCCGGCTCTGGCGGAGCAGCCACGGCAGGCGCCGCTTCCAGCGTTCACCTCGCGGCAAAGGAACATCTTTCCGCCACCGCTTCTTGTTGCGGGTCCGTCTGCCCCCAGTCTGCGCGTTCGATGTTTCCTGCATCGGCGCTTCCTCAACCGTTGGGGGCTGAGGAAGCGGGACGTCGGGCACGTCCTCGGCGTCAGGCAATGCTTCACTGCTAGTGACCATGGCCTGAGAACGAACATCTTCGGGAATAGGCTGCGGCGTCGCTTCAGCGATCGCACTTTCCATCTTCGCTTTCGCGACTTCGTTCGCGATGGCAGCCAGGTCGATGCCGCCCCAGATCGACTGTGGCCGCTTCACGAGCCCACGCTTCTATTTGATCTCGACGACAAAGGGTCGCTGCTGCTTCATAGTGCTCTCGGCAGATTTGGGGGAGTTGCGAATGTCGTCTAGGCCGATAGCACGCCTTCGTCCACCCGCTCCCAGGCGTTCTCCAACGGTTTTCGAAGACTTTGCGGTCGTCCAAGCCACGACTGAAGCGGCTCACCGCCGACGCTTGGGCCCAGGCTCCGGATCTCTTGTCCTGCTGTCAGCCTGACCCTGGTGACGATCATGTCGCCCACGCAGTCGCCCTTATTGCGCCCATCGCGAAGCCGCAAAATATGCAGAACGCAATGAAGATGGTCGTCGCCCTTGTTCATACTCCCATGTTCCCGAGGATGTCAGACACGTCCAACGCATTGTTGGAATCGGTCACAAGCGACCGATTCATGCTGTTGATGGACCTGCAACCCAGCATGCCGGATGTCATGGGTGGCGCGACTGCCGCTTTGTCGCCGCCGGTCCAACTGGCTGCACGAAGCGCTTACCCCAGCGTGTCGCTCCGGGCCTTGCGCTCTTTCGCATTTGCTGCGTTATACTGTGAGCTGGCCGGCATGACCACCGAACCAAAACATGTAGCGAACTTTACAAGGGATACGCATATGGCGATTGGAACCGTGAAATGGTTCAACAGCAGCAAGGGATTTGGATTTATCCAGCCCGACAATGGCGGTCAGGATGTGTTCGTCCATATTTCCGCTGTCGAACGCGCGGGCCTCTCCACCCTCACTGACGGCCAGAAGATCAATTATGAGATCGAACAGGACCGCCGCACTGGCAAGTCTTCCGCCGGCAGCCTCAGCAAAGCTGGCTGAATTTTCTCCTGCAACAGCAGGATGGACGCAGTTGGCAGGATGGGCTGACGCTCAATAAGGCGAGAAAATGGACCGGGAATGCTGAAGCAGCACGCCCGCGCGAATTCCTGGGGAAACGAAGCTTTTGAAAGGGAAGGCGGGTTGGGTAACCCGCCTTTTCATGCTCTGTGGCAGCTTGTGCCTTTGGCGGCTTCGCGTTTCAAGACGAATCTAGATAATTAGATCACGCTGCGACCGTCTTGCGGCTACGCCTCGCCGGGCGCCGGCGTTTCCGGCTCTTTCGGCTTGCGGCCGAGCCCCATGGTCTTGGCCAATGCGGAGCGCGCCGCAGCGTAATTCGGCGCGACCATAGGATAGTCCGCCGGCAGACCCCATCTGGCGCGATATTCATCCGGCGTCAGTCCATAGTCGGTCGACAAATGGCGCTTTAGCGATTTGAATTTCTTCCCGTCATCCAGGCAGATGATGTAGTCCGGTGTCACCGACTTCTTGATGGGCACTGCAGGCTCGAGAGCCTCCGGCTTTGCTGCGGAAACGCCGCCAAGCGTGCCTTTCAGTGCTGCGTGCACCTGGCCAATCAGGGCGGGGAGATCACCCATCGGGATCGGATTGTTCGAGACATAGGCTGAGACGACATCGGCTGTGAGCTCGATGAGGGTGTCGATGTTGTTGTCGGCTTCTTCTGTCATGAACTCTCCGGGCGGCGGCTTGAATCACAGTCGGCGAAGTGCCGGTTCTAGTGTCGGTTGTCGCTGAACGCAATGAATGTGTGCGTCCGGCACCGGCAGCCGCCATCAGTGTACACCTGTCTGCGGCTCAATCTCGACATAGCGTCCGATCGACCGCAGATACGCGATTATCTCATCCATAAGATGATCGCGTTCGCCGTAGGTTTTGGTAATCCAACGCAGTTGTGGCACGATGGCCCTCTGCTTCGCAGGCGTCAAATCGCCATCACCAAAGATGTATCCCAAAAGGCCAATCGCGTGTATGTCGCAGCCAATATCGACAACTGCTTGCACGAACGCTGAAATGTCCTTTTCTTGCATGATCTTCATGTCGACCTTCTCGTTCAAGGGGATGCTACCGCCGTCCCATGCCGTTGGCTCTCTCGGACGGCGCAAGCGATTAGCATGATTGCCCAAGCCAACCTCGTCCCATGCGGCTCTTGTTATCGCAGCCACCACCCTTCAACGGCACTGACGTCGCTCTTACCTCCACCTGTCCAGTCTGACATCTGCCGAGGCGTCATGAAGTTTAGCCGGTACTCTCGAGATGGGAGGACCTGGAAGAAAGGGTTACCCGATATGGCAAACCCTCCCTCACATCGGGGGCGCCATCTGTCCGACTCCAGTAGCGGGATGATGAAGATGCAGCGCAATTGACTTTCTTTTTGACACCATAGCCCATAACCAACTTTACCCAGGGCAATACTGGCATTTCACCCGTCCGCAACCCGCCACATCCCTGGGCCACGCGATCAACGGGGCAAGCGCATCCTCATAGGTCAGATTCGCCATTGGCTGAATGGAATAGCATGCGTCAGCCGTGGCTACCTGCAGATCGTGGTAGGCGTTTTTAGGCTCGCTGGCTCTTAACGGACCCTGCATCAACAAGCTTCTTTTCGGGAGCTTCCCGTCGCGGGGCGCACGGATCTCGCCACCACCAGCCCCAGTTCCTCGATGACGGCAAGCCCGTTCGAAGTGAATCCGAATGTCGGGAGCGCGATAGGGTGAGAAGATCATCAGCAATCCAGAGCATGGCCTCTGAAACCTGGGCGTCTCTCTGCGAGACTGGGTTGCGGCCTCACTGAAGCCCAGCCTGCCGCGGTCTTCAACCTCGCAGTCGCGGTCCCTGACGCGACCGCCGCCGCAGCGACGGGGCTCGGCTGGCTGGGCTGGCGCTGTCAGAGGCATGCTGGCGGCCGATGAGGCCGGTAGAGGAATCACACCTCTTGAAACGTCATCGCCTTGACAGCACAATCTGCAATGGGTCGGCCCGCCGATGCAGCGCTTCTTCACGCAAATTAGCTGTTCACCAGGTTGGGAAGAACGAATGAATGCTGACGCTTTCAGCAGCCCCATTTTCGTGAACCTTGCCACGCACATCGTTCAAGAGATCGCCAGTCTTGCGGACGCTTTGGATTTTCTCAATGAATGGCCGGAAGATCGGAGAGACGGGGTGTACCAGACCGCTCTCAGAGCATGCTATGATGCATACGAAGGGCGAAACCCTGTATGCGCGGCGCGCAATGCCTTTTTCGGCTTTGCAAAACGGGCCGCCATCTTGGAAGATGCAACCTCCGCGATGCAGTGGCTTGCTGCCTGCAAGTCGGGCGGTGGAAGAGTGCGGGCGTAGGGTCGGCGCCGAGTGTGGGGGCCGGCGCGAGGCACGTCGAGGGGCATTGTGTCGACATTTCAAAGTTCGCGGCGGAACCGGCTCGACCCGGCAGCGAACTGGCTTGTGATCGGCTTGGGGGAGCGTAGAGATGACCGGCTTGAGCAGATTTGAGAGGCCGGTCGTTGTTCGGGTTGGCCGCCACAGCTCAGAGCGTATCGTGTTCGAGGTCAATGACGCGGCCGCTATCTTGCTGCGTGATCTTGATCGTCAGACCGTGAAACGGAAGCTAGCGATGGACGCCTGTCTTCAGGTGTTGCGTGGTGAGGCTCATCCGCCAGTTGCTCGAAGAGCTTTCGTTGCAGCTGCGCTCGAAGCAAAGATACTGCGCAGCGATTAAAAAGTTGGGATGCTCAGGATTTTCCTCTTCATATCTCGGCTGCAGGGGCCGATCTTCCAACGTCGTCCCAGGATGAAATGGTACGGGCGCAAAACAGTCGAAATGACGCGTGAGAATTTTGAACCGAACAGCTGAGCATATGCGCGCTTCGCGTGGGTGATCGATCAGCCTTACTCAGGGATCATCGAGGGTAATTTTCCTACAGGTTTTCCGCCTTCTGGACCCGGTCTGATAGGACGCGAGGCAATGGATCCGGCGCCGTCAACTGGCGGCCGATCTTCTGGTGCGGATCCTCGATCACTTCCTTCACCGCGCGATCCCAGCCGACGGTGCGGGCGACCGCGAAAAGCACGGTGAACATGGTGGTGGGGAAGCCCAGGGCTTCAGCGTCTGGTTGAGGCACGCCGAAGTCGGCTCGATGGCCTTCATGATACGGCGATGGTGGTGGCCGTGGGTGACGACCCACCAGGACGAAATGGCATCGAGGGCACGCGCACTGTCAGCCTTGTGGAGGTAGGCGACTTCCGTCCGGACGATCTCGGGGATTGCCGGCTCGAGTACGTGCTGCGTGAACGGATGCCACAGACGAGACTGCGACATCATTGGCGCCGGCAATCAGGTCTAGGTCGAAGCCGGCAATCATCGCGTGCCTCAGCGTTTTGGGCGTCAGTGGATCGAGGTGCGGCAGCCTGCCGAGTTGTGGCACATTGCCCAACTTCGCGATCGTCCTTTGGCTGTCGGCCACCTCGTCGCCGATGAAAGCAACGCCCATGATTGGGATGGAGCGAGCCTTGAGCGCCTCGATCGATAGCAGAGTGTGATTGATGGTGCTGAGCGCGGTGCGCGCGCAAAGGATGACGGGTAGTTGCCATTCCCGGAAAATATCGATGAACCTTGTCTGTCGGTTGAGCGGCGCCATCAGCCCGCCGGCGCCTTCGATGACGAGCGGTGTCGGCAGGACCGGAAATGAAAGATCGGCAGTCTCGATCGAGATGCCGTCGATTTCGGCCGAACGATGCAGCGACAGCGGGCTCTGCAAGCGGTAAGCTTCCGGCAGTACGCGCCCCGGCGGCAGGCCGGCGAGCCGTCCCACAACTTCGCTGTCGGTTTCGCCGTCCAAGCCCGATTGCACCGGCTTCCAGTAGAAGCCGTCGAGCATGCCGGCTAGCCCAGCCGCGAACACGGTCTTGCCAATTCCGGTGTCTGTCCCGGTGATGACGATACGCTTGGTCATGCCTTGCCCATCACCTCGAAGAGCGCGTCGACCATGGCGGAAATGTCGGGTTCGTCGACATGTTCTGGCGCGTTGCCGCACAACAGCCGCGACCCGGTGGCGCCGACCGGCGTGCCCAGCTCTATCTTCGTCTTGCGAGTCATGCGGGTTTGCTCGCAGGTTATAAGGACGCTCGAAAATCAAGTCCGATATCGAGGATCGGCGTGCTATGGGTCAGCCAGCCGATGGAGATAAGATCGACGCCGGTGGCAGCGATGGCTGGCGCTGTTGAGACGGTAATCCTGCCCGATGCTTCGGTGATGGCTCGACCGGCGACCATCGACACCGCCAGGAGCAAGTCGTCAACCGACATGTTGTCGAGCAGGATGGCGTCGGGAGCGACCGTCAAGGCCTCTTCCAACTGAGTCAGCGTATCGACCTCGACTTCGATCTTGACGAGATGACCTGCACTATTTCGCGCGCGCTTGATGGCCGAACGAATCCCGCCGGCGATGGCGATGTGGTTGTCCTTGATCAGGATGGCGTCGTCGAGGCCGAAACGGTGATTGGCACCGTCCCCAGCACGCACGGCGTATTTTTCGACAGCGCGCAGGCCCGGCGTCGTCTTGCGGGTGCAGACGATTTTCGCCTTGTGCCCGCGGATCGCGTTGACAATCGAAGCCGTCGCCGTGGCGATGCCGCTCAGATGGCTGAGGAAATTGAGCGCGGTCCGTTCGGCGGTGAGAATGGCACGGGCCGGGCCAACCACCGATGCGATGACCTCGCCTTCCACGACACAACTGCCGTCTGGCCGCTCCAGCGAGATTTCAACATCGGGACTGATCAGGCGGAAGGCCAGAATGGCCAGATCGAGCCCCGCGACAATCCCGCGCTGACGCGCCGCCAGAACGGTTCTTGCATAGTGGTAGGGTGTTACAATGGCGTCCGTCGTTACGTCACCGGCTCTGCCGAGGTCTTCAAGAAGGGCTGCCCGCACCAGCGGTTCGAGCATGATCGCGGGAAGCGGGCTGAGGTTCATGACGTGAGGCCTGCCAGCGCTGGAGAGTGCGCCAGTTCCCGCGCAGCCTCCAAGGCGGCTTCGAGGGTGATTTCGGACCGTCTGGCTTCGGGTGCTTGATGGGGAAAATCCGTCCGGTAGTGGGCGCCTCGGCTTTCCTCGCGCCGCAACGCTGCAATCGCGATCATCAGCCCGACGGCCGCCGGATCCGCTGCTGCGTGCTTGCTTTCGGCTATCGGCATCAAGGCCCGTATAGCTGCTTTCAAACCTGCACCATTCCGGACGATGCCGAGTGCGGGCGACAGGGAAGGACGCACGGGTATGGGATCAGGCGATGGGTACTCGTCTCCACACGCAGACTTTGTCCTGCGCGCAGGGGTTCTGGCCACGCTTTCAGCGACCCAGCGCGCGCACACGACCGCCTCGGTCAGGGAATTGCTGGCGAGCCTGTTGGCGCCGTGCAGTCCAGTCGAGGCGACTTCGCCACAGGCCCACAGCCCGTTGACTGAAGTACGTCCGGACCGATCTACGGCCACTCCACCCATGTGGTAGTGTTGAGCGGGGCGAACGGGAATAAGATCGCGCGCCGGATTGATGCCGGCTCCACGGCAGGCGGACGCGATTGTCGGGAACTGTCGCGCAAATTCCGAACCGGGCCGTTGCCGCGCGTCGAGAAAGACTCGGTGGCCGTTCGCAAGATGGTTCCACACCGCGCGTGCCAGGACATCGCGGGCGGCGAGTTCTGCCCCAGGCACGCACTCGAGAAAGGGCCGGCCGGTTTCGTCGATGAGGGCGGCCCCTTCGCCGCGGACAGCCTCGCTGATCAGCGTCATCGGGCGCTCCGACCCGTCAAGCGCGGTCGGATGGAACTGGATGAATTCGAGGTCGGAGAGGACGGCTCCCGCGCGGGCTGCAAGCGCCAGGCCCTGTCCGCAATTCCCGGATGGATTGGTGCTGTCGAGAAACAGCCCGCCGATTCCCCCAGTGGCAAGGACGATGCGCCGTGTGGCGAAGAAGACGGATCCTAGCGAACAACTCGCCCAGACACCTCGGATCGCATTGTCGCTCACCGCCAGCCGGCGTGCTTCCACGCCCTCCACAACCACAATCGACGGCGTGGAACGCACGGCCGCGATCAGGGCGCGCATGATCTCACGCCCGCTGCCGTCGCCATGCGCGTGAACGATGCGACGCCGGCTATGTGCGGCCTCTAGTCCGAGGCGCAGTGACCCATTCGCCGTACGGTCGAAGGGGATCCGGAGGCGCGCAAGCCCCTCGATCGCGCCGGGCGCGGCCTGGAGGATGCGTTTTGCCATGCGTCTGTCGCAGAGCCCGTCCCCGGCGGCAATCGTGTCGGCGAGGTGCAGCGCCGGATTATCGTCATTACCCATGCTCGCGGCCAGACCGCCCTGTGCCCAGGTGCTCGCTGTGTCGGCTCCCAGCAGCGTCCTGGACAAAACAAGCACTGGCTCAGGCGCTAGATGAAGCGCGGTCATCAGTCCGGCGATGCCGCCGCCGATGACAATGGGCCGCCCGAAGAAGCTGCGGACATCGGCGCTCAAAGTGCCAGCATCCGTTCGACCGCAAGCCGTGCTCGGCCGGCGATCTCAGGATCGATGCTTACCACATGTTGGTTCTGCTCGAGCGCGGCGCGGATGTTGGCAAGCGTGATCCGCTTCATGTGCGGGCACAAATTGCAGGGCCGGATGAACTCCAACTCCGGATGCTGGAGCGCGACATTGTCGCTCATCGAGCATTCCGTCATCAGCACGGCGCGTGTCGGCTTTTGCCTTTCGACATAGTCGGACATGGCCGCGGTCGAACCGGAAAAGTCGGCTTCAGCCACCACGTCGGGCGGGCATTCGGGATGCGCCAGCACCGTTACACCGGGATGGCTTTCGCGCAACTCGCGGATGTCGGCCGGCGTAAAGCGCTCATGCACCTCGCAATGCCCCTTCCAGGCGATGATCTGCACCTTTGTCTGCGCGGCGATGTTCTGGGCCAGATATTCGTCCGGCAGCATGATCACCCTGGAAACGCCAAGGGATTCGACGACGGCCTTGGCATTGCCGGAGGTACAGCAGATATCGGACTCGGCTTTCACTTCGGCCGACGTGTTGACGTAGGTGACGACCGGCACGCCCGGATAGCGTTGTCGCAGCAGGCGGATATCCTCGGCGCTGATCGAATCCGCCAGCGAACAGCCGGCACGCAAGTCGGGGATGAGCACCGTCTTTTGCGGGTTGAGCAGCTTCGCCGTCTCGGCCATGAAATGCACGCCGGCGAGCACAATGACATCCGCTTCGGTCGACATCGCCTTACGGGCCAGCGCCAGGCTGTCGCCGACGATGTCGGCGACGCAATGGAAGATCTCCGGCGTCTGGTAGTTATGCGCCAGGATGACGGCGTTTCGCTGCCGCTTCAGATCATGAATGGCATCGATATCGCTGGCAAATACCGGCCATTCGATCGGGGGGATCAGGCGCCGAACGCGGTCGTACAGGGACGCACTCGAAGGCAGGATGGCGCTCATCGAGCCTCCAATTATAGTCCACGTGATTATAATGGCTTTATAATCGTTGCGACTATAAGGATGTCAAGCCCGCGTCAGCGGCAATTTTGTTCCCGCCACGGGCCTCTCGTCGAGAATGTCGTGGCGGAAGCGGTAGAGCTGCGCGGGCCGGCCGCGGGTTTCGGCGGTCGTCTTACCGGTCTTCTCAACCAGCTCCTGCTGCTCGATGAGCCTGCGGAAGTTTGGCTTGTTGATGAGCCTGCCTGAGAGCGCCTCTACGGTTCGCTGCAGCTGCAGAAGTGTGAAGAGCGGCGGCATCAGTTCGAACACGACGGGCCGGTATTTGATCTTGGAGCGCAGCCGCGTCATGGCCGTTGCCAGGATGCGACGATGATCGGCGATCATCGATCTGCCGGTCCCCGGGGTGGGCGCGACCGGATATCCGCCGCGCATCGCTTCTTCCACTAGGGCCGCCTCGAAAAGGAGCTCATAGCGCTGGAGTACGAGCTCTTCGTTCCATGATCGGTCATCGAAGCCGAAGGCGACGGCCGCACGCCGCCGGCGATCGAGCCGGGTGGCGGTGTCTTCAGCGCCCTCGGCCCATTCCCTCAGGCGCGACCGCAGATTTTCCAGTACTACCGCCGGCGTGCCGGAACGGTGATCCTCCCATGGAAAATAGTCGTACCAGCTTGCCCAAAAGCGTCTGGCTGAGGCGCTCGCCTGTTCGGCCTGGGTCAGGGCCAGATAGCTGATCGAGATGACGCGCTGCTCGGCGCCGATCCGGTCGCGATCGGCGAAGGTATAGAGCTGTTCGATATAGCCGAGCGGCTGGCCGGTCTGTTGTTCGACCCATCCCCTGAGGCCCGACTGCAGCGAACGGTGCGCGAGTTCGAACGGACCCGATGGCAGGGCGTTTGCCTGGGGAATGGTGAGAACGCAGGGGTCGCTGTTGTTCACGGCGACGACGACGGCGATCAGATCCGCTTTGACAGCGTCGTTCGCCTTGCCTCCAGCTTCGCCTTTGCTGGTTCCCTTCGCCGCCTGGTGACGCATGATCCCTGAGCTGGTTCGCAGAACACTGCCACGAAAGCAGCTGAACCGATTTAATTGGTTTTCCACGATATTGTCGGCTCGTCAACATTATGACCGTGGGCGATTTTAGCTCTTCGCACCTGCACAAAAATGTGTCAAACGCGGCACCCGCGGTTGGTAACGTTGGGGAAGGAGCCCTCTTTGAGTGCGGTTGCTACCACCAAGGCGATCACGCCGCCGGATATTCGTACCCGGAAGGGTGGAACGCCGCTGGTCTGCCTGACGGCCTATACCACGCCGATCGCAAAGCTCGTTGATCGGCATTGTGACATTGTTCTGGTCGGCGACAGCGTCGGCATGGTGCTCCACGGCTTGACGTCGACGCTGGGCGTGACGCTTGAGATGATGGTCATCCACGGTCAGGCGGTGCGCCGCGGGCTGGAGCGGGCGCTGATGACCGTCGACTTGCCGTTCGGCTCCTATGAGGAAAGTCCCGAGCAGGCCTTCCGCAATGCCGCACGCATCATGGCGGAGACCGGTTGCGCAGCTGTCAAGCTCGAGGGTGGCGAGGCAATGGCCGAGACAATCCGCTTCCTCACCGGTCGCGGCATCCCGGTGATGGCCCATGTCGGCCTGACGCCGCAGGCGGTCAATAGCTTCGGCGGTTACCGGGTGCAAGGCAGGGGCGAGGATGCCGAGCGCATCCGGCGCGATGCCCTCGCGGTGGCCGAGGCCGGTGCCTTCGCGGTGGTGCTGGAGAAGGTCCCCGACGCGCTCGCCCGCCGCATCACCGGAGAAATAACAATCCCGACCATCGGTATTGGCGCCTCGGCGGCCTGTGACGGGCAGATTCTCGTCGTCGACGACATGTTGGGCATCTTCGGCGACTTCCGGCCCAAATTCGTCAAGCGCTATGCCGAACTCGGCGAGATCGCCGAGGCGGCGATCGCGGCTTACGCGCAGGACGTGCGCGACCGCAGCTTTCCAGCGGATGAGCATGTCTTCGGCGATGCGCCAAGGACAGTCAATGGTGGAGAAGGTGCATGAGCATTTCGATCGCACGAACCGTCGCCGAGTTGCGCATGGCTGTCGCGGCATGGCGTCAGAATGGCCTGAGGGTCTGTCGTGCCGACCATGGGTGCCCTGCATGAGGGCCATCTGAGCCTGGTGCGTGCGGCACTCGCCAAGGCCGACCGGGTTATCGTGACGCTGTTCGTCAACCCGAAACAGTTCAACAGCGCGGCCGATCTCGCGGCCTACCCGCGCACTGAGCATGACGACGCCGCCAAGCTCGCGCCGCTTGGCGCCCATCTGCTCTACGCACCGAACGCGGCGGACATGTACCCGGAAGGGTTCGCCACCACGATCTCGGTAAGTGGGGTGAGCGACGGCCTGTGCGGCGCGTTCCGTCCCGGTCATTTCGACGGCGTAGCAACCGTCGTCGCCAAGCTCTTTCTCCAGACGCGTGCTGATCTCGCGTTCTTCGGCGAGAAGGATTTTCAGCAACTGCACGTCGTTCGCCGGCTCGTCCGCGATCTCGACATTCCGATCGAGATTGTAGCATGTCCAACGATGCGTGAAGCCGACGGCCTGGCGATGTCGTCGCGCAATGTCAGACTCTCAGCCGAGCAGCGCCAGACGGCGCCAAGGCTTGCCGAAGTCCTCTTCACCTCTGCCGGGCGGCTTTCGGCGGGAGCGCCAGCAGAGCTTGTGCTTGCCGAGGCCAGGCAAGCGATCCTCGCCGACGGTTACGACGAAGTCGAGTATCTCGAGCTACGAGCAGACCATGACCTGTCGCTGCTTGGCGCCGCGGATCGACCGGCCCGCCTGATCGTAGCTGCCTGGCTCGGCGGGACGCGGCTTATCGATAACGTCGGCGTTCTGCCCAGGCAATGCAAAGGCCAGGCGCTCGCGGCAGCCAACGCCGCATGATTGGGAATGGCGCAACGCTAGTACAAAGGCGCGTCGTCAAAATGACCAGACAACAAATGGCCGGAACAGGGAGTGAATATGGTCTTTCGATTGAAGGAGCGCCTCGGCAGGAAGTTCGAAGAAGAAGTGCAATTCTTCAAGGGCTGGCAGAAGGACAAGAAACGCGTGGGCGCGCTGATGCCAACGTCCGTTCATGCCGCGCGCCGTATGGCAAGCGTCATTCACCCTGCATCCGGATTGCCGGTTCTTGAACTTGGCGCGGGAACTGGCGTCATCACCAAGGCTATCCTGGAAAGAGGCATCAAGCCGCAACAACTGGTTTCGGTCGAATATTCCAAGGATTTCTACCATCGCCTGACGCGAGCCTTTCCAGGCGTGGATTTTCGATTGGGCGATGCGTTTGCGCTGGGAGAAGTGCTGGCCGAACGCAGCGGGGAGCAGTTCGACTGCGTCATAAGTGCGGTGCCGTTGTTGAGCTTTCCGATGGAACAGCGTGTTGCCCTGCTCGAGGATTTGCTGTCCCGCATCCCCGCTGGCAGACCGGTGATCCAAATCACCTACGGACCTTTGTCGCCGGTAGTCAAAATGCCGGACCGCTACGTCGTGTCTCACTATGATTTCGTCGTCCGCAATATCCCGCCCGCACAACTGTGGACTTATCGGCGAGCAGTCTGACGGCGCGACGCGCGGAAGACGGCGGGCCATTCGCAAAATCGTGCTGAAAAACCCTGGTCCAGTTGCTTAGGGCGGCGTGAGAGCGTGAGGCCGCTTCAAGCCTGAAGACCATAAGGACGATGCCCGTCCGACAAAATGGAAGAGGACCAGCACGAGGTGCCGGCTTGCCTATCGTGGGCTCGTCGACGAGGTAGGGACGTCCCGATTGCTGAAGCAATCAGGCGGCGACCTTGAGGTCCTTCAAAGCCTTCTCAAAGCCATCCTTGATCGGCCTGGACACGTCTTCGGCAGCTCTCATCATCAATGCCTGGAGGGCCTTGGCCTGTTCGGCGGACTGTTCGATGTGCTTGTGCAGGAAGGCGGCCTGCAGTTCGAAGAATTCGGATGGCGACTTCACGGCAACCAGTGCTTCGACGTGCGCGAAGCCAGCTTCGGCATTGGCTCGCAGAGCGGCAATTATCTTCAGGGCCACATCGTTGCCGGTGGTCCTGGCCGTTTCCAAAGTCGACTCGAAAGCCGTTTGAGCCGTTTCGGCGTCCGAGTTCAATTTGGAAAATGCTTCCTTCGACCGTTCAATGCCCAGCTCAGCGACTGCGCGAACTTGCTCGGCAGCCTTGGACGGCTCGAAGGTAGGGGAGTCGGCGTTGTCGATCGTTTCGGTCTTGCCGGGAAACTTGGACATTTTTTGATCCTTTTGCAGACTAGAGGCAAAAACAAAGCTGCCTCCTTGATGTACGAAATCGTCGCAACGGATTTATGAATCCGACAACAATTTGCGCCGCGAATTGGCGTCAGCGAAAGCACGACGACAGAGTCGGATTTCTGTTGTGTCCTGGATGAGCATCCATTCCCGTAGCGGCCGGACCTATGGCGCCGCCCGCAACAGTTCGCGAGTGCGAACAATGACTTCAATGCCGAGGAAGGTGAAGCTCTGGTTTGCGGGCCGAGCTTGTCGGCCGCTCAATCGAAATCGTCATTTGAGGCGCTTCCTCTCCCGCGTGTAGCTGGAAGACACGCCCGTCCAGTTCCTTGTCTACTTCCGTGAGACGATGGTTTAACCGAAGGTAGTCGGTCCAGGTCGGCGTGCGGAATGTCTCTGTCCATTGCATAGGCTTCTGAAGGTTGCGCTGGAGCGTCCAATTCCGAGCACCGACGCGGCTGTGGACATGACGCCGCTGCCGCATGAGGTCGAGGAAGGCTTCGAGATTTTTCTCGGCTATCAGATATTCGACCTTGACCACGATCGGGCCGCTTCTCGGCTTCAGATTGAGGGCGACAGCCGGGGCGTCGAATGCCTCCAAAGGATCGGGCTCAGACTCGTGGCGCTCACGAAGTGGGAACAGGACCCCAGCTGCAGCAACCAGCAGCAGGGCTCCGGCGGAGCCCTCCAAAGCCCAAGCCACGGAATAGGTCTGGGACACCGTGCCCCACACCCAACTGCCGGCCGCGATGCCGCCGTCGATCAAGGCATAGTAGATCGAGATTGTGCGTCCTACGACCCAGCGCGGGCTCGCCAACTGCACACTCACGCCAACGCCGGACCAGGCGGTGACCCAGCCCGCGCCGCCCAAGGCGAGCGCAATTGCCGCCACTACGATGGAAGACGTCAGCGCCAAGGAGAGTGAGCATGCCGCACAGGCGACGCAAGCGAGAGTCATAAGCCGTTCTTGCGACAAGCTCCGTCTGAATGTGCTGTTGGAGAGGCCTGCGAAGACAGCACCGGTCCCGAAGCCGGCCATGAGCGTGCCATAGGCCAGCGGTCCTCCACCCAACTGATCGCGGACAACCAGCGGCAACAGCGCGAGAATGGCGATGCTCGCCAGGCCAAAGAGGGTTCCGCGTGCGATCGCAGCCTTGATTTCCGACGACATCGCCGTGAAGCGCAGCCCATCATAGATCGCCGTCCTCATCGACTCACGCGGCAGAGGCGAGGAGCGCACCTTCCACTTGCAGCGCCATATGGTCGCCAATGGGACCAGATAGGTGAGGGTGGTCACGGTAAAAGCGGTCAGAAGCCCGAATGAGGCAACCACGATGCCGCCGAGCGCCGGGCCCACGGTCCGCACAGTGTTGAAGCCGACGGAAAGCAAAGTGACGGCAGCCGGAACATCGCGTCGGTCTACCATATCGCCAACCGAGGCCTGCCAGGCCGGATCGTTGAGGGCGCCGCCAGATGCGATCAAGAAGCTGAAGCCGAGGATCATCCACGGACTGACAAAGCCCAGCGCAACAGACGCGGTCAGCATTGCAGAGGCGATCACCATAAGACAGCGGCCGGCGAACATCACCCTGCGACGGCTGAAATTGTCGGCGAGCACCCCGGCGAAGACAGATAAAATGAATGCGGGCAGGTTCGATGAAGCCTGGACCAGCGCCACCATCAGATCGGACGTTGAGATCGTCGCCATCAGCCAGCTGACGGCAACAGTCTGCATTAGCCAGCCGAGACTGGAAACCTGCGTGGCGAGCCAGATCGAACGAAAGGTCGGCTGCATGAGCGGCGCAAAGGTCGTTGGTGCAGCCAAATCTTCATTTGATCCAGCCACCCCACTCATTTTCTGCGAACCTTTGCTATCCGAATATTGGCAAGCGGTGTCTCGCATGTAATCCCGACTGAACCGTGGCGGCCGTGGGCTGAGAGATCATGCCAATGGGAAATTATTTTGGCGCGTCGAGGGCCCGTTCGATGTCGAGCGGAACATCAACAGTCTTGGCGCCGACGAATGGCCTGAACGCCGCCAATAGGAGAGCCGGCCGACCGCAGAGGCACCTAAGGAATGCAGATGACCCAGCGGCCAGATTATTCCCGAGTTCTCGGGTAACGGCTCGGCGAACCGCGTGCAGTCTATCCATCGCTTGGCCATTTCCGATATCGGGGGACGCGGACAGCCGTTGCTGCAATGGAACGGCTGCCTCGCCTACATCGGGCGTGAAGGCAAGGAAGGCTAGAAGGGTTTCTGGATCCGCATCGGCTTTCCGCCCAGCCGATGGGATGGTTGCATGGGGCGGGCTTTCGACCAAATTCCGCGCGCTCGTGATTATGCCAACGGCCGGCCGACCGATCTCCACCTGACCGGAGGGCAAGGGGAGACGGGAAATCTGCCGCTGCCATGCTCAATGTGCTCTAGCCTACTATTATAGACGCGGTCCGCGCGCAGGACCGCATGTGGAGGCCTCGGCAAACTGGAGGGACAACATGTCAGCCTGAAGGTTGCCTGGGCGCTGATCTGCGAGGCAGGTCGAGGAAGGCTTCAAACTTCAAAAAGCATACGCGTGCGATAGTCGAGTGCCGTTACGACAATTACGTTCTTGAACTACGTTAGTGCAGAAACTACCCGCTCATTCGTCATTGCTTTTCGCGACCGGCGTCCATCAGGATCATCGCCTACAGAACACATGACCCCTGTGCCGCGTTTCAATACCTCTTGCACCATCAGCGAAAGATCCGGAAGCCGTTGCGCCTATCCGTCGGAAGGCGGCCATGGCTATCACTTGGCGGAGCACGCCCCGGTCGACCAATCGCAATCGTCGCTGCTGCCGCCTCCACCGTTGCTCCGTGGAGGGCTGTATGAACGATTGCCGCCGCCTCCGCCTCTATTTAGCGCACCGCTGCCGACGACGGCGCCGAGGATGCCGATCACGCCTTCGACAACTTGTTGGTCCCCATTGGTCCAATTTCGACGCTGGGCTGGCCTTGGGGCGGCCGCGTCGGCGACTGCGAGACGGTGAATGTTCCGACCTGAACTTGTAAACTTGTT
The DNA here is from genome assembly GCF_016756495.1 of Mesorhizobium sp. 113-3-3. Classification (NCBI taxonomy): domain Bacteria; kingdom Pseudomonadati; phylum Pseudomonadota; class Alphaproteobacteria; order Hyphomicrobiales; family Phyllobacteriaceae; genus Mesorhizobium; species Mesorhizobium sp. 113-3-3. The sequence continues at coordinate 103,309 of NZ_AP023244.1, forward strand.
ACCGACGAAGACAGACCAGCAGTCTGCCCATCGGTTCCTGTTGCAGACCTGGTAAGCGGCATTGAGGGCCGCCTGCCCGGATCTCAGGTTACCTTGCGAATAGCACTCGGCACGCCAGCCACCATTGTGAGTCGACGTGAATCCTACCACCATGGCCTTGCCCGGCGGCATCCGCCTATAGCTGGCCATGAAGCGGGCGTCTCTCGTGCATGTGTTGTAAGCGAGTGTCCCGAATGTATCGGCCCGGGCCGGAGCGATTGGGCCGAAATAGACTAGGCTCAGACTGAGTGTGGCGATAAGCATCCCTCGCATTGGCACCTTCCGTGTTGTCGCCTGTTCTCGCGTTTCGGGGGACAAGCTTGTCTGTCGGGTCCCCATGCCGCATCACCCATTTGGGTTACGATCCGGCTGCACGCGCTAACAAAAGCCGATGAGGCGGCGGGGGGAGTGCCCTACGCTGGGAACCCGAACTTGGCGGCGCAGAAGGACTTTTCACCCCGGTAAGCCCAACAAGGTCGCGCGCGAATGGACTTCAAGAAGCGACGGACCGCACTACTCTTTGACGTAGCCTTTGTGACTCTCTGAGCCGAGGCCAGGAACACCACCTTCGGAAATACGGTGTTCCGGCGTGGCGACGCCGAGGTGCCCAGCCCTTTCATAAAGTTTACGTTGCCGACAGCCGAGGCGCCGTCTTTGCTGAGGAGGCTGCTTAGGGAGGGATATGACGGCGCCCGGATTTCCCCGGTTACAAGGGCTGCTAACGTCTAGCGATCGCAGATATGGAGATGCTAGATCAAAGCGTCGTTGTATGAGGCTGCGCCGCCTTGTCGTCCATGCTCGACGCGATAAGGGCAAAATGACCGCCGAAACTCTGCCACGAGACAGCACATTGGCAACGGTGCTGCCCGGGCTTGTCGACGCGGAAGAATATGTGCGACGTATCTTCGAGCGAATGCGTGCCGGCAAGCTCGACCAAGTGCGCATCGGCATCAAAAGTGGTGTCGAGTGTCCAGACTATCTCTTCGATGAATTTTTCAAGGATGAAAGCGATCCGGGTCCAGGCCAGCCGGTGTCAATGCAAGCCTATAACGGCAAAACGCATCGACCAGTCTCATTTGAGAAATGGGCAAACTCCAGTAATTGGGCCACCGTCGGGATGACAACGGTCGAGGTTCAGAGGCTGCTCGGCGATATTCGAGGATGGCCAAGATCTCGCAAGCGACCTCAACGATAGTTGCGAGAAAAAAGCTCGGAGGTGAGCGTCAGTCCTCGCCCTGCTGCGCCTTCTTAACCATCTCCGGCATCTCTCTCATGACCTCGGCAAGCATCGCCTCACCTTCGGCAACCGAGGCGACCGGTTCGCAGTGCAAGAGTTTGCCGTCCATAAAGACCGCCGCGAGGTAGGGGAAACCAGCCCGAGGCGGGTCGTAAATAATGCCAGTTGCGTTTGCCAAAGGTCACCTCCATTCGGGGGAAAGCCCAGATATAGGAGCCTTAACCCAATCCGGCGAGTCTCAATCCAAGCACCATCACCATTCAATCACGTGTAATCGATCCCGCAATTCGGGCATTCGTCATCACACTGGCACTCCCATTCGTCGGACCATGAAACGGTCGCATTCTTCGCAGCGGTAGTGGTTGAGAAAACGGGCCATGGTCAGCTTCCCCCTACCGCGAGCCGTTGCGGTGCGGGCAACTGATCGCCCCATAGGTGCAGGTTCACGCACTCAGCATGGTGGTCAGCTATCCATTGAAGGCACTCCTTCTTGGGACCAAGGAATAGCGCGAACCCGAGAAGCCCATCCTCTCGAACCTCATGGGTCATGCCCTTGATCGCGCTGTGGCCGAAGTGGAGCAGGAGAACTCTCTTGCGCTTAGAATTGTCGGTCATGACCACAGCGCCTTGTTCTCGGCGTGGCGCACAGCACCCTCGGCCGATGACAGTGCCAGGCGTGCCTTTTTGGCTGCGCGTGGGGCGCCGGCGACCTTCAGGCAGTCCCGAGCGAAGCGAAGCGCCTTGACGGCGGCGCGGGCCGCCCCACGGGATTGTTGGGCACTTTCATGAAGTCAATTAAGTCGCTCATTGCATTTTCCTTTCATCTAGCTCCACGATTGGGGAGGTTAAATCCTGAGAAAAACGGGCGATCAGGATGCACCTAGAAGCCAAGCGAAGATCAGCGTGGCGGCCACGGGCAAGATCAGCATGGCGACATGCCGACTAAGCTCGTTCCTTGGTCATGAGATGGGCCATGATCAGCGATCCCCCAGCGTAGCGCATACAATGACGCGAAGGCCTGAAATCAGCGCCAGTTCACCAGCGACCGCCAGCGCGTCACGCGGGTCTTCAATGTCGGTGATGGCCTCGCACGTGCCGTCGGGCTCTGGAAACCGCCCGTAGACCGTGAAGAATTCGGCAGCCTTGGCCGGCTGGTTGCCGAGTGTGTGGCCTGGCTCGTCCGGATCGTCGACGCATCCGGCCAATTCGAGCCGTTCGAATCGCTTCCAATCGGGCGCGGCGTAGTTGGTGCAGCAATTGTAGAGGCGCTCGGAAGTGTCAGCCATTGGCCCGGCCCTCCGCCTTGGCGATCGCCGGCAGGACGAACGCGCGCCGCCAATTGCCAAACCATTCGACCAAATCGCCGCCGTTGACGTCCGTTTCGCCGTCTGGCTGGCATCCGGGCTGCCTTAGTGCCGGCGGGGCGTCGAATTGTGGCCAATCGGTCACGGCGAGCTTCAGCACCGCCAGCAGATCAGAAACACGAACGGCAGGGCCTTGGCGCTCAGCCTTGGCTATGGCGGCGCGTGCCTTGCGCCAAGCTAGCTCGAGCCGGCTGGCTTGAGCATTGGTCCATTCGTGATAGTCTGCGGCTGTACCATTGGGCGGCGTTTCAGAAACCACCGAATCAAGCTCCACCAGAGCAGTCAGCAAGTCGCTGGCGTGATCGGGCATGGCTGGCGCCGACGCCTCGGTGCCAGCGGCTTCCGCCTTCGCAATGGCGGCCTCGACCAGCCTCTGCGCTTCGCCCCACGGCGCGCGTTGCGTGACAGGACGCTCCAATTCGCCTTTGGCGCACCGCATGACGGCATGAAGCGCCGCCAGCATGTCGGGCCGCGCCTGCTCACGCGGAATTGCCGCGCGAAGGCCTGCGAGGATGTCGGCTATGCCTTCCTGTAACTCGTCGTCTTCGAATCCGCGAATGAAGCTTTCCGCCTGGACGAGAGCGTCAACGGTGTCGCTGGCGTGGTCTGGTACCGGGTCTCCGATATCGACCAAATGCGCAGTTATTTGCCAGGTTCCCCATGATCCATCTTCATGGAACGAATGCAGTCTCCTCTGGGCCTCGCGCCAGTCGCCCGGGTAGGGCAATTCGCCGGTACCTTCTTCATCAAAGATGCCGGCGATCTGCCATTCATCACGCATTGCCTCTTCCAGGCGCGCATCGGCAGCTTCTTCCGTGCCAAACGCCTCAGGAAGACAAGGGCCTTCGCCCCTCTCAGGTGTGCAAGTTGATACAATCCAAATTTTGGTTTTCATGATCTCAGATCCCTTTCAAACAGGCAGCGGCACAGAGGAGGCTGCAATTGCGAGGCGGCGGCGCAGAACGCCGCCAGAGCCGCGAATGCGAGGAGAGCGCGGGCGAATTTCCGCTCCTCTCCAGGCCCTTCAAGCTCGCCTCCAACGCCCGGCCTCTCACTCTCTCGGCAGCGATCGCCTCCCGATGGCCGGTCAGGATTTCGGTGGCACGGTTGGCGGTCGCCCTGCTCACGCCGGCCTCATGTGCGAGATTGGGTTATGGTCAGGCGGCCATTTGTCTGGATTGGGCATCCCTCGGGAAGTCGCACCATGGCCACGCGCAAGGCATCTCTTGTCGCGGTGCTGACGGGAACGACAATTTCGCAGACCGACTGACGGCGTGAGATATTAAGGAGCTGAAGAGCGGCGGGGCCAGAACAGTGCGCTGTCGGCCAGCACCGTCGCGGAGCTGAAGGCTCACCGCGCGCGGCAGGCAGACGAACAGCTGCCCTATCCGGCTTGGACCGAGATAGGGCAGCACACCTCGCTAGACCTGCTGGCTCTGCTGCCTAACTAATGTCGAAAAAATCTCAGGACGAAGGCACCCCCTATTTGGGATATGCGCACGTTCGACTTCGCTAATATAGTTTGTCCGCCCGCGCGACGCATCCAATTAGACTATGCGCTCGGCCTATGACGAGCGCGTAAAGGCGCAACAAGAAGGAAGCACCAACCGCAATCTGTCAGTCTCGCTCCGCCTATGGGGTTTCTGTCAATGCCAAAAGTGCATGCGCCAATCATTCGTTGCAGCCATGGCATTGGTGTCCAGCGCCATAGTAATCACCGCGGGGTTAGAGCAATCGTATCCAGCGCTTACGCTGGCGGTCGTCAGCCTCGCGAGCGCGGCGACGGCTCTGTGGATTATTCACATCGTCGTCTTCGGGCTGCGGGCGGCGACAACACCGACAGTGAAGAAAGGCCAGCCGATCGAACTGAGCGGCGACGTCCTTCGTGTCGATGAGAAGACAGTCACGGTGAACCTGTCCCCGCCGGTCACGGTGGACATCGGTGTGGTGCGGCTGGTGACGAGCTACGTGCCGCCAGCGAGAAAGAAACCACTCGTTGACAAGACGATCTGACAAATCCTAGCGCGCGCTGTCTCGTTTCTGAACCAAAATGCTGGCACCGGTTTTGCACCCGGAGTGATCGCCGGTACTCCTCCACCGGTCCCGTTCGGGGGGTCGTGTCGTCAATCTCGCCGGGTCATGGGCTTGGGGTTTGGGTCGGCCGGCCGAGTTTTCTTTCCGCGCGGCCGTCTTGGCGAAGCACATTACCACCTGCTTGTGCTCAATTTCTGCTGGGGGCATAGTACTGATGGGGGAGAGTGGGGCGTGGGGAAAGGCCAGCTTAACATAGGTGCCGACCAGGCTGACCGCTGGCGCAAGCGCAAAAGCACTGGACGGTGTCCAGAACGGCGCTTCAATGCGCCTACGCGGCTTGTCTTCGTAACTGTCGCCGCTGCCGCCGCTTTCGCCACTCAGTATCTCATTACGCACGGCTCAAGCTTGCCGTCGCCAATATTGACCTGGTTGGAACCTTTACCTCCACCCATGGGCGGGCGCGCTTCGGTCATCGATGGTGACACTATCGAGATTGCCGGCCAGCGCATTCGTTTCAACGGCATCGATGCGCCTGAGAGCCAGCAATATTGCGACGACGCCAAAGGTTTCGAATACCCCTGCGGTCGACAAGCTGCCCAGGCTCTGAACGAATTCCTGGCTGCATCGCGACCGCTTTATTGCAAATTTGTCGATCGTGACCGGTACGGCCGGCTCGTTGGCGACTGTTATCGAGCCGACCGTCAAAGTGTGCAGAAGTGGCTTGTCGACCAGGGCCTCGCTCTGGATTGGCCTCGCTATTCGAAGGGAGCATTCGCAGCCGAGCAAGCCTCCGCAAAGGCCGCACATCGCGGTCTCTGGCAGGGCCGATTTGACGAGCCTTGGGACTGGCGTGCGGCCAACGCCGACAAGGCAGAGACGGTCAGCCAGCAGTCGACAGGGTTCGGTCTTCTCGGCTCAGGTTGCAATATCAAAGGCAACATCTCGGCCCGAGGCGAGCGCATCTATCATCTGCCCGGGCAGAAATACTACGGCGTAACGAAGGTCACGGAGGCCAAGGGCGAGCGGTGGTTCTGCAGCGAAGCCGAAGCGCGAGCGGCCGGCTGGCGCCGGTCAAAACTCTGACGACAATGGATGCATCATCGTACCCGGGCGAAAATGCCAGAGCCTCGGACCTTCTGCGTCTTGCCAGCGAGTATCGCGCGGCGGCACATCACCTTCTGAAGCTCGGCCGGAAGGGCGAACCTACATCTCGCGCACCTTGCCGCCTCGTCGCGATCCATGCAATTGAACTATACCTCAACGCCCATCTCGCCGCTTCAGGAATGAGTCTGAAGCGAATACGCGGGCTACACCACGATTTAGCGCAACGGGCCCACCTTGCAGCCAGCTTCGGCCTAGTTCTTCGAAAACGCACTGCGGACCATTTGGCTAGACTGACGGGCGACCGCGAATATTTGGAAACGCGGTATGACCCCGATATGACCACGACCCAGGTCAATGATCTGATTGCGACGATGGATGAACTTGCGAAGAAAGTGGCGAATACCGCATTGGCGGTACCGCCAGAGTGAGGCCGATTTCGTACCGCGAAGTAGGCGCGCCAGTGACAGTTAAACGCTGTCCGGCACCAAATGTGGCTTGTGTCCGCCCCTAAGCACGGGCTGCACACGGCCATGCGTCCGCTCTCCGCTGATGTACGCTTTGTTCAAGACCACGACTTGAGCTGGGGTCTTCCAAGCACCGACTTGGCTGGTAAGGTTTGCCGGGGCGCGAACAATCGGGATGCACTAACGGCTGACACTGGAAAACTGCGCGCCTGTTGGGGGATTTAGCCCCACCGTCGACAGGAACGTCGCCCTGGTCGAAGGCTTTCTCAAGGGCAAGCGCTACGCCGATCTGGCGCAGGAACATGGCTTTTCGCCAACGAGGGTGCGCCAAATAGGCTGATCGGCTCGTGGGCGGCAGCAAGCCGGACCTATCGCCGGGTCAAAAAGCAAATGCAGGCAGGCAATTTATTGCGTGTCCACGTTCCGCTGTTCCCTAAGATGGGGCGAACCATCAGGGAACGACGTGATACCTCTTGAACTCAAGGTCAGTGCGGCGCGCAGCCTTCTCTCCGTTACATGGGATGACGGTGCGGTCTCGCTGATTCCGGCCTCCACGCTGCGGGCTCGCAGCCGCGCGGCACTGCAGGTGCGGGCGGACATCGAAGGTAACAACTGCTCGTTCGACACCGTCACGGTGACGAGTGCAGACGCGATCGGTTCCTATGCCATACGTGTGGTTTTCTCCGACGGGCACGACCGGGGCATCTATCCCTGGAGCTATTTGCGCGAAATCGCCGATTCTGCGGCGTGAGGAACGAGAATGGACAATTTTGTCGAAGGGCTGTCGGAAGTCATTTGCGATGTGCTGGTGATCGGCGGCGGCACGGCCGGACCGATGGCGGCGCTCAAAGCGAAGCAGAAAAATCCCGCTCTGAATGTCGTCCTGCTCGAAAAGGCCAATGTGAAGCGTTCCGGAGCTATCTGCATGGGCATGGACGGGCTGAACAACGCCGTCGTCCCGGGATATGCGACGCCCGAGCAGTACACCAAGGAGATCACGATCGCCAATGACGGCATTGTCGATCAGGCGCCGGTCTTCAAATATGCCTCGCGCTGCTATGACATCATCCAGGAACTTGACCGTTTCGGCATCCGTTTCCAGAAGAACGCCAATGGCGATTTCGACCTGAAGAAGGTCCACCATCTGGGAACCTATGTGCTGCCGATGCCCAATGGCGATACCGTCAAGAAGGCGCTCTACCGGCAGATCAGACGCGAAAGGATATTGGTCTCCAACCGCTTCATGGCAACGCGCCTGTTGACTGCCAACGACGGCAGGATCGCGGGCGCCATCGCTGTGAACACGCGCACGGCTGAATTCCTCGTGCTGCGTGCCAAGACCGTGATCCTGTGCATGGGCGCGGCGGGCCGGCTCGGATTGCCGCATTCCGGCTATCTCTTCGGAACCTATGAGAATCCGACCAATTCCGGAGACGGTTATGCCATGGCCTATCATGCGGGTGCCGCGCTCGCGAATCTCGAATGCTACCAGATCAATCCGCTGATCAAGGACTATAACGGCCCGGCTTGCGCTTACGTAGCCGGTCCGTTCGGAGCCTATACCGCCAACAGTGAAGGCAATCGCTTCATCGAAAGCGACTACTGGTCGGGACAGATGATGCAGGAATTCTACAACGAACTACAGTCGGGCAAGGGGCCAGTGTTCCTGAAGCTCAACCACCTTCATGCCGACACGGTCGGCGAGATCGAAGAGATCCTGCACAAGGTCGAGCGCCCGTCGCGCGGCAGGTTCCATCAGGCGCGGGGCACCGATTACCGCGAAAAGATGATCGAAATGCACATTTCCGAAATCGGCTTCTGTTCGGGTCACAGCGCGTCGGGCGTTTTCGTCGATGAATACGCCCGGACCACGGTGCCGGGCCTCTACGCCGCGGGCGACATGGCGAGTGTGCCCCACAACTATATGCTCGGCGCCTTCACCAACGGAGCCGTCGCCGGCGAGCACGCTGCCGAAGTCGCGCTGGAAACCAACCTTCCGGATTTCGACAGCGAGTTCGTCAAGGCGGAGCGCAAACGCGTGTTGGCGCCGACGCGGCGCCAGGACGGCATCCCGCCCAACCAGCTGGAATACAAGACCAGGCGGCTGGTCAACGACTATCTGCAGCCGCCCAAGGTGACGGCCAGGATGCAGATCGGCCAGGCGCGGCTCGCCGAGGTCAGGGATGATCTCGAAACCGCCCTTGTCGCACGCGACGCACATGAGCTGATGCGTTCGCTCGAAGTGTCGTCCATTCTCGACTGCGCCGACATGGCGGCGCATGCCTCGCTCTTCCGGACGGAGAGCCGCTGGGGGCTCTATCACAACCGCGTCGATTATCCCAAAAAGGATGACGACAACTGGTTCTGCCATACGCTTCTGCGCAAGGTCGACGGCCGCCTGGTTTCTGAGAAGCGGCCAATCCAACCCTACATCGTTCCGATCGAGAACGAGGAGCGGACAGCCTATGACCGTCTGCGCGTTTCCAATCAAGCCTGACGGGGAAAACCATGCCGCTTGCGCTTTCACCTACAACCGTTCCCGTCGTCGTGGACGAGGCAAAATGCATCGCCGACAAGGGCTGCACGGTCTGCGTCGATGTCTGCCCACTGGATGTCCTGCGCATCAGCGATCTCACTGGCAAAGCCTATATGAAATTCGACGAGTGCTGGTACTGCATGCCGTGCGAGAAGGATTGTCCGACCGGGGCTGTAACCGTCAACATCCCCTATCTGTTGCGCTGACATGACTGCATGCGATCCCTTCGAAGATTTTGGCGACATCGAGGAAATCGGCGAGCGTCTGAACGATGCAGACGCGGCTGTGCGACGGCTTGCCGTGATCGACCTTGCCGAGACGGCGAGCGCGGATGTGCTGCCGCATCTCCTGGCGGCAGTTGCCGACCCCGACGCGACAGTGCGTTTGCAGCTGGCGATCGCACTGTCCGAGTTCGACGCCGTTGAGGCGGCTGCGGGCCTTGCCCGCCTGGTGGCGGATGAGGATTTGACGGTGGCGCAGGCGGCAGCCGATAGCCTTGCTGAACTGAAGGATCCGGCGGCAGCTGAATCCATTCTGCCGCTCGTCAGTCATGGGCGCGCCTTCGTCCGGGCTGCGGGTTTTCGCGGGCTGAAAGCGTTGCGTTCGCGTGGGGCACTCGGCCCCGCTCTGGCGGCGATGCGGGATGAAGATGCCAATGTGCGCGCACAGGCGCTCGGCGTCGTTGCCTATCTCAAGCTGGAAGAGACCTTGCCGTCCCTCATCGCCGCGACGCGCGATGCCGATGCCACCGTTCGGTCCGTTGCGGTCAACGCCTTGTCCTTCACGAGCCAGCCCGCCGCAGCTGTCGCCGTGACGGCTGCCCTCGACGATGAGACCTGGCAGGTGCGGGCCGCGGCGGCGGAATCGCTCGGCCGTATCGGCCAGACCTCGGGGGTCGCCGGACTGATCGCCGGCCTTTCCGACGACTACTGGCAGGTTCGGCAAAAATGCCTGAATGCGCTTGGCAAGCTCAAGGCGCAATCGGCGGTACGGCAGATTTCCGAGCTGTTGACGAGCGACTTGGCTTCGCTGCGCAAGGAGTCCGCGGCGGCGCTTGGTGAAATCGCCGATCCATTGTCGCGGGATGCTCTCATGGCGCATATCGGCGATGCCGATCCGGACGTACGCAAGACCGTTCGCTGGGCGCTAACGCGGCTCGATTAGTGGAAGCCGAAGCGCCGTCTCACCCCGCCGCGCGCTTCGAAACCATTTCCATCAGGCTGTGAGGGCGCTCGATACGAATATGGCGCGGCGTCACCGTTACCAGCCCTTCCTTCTGGAAGCGCTTCATCATCATCGTCACCCATTGGCGTGTGGAGCCGACCATGGCCGCAATCTGGTCATGCGTCACCTTGGCATTGATGACGATTGCCCGTCCGTCGCGCACGCCATGAAGGTTACCGAGATTCATCAGGAACTGCGCCAGACGTTCGATCACCGAACGCGTGCCGAGCATCTGAGCCATCGCCGAATAGCATCTGCCTTTCGCGGCAAGCCCCTGCAGAAGGCAGAGGGCGAAATTCGGAAGCTCGACGACGAGCTTCCTCAACGCGTTGGCCGGTATGAACAGCATCCGGCATTCACTCAATGCTTCTCCCGACCAGATGTGGATTCCACCGCCGGTCATTTCGGGACCACCAATGAAATGCCCCGCTGTCCAGTAGGCCAGCGTGATTTCGCGTCCTGACGGTGCCGTGTAGAAGACGTGAACCTGGCCGCTTTCGATGATGGAAATGCCACCGTGCCTATCGCCCTGGGTGAAGATCGCCTGACCGGTCGCAAAAGCGAGACGTCGGCCATGGGCCCTAAGTTTCGCCCACTCGTCCGATGTCAGGGTATCGAGAAAATGCGCGCCGTCGTCGAGCCCTTCCACGCTTTCGCTGAGAAAAAGCGCACGATCGCCGGGAAGAACGACCTGCTCCGGCAGTTCGAGCACCGGCTGACGTTTCTTACGCTCAGCTTCGAAATTGGTCGAAAGCATTTCGAGGCTCATACCCGGCTCCTTGTACGTCGTGAAAACGCGTAAAAAGTATATAAATTTTATAGACAAAAAAGGAATGGATTTGCGCCGTTCATGCCTGACTTAGATGATTCTTGTCTCAATTTCGAACGGCGCCAGCGTAACCTTTTGTTTTAGCAAGAGGAATTTGAAATCGCCGCGGACTCCGGCGATCGAAATTGGCTCCGAAAGCGTGCAAGTAATTGCTTATGCCTTCAGTTCGGCCATCACATAAAATTGCGGGACAGCGGTTTGGCAATCGCCACTGGGTCAGCAAATCAGCCGCCGAATGCCGGCATCAAGTCACGAGGTAAAACCCATGAATTTTCGCACACACTTGGCTGCCCTTGCCCTTGTGGCGGCCGGATTCGCTTCTGCCGCGGATGCCGAAACCATCCGCGTGGCGATCGGCACGCAGGACACCACAATCAATACCGCCACGGGCGGATTGCTGATCCGTGAGTTGAAGCTGCTCGACAAATACCTGCCGCACGACGGCAAGTATAAGGATGTCACCTATGATATTCAGTGGAAGAACTTCACGAGCGGCGCGCCGATCACCAATGAGCAGATCGCCGGAAAGCTTGATTTCGGCGTGATGGCGGATTTCCCCGGCTCGTTCAACGGTCTCGCCCATATCAAGGCCGGAAGAAGGAGCTTGTTCATCACCGTGCTGTCGGGCAGCGTGAACGGCAGCGGCAACGGCATTGTGGTACCGACCGCTTCGCCCATCCAGTCGCTCTCGGAGCTCAAGGGCAAGACCATCTCCGTTCCATTCGCATCGACCTCGCACGGCATGCTGCTGCGGGCCGTCAAGGCGCAGGGCTGGGACGCCGAAAGCGACGTGAAGATCATCACCCAGGCGCCTGAAGTTGCCGGCTCGGCCCTCCAGGCAAACCAGATCGACGCGCATGCCGATTTTGTCCCATTTGCCGAGCTCTTCCCCTGGCGCGGCTTCGCCCGCAAGATCTATGACGGATCGCAGGCAAAGACGCCTACTTTCCACGGTGCTCTGGTCGATGCCAACTATGCCGAAAAATATCCCGAGATCGTTGTTGCCTATCTTCGCGCCGCAATCGAGGCCGATCAGTTGATCGCCAAGGAGCCGGAGAAATACAGTGAGCTGATCGCCAAGGTGACGGGCGTCGAAGCCGAGGTCGAATACCTATTCCATGGACCGCTCGGGCTTCAGACCCGGGATCTCACGTGGAAGCCGGAATACCGCCAGGCTGTCGCCACTGCGATCGACACCTTGAGGCTCCTGAAAAAGACCGACCAGTCGCTCGACGTGAACAGCTTTGTCGATGACCGGTTCATCAAGGCCGCATTCAAGGCGTCTGGGCTCGACTATGATGCCTCGCTCAAGAACTATGCCCAGCTGCCTTTGAATGCCAAGGATGCTGCCACCGGTGAAGCGATCAGCGATCCCAAGCGCGTTGCTGAGATCTGGGTCCAGGGTGAGCCGCTCGTCCGACACTATGCGTCGCCGCAGAACGCATTCAAAGCGCTCAAGGCCATCGAAGGTGAGGGCAAGCCGGTCCGGGTGTTTTATGCGCAGGACCGTGAAAGCGGTATCAAGCTGCTCGGCAATCAGGCCTGGTTCGTGCGTGCCGACGGCGGCGAAGTCAGCGCCTTCCTGCTGAAGGAAACCGCCGCGAAATGGGCCAGGGATCATGGTGGCAAGGTGCTGGATTTCGCTGCCGCCAAGGCCTCGATCATGGCCAGCAATTGAGGCTGGCAATGCCGCGTTTCCACCTTGGGCGCTGGTTGCGCCGGGCCGGATCCGTCGCCATCTGCCTCATTCTCTGGCAGATGGCATCGAGCCTCAGACTGAATCTCGGTATTGTCACGTTCGAGAATGTGCCATTGCCGGTTGATGTCGTGTCGGCAGCGTTGGATTTCCTGCGCTCGCCCAAGTTCTTTGCCCATATTTCGAGCAGCCTGGAAAGGGTTCTGGCCGGCTTTGGCATCGCCGCCGTGATCGGTATCGGCCTCGGCCTCGTCATCGGTCGCTCGCGGTGGCTCGGAGATTTCCTGCAAGCCCCGCTCGAGCTCCTGCGGCCGATCCCGGCCGTCGCCTGGATTCCGCTTGCGGTTCTGATGTTTTCGTCGTCGGAACTCTCGATGATTTTCATCACCTTCACGGGCGCGTTGTTTCCGATCCTGCTCAACACCGTCCATGGCGTGGAAAGCGTCGATCCAAGGCTGATCGCGGCTGCGCGCAGCCTGGGGAGCACCCGGACCGCGATGCTGTTGGAAGTCATTATTCCAGGTGCGGCGCCGAACATCGTCACGGGCCTGGTCATCGGCATGGGCACGTCCTGGTTTTGTCTCGTCACCGCCGAGATGATCGCCGGCCAGTTCGGTATCGGTTACTACACCTGGGAATCCTACACGCTGCAAAACTATCCTGAAATCATCGTCGGCATGATCCTGATTGGGTTGTTCGGCATGGGAAGCAGCGCCCTCTTGCGAGCGGCAGGGGCGGCACTTCTTCCATGGCACACGAAGGACACCAAATGACGACCCATCAGCGCAGCTTTCGCGCGGCAACGGGCCGTATCGAGGCCAATCATGTTTCGATCCGGCTGGGTCGCGGCAGCAGTGCGTTCGAAGCCGTCAGTGATGCGAGCTTCGAAGTCTCCCCAGGCGAATTCGTCTGTCTTCTGGGGCCATCCGGCTGCGGGAAGTCGACGCTGCTCGGCGCCTTGGCGGGACATATCAAGCCAGCTGCCGGCGTCCTTTCGGTCGACGGACAGCCCGTAAAAGACCCCCATCCGGAACGCGGCATCGTTTTCCAGCACCACACGCTCTTTCCGTGGAAGAATGCGCGCGACAACGTCGCTTTCGGCCTCAAGATGCGCGGCGTCAAGCGCCGGCAGCGGCGCCTCGAGGCGGAGAAAATGCTCGATCTCGTCGGTCTGAACGGCTTTGCTGGGCGCTATCCCGGCCAGTTGTCCGGCGGCATGCAGCAACGCGTCGAGATCGCGCGTGTTCTCGTCAACCAGCCACGGCTGCTGCTGATGGATGAGCCCTTCGGGGCGCTTGACGCCCTCACACGGCTTCGAATGCAGGAATTGCTGCTCGATATCTGGGAGCAATTCCGCAAGACAATCCTATTCGTCACCCATGATATCGACGAAGCCCTGCTGCTCGCCGACCGGATCATCGTCATGCAGGCACAGCCCGGCCGGATCCACCAGGAAATCACCGTGCCTTTCGAGAGGCCGCGCATGACCGAGATCATCGCCTCGGGCGAGTTCATGCGCCTGAAACAGCATTGCCTGCATCTTCTTCACAGTGACAGGCGAGGGGATACTTTGCCCCGGCTTTCTCCCTTGGGCTTGTGACAGGTCCCGAGGCCGTTGGATGTAGTGCAATTGGCAAAAAAGGCAGTGATCAGCAAGTGGCGGCCCGGTTCCTGACCAGCGGCGTCGATGTGAGGACCGCCGGCCACAGCCAAATCGGGTCTGGAACCGAATTCCTGCCGCGTTGCGGGGCAACGCAGTTGAGCATCATGGCTGTGCCCCCTTCGCCTCGACCAGCTTGACCGTGTGCAGCGCCCGGTTCGCCGGTCGATCTCGCTTTTCTTGCCGCACGCCCAGATCCAGGGCCCATCGAGGACTATTGATCGGGCATAGTGCGGGCGGGAGCGGTCACGGTTTCCAGGGCATGTCTATACGGAGATCCCCGCTCTACGGGCCACGGCCAGACACTCGTCCACCATATCCATCGCGCCGTCGATCTCCAGCAAGCTTCCGTATCGTGGAACGGCGGACAAGGCATTATGAAATGCCCCCGGCCGCCTACCTCGAGCAATCAAAGACGCTTCTTCGAGCCAATCCGTGCGGCGGTAAGCACTACGCATTTTTTGCGTGTGAATATCGCAGGGCGACAGCCCAGCCCGGTTTCTTTTTCAATCGCGAGCAGGTTTTCGGAATTTCATTCCTGTCTAAGTCTATAAGTTAAGTGGATTTTAATCCAACGCTCTTGGCCTGAGCGGGCAATCGAGGGGTTTGCCCTCTGTTCAAAAGGATTAAATGCCATGCGAAAACTGATTTCCGCTGCCCTTGTCGGGCTTGCCCTGGCGGCCAGCTCCGCCGCAGCGCTTGCCGCCGACAAGAAAGTCGTCATCGCCTACCAGACCGGCGCCAATCCCTACAATCTGGGCATCGCCAATGGCGATCTTGCCAAGAAGACCGGCTGGGACATCGAATTCCGCCGCTTCAATTCCGGCGCCGACATCTTCGCCGCCATCGCATCCGGCGACGTCCAGATCGGCGATGTCGGATCGAGCCCGTTCGCAGCCGCCGTCAGCAGGGGCATCGACGTGAAGGCGTTCTACATCTCGTCAGTCTCTCGTGACGGCGAAGCCCTGGTGGTGCGGCCCGAGATCAAGTCGCCGGCCGACCTGCGGGGCAAGAAGCTCGCCGCAGCACCCGTCTCGACCGACCATTACCAGCTTCTTGCCGTACTCAAGCAGGAAGGTATCACGGAGAAGGAAACCCAGGTCATCGCCATTCCTCAGCCCGAAATCGTCGCGGCCTGGAAGCGCGGTGACATCGATGGCGCCTTCGTCTGGGATCCGGCACTCTCCGAACTCAAGAAGAACGGCAAGGTTCTGCTCACAGCCGGCCAGGTCGCCGATCGTGGCGCTCCGACCTTCAGCGCACTTGTCGTGACCGGCGATTTCGCCAAGGCCAATCCCGACTTCCTCGGCCAGTATGTCCGGCTGATCGATGGCTACAACACTGCCTATTTGAGCAATCCGGCCGCCTGGGGACCGGACTCCGAGAGCGCCAAGGCGATCGCCAAATTGCAGGGCGGTACGGCGGCCGAGAATTCGGAGCAGCTGAAGACGACGGTTGTTCCGCCGCTCGACGAGCAGGTTTCCGATAAATGGCTGGGCGGTGGTGACAAGAGCGCCGTCGCGAAAATCCTCAAGGACACCGCGGGCTTCCTGAAGGACCAGAAGAAGATCACCGCCATCAAGGACAGTTACGCAGCGGCCGCTGATCCGCAATATGCGGAAGCTGCCAAGGCCTCGAACTAGAAATCCCTGAATGACATTCGGTCCGGCTGGCATCCTTGTCAGCCGGACTGCCTGGAGGCCTTATGCTTCGAATTCGCGACGCCAGCGTCACCTTCCCGGCCTCGGACGGCCAGGAAGTACACGCGCTTGATCATGTCTCGCTCGACATCGCTCCGGATTCCATCGTCGTCGCGGTTGGTGCCTCCGGATGCGGCAAGTCGACATTGCTCAACGCGACCGCCGGCTTCCTGCCGCTCAGCGAAGGCTCGATCACACTTGATGGAAAGGAGATCGTCGGTCCCGGTGGCGATCGTGGTGTCGTGTTCCAGAAGGATACGTTGCTCCCCTGGGCCAATGTCCTGGACAACGTCGCTCTCGGCCTGAAATACCGGGGCGTGCCGCGCGGCGAACGCCATGGGCGATCAAGGCGCCTGCTGGAACTGGTCGGGCTAGCCGATTTCGCCGAAAAGCCGCCCTACGAACTCTCCGGCGGCATGCGTCAGCGCGTCGGCATCGCGCGGGCGCTGGCCACCGATCCGAAGATCCTGCTGATGGACGAGCCGTTCGGCGCCCTCGACAGCCTGACGCGCGAGACGATGCAGCAGCTTCTCGCCTCGGTATGGGCCAAGACCGGCAAGCAGATCCTGTTCATCACCCATTCCATCGAGGAAGCCCTCACGCTCGGCACGACCATCGTTGTGATGTCGCCCCGGCCGGGCCGCATCGTCGCCCGGTTCGATGCCGATTTCGTCCGCGAGTTTTCGGAGCGCGGCGACATCGGGCCGATCCAGTCCCATCCGCGCTTCATCGAACTTCGGCAGGAAATCCGCTCGCTCATCCACCAGCCGGAAGGCGCCCGCACAGGAACCTTGCAATGACGCTCGCCGCCAATTCCCCTACGTCATTTTCGTCTTCTGCGGCCCAGCGCGCGCCGTCTCCCAAGCCGCGCCGGCCGGCGGCGACAAGCACGCTCGGCATTAGCCTGGTCACACTGGCTGCGCTGATCGCATTGTGGTTCCTCGCCGCGCATTTCGAATGGGCGTCGCCGTTGTTCCTGCCGTCGCCGGCCGAGGTGCTGACCCAATTCAGCGCCGTCTGGGCCGATGGCTATGCCAACGGCACGCTGCTTGACCACACGCTTGCCAGCCTTGGCCGTATCGCCGCAGCGCTCGGCGTCGGCATCTTCCTGGGCATTCCGCTCGGCCTGCTGATGGGACTAAATCGCTGGGTCAAGGGTATCTTCAGCGTGCCGATCGATCTCTATTGGGGCCTGCCGCCGCTGGCCTACCTGCCGCTGCTGATCATCTGGCTGGGCATCGGCGAGACTTCCAAGATCGTGCTCCTGTCGCTGTCAACCTTTGCACCGATCTGCTTTGCCGCACAGGCCGGTGTCCGGTCAGTGCCGGCTGAACGCATCTATGCCGCGCTGTCGCTCGGCGCCAGCCGGCTGCAACTGTTCACCAGCATCATCCTGCCGTCCGCACTGCCGGAAATCATGACCGGCCTGAAGATTGCCATCGGTGCCGGCTTGTCGACGCTGGTCGCGGCCGAGCTGATCGCGGCCCAGTCAGGCCTTGGCTACATGATCATGTCGGCGGCCAATTTCCTCGCCACCGACGTGGTCTTCGTCGGCCTCATCGTCATCGCCATCCTTGCCTTTGCCTTCACCAGCGGCATGCGCTGGCTGGAGCACCGTCTCATCCCCTGGAAGGGCAAGCTCTGACGCATTGCCTGCCCGCACAGTCCACATCGCTGAAGGAACAATCCGATGCCCAGCAAGCCGCTCGACCTCTACTGGTACCTGCCGACGCATGGCGATGGACCGTATCTCGGCACCGACGAGCGGCACCGCCCGGCAACCTTCGGCTATCTCAAGGAGATCGCCCAGGCCGCCGACCGGCTTGGCTTCAAGGGCGTGCTGCTGCCCACCGGGACGCGGTGTGAGGACGCCTGGATCGTGGCGGCCGGGCTGATCCCGCTCACCGAACGGCTGAAGTTCCTCGTGGCGCTTCGGCCAGGCAGCGGAACACCGGCCCTGTTTGCGCGTCATGCCGCCACCCTGGATCGCATCTCCGGCGGCCGCGTCCTGCTCAACGTCGTCACCGGGGCGGATCCAGCCGACCTCGCCGGCGACGGCAACAAGCTCAGCCATGACGAGCGCTATGCGCAAACCGACGAGTTCCTGACCATTTGGCGGCGGATCCTTTCAGGTGAGCCGGCGGATTTCGAGGGCAAGTACCTTTCTGCCCACGGCACCGACATTTCCTTCCCGCCGGTTCAGCAACCCCATCCGCCACTCTGGTTCGGAGGCTCTTCCGACGCCGGCATTGCAATCGCCGCCAAGCATGTGGACGCCTATCTGAGCTGGGGCGAACCGGTGGACCAGCTTGCCGAGAAGATCGATCGCGTGAGGAAAGCAACGGCTGCACAAGGCCGCACGATCCGTTTCGGCCTTCGCATTCATCTGGTCGTACGCGAAACGGAGGATGAGGCCTGGGCTGCCGCTGACCGGCTGATCAGCCACGTCACCGACGACCTGATCGCCGAAGCCCAGAACGGATTTGTCCACATCTCGGAATCCGTTGGGCAGAAGCGCATGTCGGCACTTCATCAGGGCCGGCGCGACCGGCTGGTTGTCGGTCCGAATCTGTGGGCTGGACCTGGGCTGGTGCGTGGCGGCGCGGGAACAGCTCTGGTCGGCAATCCCGAAAATGTTGCCGCGCGCATTCGCGAGTATCAGGAGATCGGCATCGAAACGATCATCGCGTCCGGCTACCCGCATCTGGAAGAGGCATTCAATGTCGCCGAACTGCTTTTCCCCAAACTCGGACTGAGCGGCGAGGGTGCACCTGCGGAGCGCAGCTGGGATGTCGAGTTCGGGCGCGGTACACGCCCCAAGGTGGCCGCGTCCGCTTCGTGACGTCTGCCGGCGGCAGACAGGAAGGAAGGAAGCAATTGAATGAGCTGATCGTTGTCGATGAGGCGAGCTCTATACCGCTGGCCGAACATGGTGGCCATGTCGTCCAGCCTGAGGAACGGGCGAAATGGGAGGAGAGCGCGCGTGGTGTCTGGACGGATTTCGCCGGCATTGTCGGCGGAGCCGACAAGATCGAGCAATCCGGAAAATCGCCTAGCGCTTCCAACACTCCATAAGGCGGGTTTGGACCAGAGCCGTACCCACCATCTCCATGAAAGGTATTTCCATGACTACGCTGTTCGATCCTATCAAGGTCGGTGACCTGACCCTTGCCAATCGCGTCGTCCTGGCGCCGCTGACGCGCAACCGTTCGCCGAATGCCGTGCCGCGAGACCTGGCCGTCACCTATTACGCACAGCGCGCCACGGCAGGGCTGCTCATCACGGAAGCGACGGCGATCACGCATCAGGGGCAGGGCTATGCTGATGTGCCTGGCCTCTACGCGCCTGAGCAGCTTGCGGGCTGGCGCAAAGTGACGGACGCCGTCCATACGGCAGGCGGAAAGATCGTGGTGCAGCTCTGGCATGTCGGCCGAATCTCCCACAATTCGCTGCAGCCCGGCGGCGGCAAGCCGGTCGCGCCGTCGGCAATCCGCGCCAAATCCAAGACCTATCTGATCGATCCGGAAGGCAGCGGCGTTTTTGCCGAAACGTCTGAGCCGCGTGCGCTCGAACGGGACGAATTGCCTGGCATTGTCGAGGACTTTCGGCGTGCCGCGAAATCGGCGGTAGAAGATGCCGGCTTCGACGGTGTCGAGATTCACGGCGCCAACGGTTATCTGCTCGACCAGTTCTTGCGCTCCGGAAGCAATCACCGCACCGACGAGTATGGCGGATCGATCGAGAACCGCGCGCGCTTCCCGTTCGAGGTGGTGGATGCGGTCGTCAGGCAAGTCGGTGCGGACAGGACCGGCATCCGCCTTTCACCGGTCACGCCCGGTAACGATGCATTCGATCCCGATCCCCAGCCATTGTTCGAGCATGTCGTCAGGCGGCTTGCCGACTATGGGCTTGCCTATGTCCACGTCATAGAAGGTGCGACGGGCGGAGCACGGGATTTTCAGCAAGGCGAGCGGCCGTTCGATTATGCATCGTTCAAGGCCGCCTATCGCGACGCTGGCGGCAAAGGCGCCTGGCTGGTCAACAATGGTTACGACGCGAAGCTCGCCGAGGCGGCAATCGCGGAAGGGCGCGCTGACCTGGTGGCCTTCGGCAAGCTCTTCCTTGCCAATCCGGATCTCGTCCGCAGGCTCCGGGAAGGAGCCGATCTCAACACGCCAGACAAGGCCACCTTCTATGGCGGCGGCGCCAGAGGTTACATCGACTATCCGGCATTGGCGTGAACGCGATCGCACCGGCGCCGAGGGCGGTGCCTGCGCCTGCTGCCAAAGCGGGATCTTGAGCAAAGCCTCAAGATCCCGGCATCTTCCGACGATGTCGGTTGGCGGCCAGAAATGAGTACCCGAGATTTGGTACGCAAAATCCCGGACCAATCGACTTTCAGAAATACATCCTACTCCCGACTTGATCAAAGAAATTGCCGGCTTTGAGAGCCTGTCGGTCCATCCGCTAAAGTCCGCTTGGCACTCTGGAAAGTCGAGCGCCAGCAACGTTGAGCGGAAGCCAACAGCATTCATGACGCCACAGGAGATAGGTTTTATGAGTTTCAGACCGTTATACGATCGGGTGGTGATCCGCCGGCTTGAGAGTGACGAGAAGACCAAGGGTGGGATCATCATTCCGGACACAGCCAAGGAAAAGCCACAGGAAGGTAAGGTCGTGTCTGTCGGCCCCGGCGCGCGCGATGAATCGGGCAAGTTGGTGCCGCTCGACGTCAAGGCGGGCGACAAGGTGCTGTTCGGCAAATGGTCAGGCACTGAAGTCAAGATCGCCGGCGAGGACCTGCTGATCGTCAAGGAATCCGACATTCTCGGGATCATCGCCTGACGCCTCACTTCGGTAACCCCAAGAGGTTTCCGAAGGTCGTATGCCATTTTCATCAATTCCGGAACGTGCCGCGCCTGCGTGAATGATGCGCGCCGCTTCGCAAGACAGGACATTCAACATGGCTGCCAAGGACGTAAAATTCTCCACCGATGCCCGTGACCGCCTTCTGCGGGGCGTCGACATTCTCGCCAACGCCGTCAAGGTGACGCTTGGCCCAAAGGGCCGCAACGTGGTTATCGACAAGTCGTTTGGCGCGCCGCGCATCACCAAGGATGGCGTCACCGTGGCCAAGGAGATCGAACTTGAGGACAAGTTCGAGAACATCGGCGCCCAGCTCGTTCGCGAGGTCGCTTCCAAGACCAACGACCTCGCCGGCGATGGCACCACCACTGCAACGGTTCTCGCCCAGGCGATTGTCAAGGAAGGGGCGAAGTTCGTCGCTGCCGGGCTCAACCCTCAGGATCTCAAGCGCGGCATAGACCTGGCGGTAGCCACCGCTATCAAGGACATCCGCAAGCGTGCCCGAAAGGTCGCTTCGTCCGACGAGGTCGCGCAGGTCGGAACGATCTCGGCCAATGGAGAGGCTGAGATCGGCAAGATCATCGCAACCGCCGTCGAGAAGGTCGGCAATGAGGGCGTCATCACGGTCGAGGAAGCCAAGAGCTTCGAGACCGAACTCGACGTGGTCGAGGGACTGCAGTTCGACCGTGGGTATCTCAGCCCCTATTTCGTCACCAATGCCGACAAGCTGGTCGTAGAATTCGACGATCCCTATGTGCTGATCTTCGAAAAGAAACTCTCCTCGCTGCAACCGCTGCTGCCGATCCTGGAAGCCGTGGTGCAAACCTCCAAGCCGCTCCTCATTATCGCCGAGGACGTCGACGGCGAGGCGCTGGCCACGCTCGTCGTCAACAAGCTGCGCGGCGGCCTGAAGATCGCCGCGGTCAAGGCTCCGGGCTTTGGTGATCGCCGCAAGGCACTCCTTGAGGACATTGCCATCGTCACTGGCGGGCAAGTGATCTCGGAAGACCTCGGCATCAAGCTGGAAAATGTCACCCTGGCGCAGCTTGGTCGCACCAAGAGGATCCGCATCGACAAGGAAAACACGATTGTGGTCGACGGCGCCGGCAAGACGCAGATCGAAGAAACCACGTCGGACTACGACAAGGAGAAGCTGCAAGAGCGTCTCGCCAAGCTCGCCGGCGGCGTTGCCGTCATTCGCGTCGGCGGTGCGACCGAAGTTGAAGTGAAGGAAAAGAAGGACCGTGTCGACGACGCGCTGAACGCGACCCGCGCGGCTATCGAGGAGGGCGTCGTGCCGGGCGGCGGTGTCGCACTCTTGCGCGCCAAGACTGCCGTCCATGGGCTAAAGAACGACAACGAGGACATCCAGGCGGGTATCAGCATCGTGCTGAAGGCGCTTGAGGCCCCAGTCCGCCAGATCGCCGAGAATGCCGGCGTCGAAGGATCGATCGTCGTCGGCAAGATCCTCGAAAACAAGTCGCTGACATTCGGCTTCGACGCGCAGAACGAGACCTATGTCGACTTGCTGCAGGCAGGCATTCTCGATCCGGCCAAGGTCGTGCTTACCGCGCTGCAGGACGCAGCGTCGATCGCTGGCCTGTTGGTGACGACCGAGGCCCTGATCGCCGACGCTCCGGCCAAGAATAGGCCGGCGCTGCCCGCTGGCGGCGCCGGTGGCGGTGGCCTGGACTTTTGATCCACCCACATCCCCGGCAACCGCACCGCTCGCGCACCTCGCGCGGGCGGTGCATGTATGCTGGGGCGCTTTGGATGACGACGACACTATGTCGATTTGCCGGGCATGGGGCAGAGCCCGGCGCAATGGTATAGCCAATATGGATGATATGCTGGCAGCAGTGGTCGACGTCATGCAGCGCGAGGTCAAGGACGGCGCTTTCTCATCGCAGGCACTTCGGTTGGGGCGTATCTTGCGCGGTGTGCTGGCGCGACTTGGCGAGCGGATCGACGGCGTCCTTTTGAGGGCGCTTCTCATCGTCACGGTCATTTGGAGAGAACGGTGAAGATTCCCGAGGGGTTTGCAGCTGCATCATCGAAAACACGAGACATATGGCGCGACCGAGAACTGTAGTTTGATACAATCTCCAATTGGTAGACTCGGCCGAAGCACCGGCAGTTAGTTCAGCGTCGGGCCAATAGGAGGGAGAAGGCCGCAATGGGAGGAGCAACGATGTCCGTGCAACAAGAAGACTATCGGACGAACAGAGCCGACTATGCGATTGCCGCCAAGCGTGGAGCGGATGGCATTTGCGACGAACTCCTAGCAAGAAAAAAGATGTCGCTGTGGCTAGGAGATCGGCGATCCGCCAAATTGGCCGCAAACCCGTCGGAAAGCTGGCCAGGACCAAAAACCACACCGCGCGGTTACTATCGCGGCTCCTGAAAGCGCTGGAAGTCACCATGGCTTCGACCACAGCGTTGATCTGGTATCTGGTGATCGCCGGTCCGCAGGGGGGATTGGTCGTGCTGCCCAGCAGCTTCGACACGCGTGAACAATGCGCTGCCGCCATCACCGAATATCAGAAGCAGCCAACGCCGGCCGGGTGGTCGCTACAGTGCGTGCCGAGCGCATCACCTTTTGGCGACAATGGGTCGGCGGAGTAGGTCAAGACCTCTTGGCCGCTTCGTGCGAAAAAAGGCATCATTGAAAGACAAGTTCCGACGATCCGACCTCTGTTAAACGACCTCTTAAAGCCCGCACCAAGGCAGAGAAGCCGGGGCCGGCCGGGCCTGAACGCCTACGTGCTGTTTCGCTAGCCTCGCATTTTTCCACTTCGGCGTGATCGTCACTGTCGGTCATTGCAGGCGACATTAACCACTTGCGCCGACAAGGCGGAGCCAAAACCAATGTGCACGGTTACCTGCATGGAACATTGCCAACACAGATTCTACTGCCACATTGAAGCCGGTGGAACGTGGGGCGTTTGGGACCGCATCGCCAATAGGCCGGCGAGGTTGGGAGGACGCGATCTCCTCGGTTGCACATTCCAGCGAGCTGAGGTTGCCGAAGGCGTTCTGAGGCGCATTTACGACAACGGATTGGAAGCGCTCGGTGCTCGCATAGCTGGGATAGCGCTCTAACGCTCTCGCTCGGCCTTGCCGTAAGTTGGTTTCCAGTCGCGGTTCCGCTCCCGCTGCTGGCCTTCGTAATCGCTGGTGGGTGAGTGGCTGGACCGGGTCCGCGAGTTTCAATCCTTCAGGCGATAGGCCCGTCGACCGCTGCGGCCGAGCGCCAGACCAGCCCAGACAAGGGGATGAGGATGATGAGCGTGAGGTAGGCAAGCGAGAAGCCGAGCGTCAATCCGAAACCCGGAATGACACTCGGCTGCCTGAACCGCCACCCCGCTGCGCGGGTGCTGTGGTCGTATTGTCCTGATCTAGATTAGCTCACTGGGCCGGCTTGTAGATCTGGTCGAATATACCACCATCGCCGAAATGATAAGGCTGCGCTTTCTTCCAGCCGCCGAAAAGTGGATCGTCGATGGTGATCAGCTTGATCGGCGGCAGCTTGGCGAGCTCCTCGGGCGGAACCAGTTCGGGCTTGGAAGGCCGATAGTGGTTCTTGGCGATGATGGTCTGGCCTTCCTTCGAATAGAGGTAGCTCAGATAGGCCTCGGCAACCTTGCGTGTGCCCTTGGCGTCGACATTGGCGTCGACCACGGCCACCGGCGGCTCGGCCAGGATCGAGGTCGGCGGATAGACGATGTCGAAATTGTCGGCGCCAAATTCGTCGAGCGCCAGGTAGGCATCGTTTTCCCAGGCGATCAGCACGTCGCCCAGGCCTTTTTGCGCGAAGGTCACAGTCGAGCCGCGCGCGCCGGTGTCGAGCACCGGAGCATTGGCGTAGAGCTTGCTGACGAATTCCTTGGTCTTGGCCTCGTCGCCGCCGTCGTTGGCGTTGGCGTAGGCCCAGGCGG
Source organism: Mesorhizobium sp. 113-3-3 (assembly GCF_016756495.1). Taxonomy (NCBI): domain Bacteria; kingdom Pseudomonadati; phylum Pseudomonadota; class Alphaproteobacteria; order Hyphomicrobiales; family Phyllobacteriaceae; genus Mesorhizobium; species Mesorhizobium sp. 113-3-3. The sequence continues at coordinate 128,000 of NZ_AP023244.1, forward strand.
CCAGGTAGTTCCAGCGCGCGCCACCGGAGGTCTTGGGGTTCGGTGTGATCACCTGCACACCATCCTTCACCAGGTCGCCCCAGTCATGGATGCCCTTGGGGTTGCCCTTGCGCACCAGGAAGATGATGGTCGAGGTGTAGGGCGCTGAATTGTTTTCGAATTTCTTGCGCCAGTCTGGATTGATCTTCTTCGACTTGGACACGATGGCGTTGATGTCGCCTTCGAGCGCCAGCGTCACCACATCGGCGTCGAGGCCGTCGATCACGGCGCGAGCCTGGGCGCCCGAGCCGCCATGCGACTGCTGGATGGTCACGGTCTCGCCGGTCTCAGTCTTCCAGTGCGCGGCGAAGGCCTCGTCATAGGCTTTGTAGAGTTCACGTGTCGGGTCGTAGGACACGTTGAGAATGGTGGTATCGGCGAACGCGAAACCGAGCGTGCCGAACTGGACAGATGTGGCGACCAGCGCGCCGAGCAGTTTCTTGAAATGAGGTTTGGTCATTTCCGCCTCCGTTGATGACGGCCGAACTCTACCGAATTGATAGAATTTAGATGCATTCAATGTTGCCTTTTTTGGCCTCCTGGAGCAATTTTTCGCCGATCGTTATTCCTCTCTGGGAAATGGTTTCCCCATATTAGCAATACCGACTCCGCGCCGGTTCGACGTTATCTAAGCGGGTCGCGCCCGCAGGAGATGTCGGCCGGCGGCTCACCCGGCGGTGCCGGGCAAGTCGAAGCGTTGCTTTGGAAACGGCTCGTCTTCCAGGGTGGAGTGCCACCATTCGCGCGCAATAGCCGGCACCATCCGGCTGCCAACTCACGATGCACCGCCGGCCGATGCCGACGGCGGCTTGCCGTTGGCCAGCCAGCGGAAGGGCGCGCGTCCGCCTTGCAGCTGCACCAGCGGGGGGAGCATCGTCCGAATTGGTGCCGAGATGGACACGCGCGCCGTCGGGCGGAAAGATGATCGTCAGCGCCGGTTTGGTCGCTATCGCCCGCACCAGACCGTCGGCGCCGGCACCAAAGCGCGCCAGTGATTACTGGCAACTTGTCGCGTTTGGGACGGCGCACGCCGGTCGACCGTCTCGGCAATGGCACGGTGGTGAGGCCCGAGCGGACGAAGCCTTCGAACAGGATCGGCGCCGTCGAGACATAACCGGAGAGGCCGGGCACCGCGCCGACGTCGGCGCGGCCCACCAGCGTTCGAGGGTCAGAAAGCTGCCTTCGAGACGGACAAGGTGCGAAGAGGCTAACCATTTCTTTACCCCCAGCCCGCATCTTCACCGTGCGCTTTGTACTGAGTGCGCGTCTCAGGTGACAGGGTGGGGAGAAGTCCCCACCCATCCTGTCTGAACCGAGCACGCCGCCGCCGAGAGTCTTCTACGCCGAAGTCCTGAACTGCGTGGACTGAGCAAAGCCGCACTCGCGTTCATCCGGAAACGATCGCATTCCACGCGACGATGATCAGGACAAGTCCCCCCAGACATTGAATAGCCTTGTGATCGCATCCACGAACGACGGAGAGCGTAAAGGCCACCCCCCCAGCATCATCGTCACCGCGAAGGCGACACCTGCCTGCGGGACGCCGCGCATAATAGCGAACGTCATTACGTACAGTCTCAGTGGGCAGGGGATCAGATCCGCCATGAAGCGGACCATCGAGCCTACACGGCTGCCGTGGCGATCGTGCTCCCCGCGAAAGGCCTGCCGGAGCATCGGGAGCCCAATCACGCCAAGCAGGCCCCGGCTTGCGCAAGCGGTTCAGTTGCTTCCAGCGACACGATCCGGTGCCATTCTGGATCGATGCGGTGACGAAATATGAGTTGGCTGGAGGAGGGTAGTCCGCCTAGAGGGCTATCTGCGCGCCAACGTTAAATCGTGTGGTGACGCCGCCTGCCGGCGTCGAGCGGATTTGGGTTGCCTTCTTCTTCAGCGCGTGGATGTCGTCACCAATGTCCTGAAAAGCCGACTGCGTTCACACCCCGACGTGGCACGCCGCCACTCCTCTCGAGACCGGAGCAGCGCGCTCGCGAGGGTTCTATAATGCAACGCACGAATTTTTGCCCATTTATATGCTTTTTTGGAACTACATTCGTCGCCAAGGCTGTGAAACAAGATCAAACAGGCAAAATCGTCCGGCGGTTTCCTTCCATTCCCCGGACGGTGTTCCCTCTGAAGGTTTGACCCTTCTTTTGGCCGGGCCGCATTCGAGCCCGGCCTTTTTTGTCCGGGGCTCCTTGTTCGGCGCTGTCTGGAACGCGTTTTCCCTAGGGTCAATCATTCGGAAACAACACGGTTTGCCTTCGCCGCCGATGTGCACTTTCGCAGCAATCTGCTTTCCGGACAGGCAAAAAATTGGATTGCCGTTCCTTAGTCTACAAAAATTATAGAGTTAACTTCGAGGCAGTCGAACAGGGCGGGGGACGTCCGCCATCGGCTGACAACGATAAACATCAGGAGTTGACTGACATGACGATTGCAATGCGGCCTGGCGCCGGTTGGAGGACGGCACTGGCGACGACGCTGGTGGTGGCGGCAGGACTGTTCTCGACCGCGACCTTTGCCGGCCCGACACTCGACAAGATCAAGGAGCGCGGCTCCATCAAAGTGGGCGTCGGCACGACACCCGGCTTTTTCTCGCCAGACAGCAACGGTCGCTGGCAAGGTTTCTTCGTCGACTACGGTCGCGCGCTTTCGATCACCGTCTTCGGTGATCCGGACAAGGTGGAGTTCACCAATTCCTCGCCGCAGCAGCGTCTGCCCGCGCTCCAGGCCGGTGAATTCGACGTGCTGCTGTCAGGCGTCACCGTGACGATCGCGCGAGCCTTCCAGCTCGGTTTCCATTTTGGCCCGACGGTCTTCTATGACGGTCAGGGCATCCTGGTTCGCAAGGACCTCGGCGTCACCAAGGCCGCCGACCTCGATGGCGCCACGATTGGCGTGCAGAGCGGGACGACAGGCGAACTGAACATCGCCGACTTCTTCCGCAAGACCGGCAAGAAGTTCACGCCGGTGACGATCGAGGACACCGGTCAATTCATCAATGCGCTGGAGACAGGTCGCGTCGACGCCATCACGCAGGATTCGTCCGATCTCGTCGGCAAGCGCACGCAGCTGAAGAAGCCTGATGACTATATCATCCTGCCCGAGCGACTGTCGAAGGAGCCGCTCGCACCGGCGATCGCCGGCGGCGACGACCGCTGGCTCGAGATCGTCAACTGGACGGTCAACGCGACCATCCAGGCCGAGGAATGGGGCATCACCAGCAAGAATGTCGACGACTTCCTCGAGTCGCCAGACCCGGCCATACAGCGCTTTCTCGGCGTCGACCCGTCGCTCGCCCAGGCGATCGGCCTCGATCCGAAATGGGCTTACAACATCATCAAGACCGTCGGCAATTACGGCGAAATCTATGACCGGAATTTGAAGACGCTCGGCTGGGAGCGTGGCTACAACAGCCTGTGGACCAATGGCGGTCTGCTCTATTCGCCGCCGTTCCGCTAAGAAACTTCATCCCATGTCATTGACTGACGATACCATGCCGGGTCCAGACGGACCCGGCATCTTGCGGAAGATGTCGCTGTGGTGGGGCGACTGGCCGATGACGCAGATCGCCGTGATTGCGGCGGTCACAGCCCTGTTCTGGCTGCTCGGCCACAACACAGTCGAGACCATGGCGCGTATCGGCATCACGCCAGGGTTCGAATTCCTCAGCCGGCCGGCGAATTTCGAGATCGGCGAAGCGCCGATCGCCTTCAAGGCGGGCGATCCCTACGCGCGTGCCATTCTGGCCGGTCTTCTGAACACACTGAGGGCGGCCGCACTTGGCTGCGTACTGGCAACGATCCTCGGCGTCATTCTCGGGGTTGCCCGCCTCTCCGGCAATCTGTTGCTTGCAGGGCTGGTGCGCTGGTACGTCGAGATCATTCGCAACACGCCGCTCTTGCTTCAGCTGTTCTTCTGGATTTCGCTGGCAAAATCGTTTCCGTCGCCACGGCAGGCACTCTCGGCCTTCGACAGCTTTTTCCTCACTAACCGTGGCGTTTTCGTTCCTGGGCTCGGCTTCCACAATGTGTCTGCGTCGACGATCTGGCTGCTTGGTAGCCTGGCCATTGCCTATCTGGCTTTCCTTGTATGGGCGCGACGCAAGGACAGCTTGTCCGGTGGGCGGCTGGTGCTGGCAACTGCAATACTGCTGTGTGGCATTGTGCTTGCCTTTCCGCTGACCGGCGCCAGCGCGAGCTGGGAGATACCGGCGCTGGCCGGTTTCAACATCCGTGGCGGCTACAATCTGACACCGGAATTTGCGGCCCTGCTGACCGGTCTGGTGGTGAAATTCTCGGCGGCCATTGCGGAGATCGTGCGGGCCGGCATCCAGTCGGTTGACCGCGGCCAATGGGAGGCGTCGAGGGCGCTCGGTCTGCACGGTGGCCAGATCATGCGCCTCATCGTGCTGCCGCAGGCGCTGCGTGTCATCACGCCGCTGACGACGTCCAGCTATCTCGACCTGATTAAGGATTCCAGCCTTGCCGTCGCCATCGGCTACCCCGACCTTGTCAGCATCGTCAACACCACAGCCAACACGACCGGTCAGTCGCTGGAAGCGCTGACGCTGCTGATCGCCATCTACCTAGCCATCAACCTGTCAGTCTCGGCGGCTATGAATGTCTACAACAAGCGTGTCGCTCTCAGGGGAACTGTGCGGTCATGAGCATTTCCGATACTCTCGAGGCACCAACATGGCGATCGTCGGCGACGCTGCAGACGTTGAAGATCGGGCTTTTCAGCACACCGCTCAACACGGTCATCACGGTGGTCACGGTGGCGTTGCTTGGCTGGATCGTACCGCCGCTGCTGCGCTGGGGCATCCTCGACGCAACATGGGCGGGAACGTCGGCCGACTGCGCTGCGGCGTCCGGCGCGTGCTGGGCGTTCGTCGGGGCAAAATTCCGCTTCATCCTGTTCGCCTTTTACCCACCGGGGCTGCAATGGCGTCCACTGATTGTCATGGTGCTGTTGCTGGGGTCGCTCGTCATCACCGCGCAACCCCGATTCTGGCGCAAGGGATTGCTCGTCGCCTGGATTGTCGTGATCGCCGCTAGCTGGATCCTGATGTCCGGCACGCTTATCCCTCCAACCGTCCCATCGAACCAGTGGGGTGGACTGGCGGTGACGCTGTTCGTGTGGTCGGTCTGTTTCGGCCTTGCGACCCCGCTGGCGATCCTGCTGGCGCTGGCGCGGCGCTCCAGAATGGGTGGCCTGCGCACGCTTGCGATTGCCTTCATCGAACTGATGCGTGGCACACCGATGGTGGCCATCCTCTATGTGGCGATGCTCATCCTGCCAATGGCCATTCCCAATGGCCAACTGATCGACAAGAATGTCAGGGCGATGATCATGATCACGCTGTTCTGGTCAGCCTATGTCGCCGAAGTCATTCGCGCCGGCCTCCAGGCGATCCCGGCGGGCCAGCACGAAGCCGCGACGGCGCTTGGCCTCGGCTACTGGCGGACAATGCAGCTCATTGTCCGGCCACAGGCGCTGCGCCTGGTCATTCCCGGCATGGTCAATCTGGCAATCGGCTTCCTGCTGGCGACATCGCTGCTCGCCGTCATTGGCATTTTCGATCTGCTCAATGCGGCCCGATCGTCGGCGACCGATCCGCGGTGGCTCGGTTACTACGACGAGGCCTATCTGTTCGCCGCGCTGATCTATTTCGTGCTGTCCTTCGGCGGCTCGCGTTACAGCCTGTGGCTGGAGAAATATCTGCGCCGTTCGGAACGCCATTAGATCGGAAGCGAAAAACCTAACAGCCGCCGGCATAGACCAAAACAGCTGGGCTGGTGGCAATACCCATTTGACCAGCGATGACGCTACCCCACGACCGATGTTCTTGCGTGCGGAAAGTTAAGCCGGGTTCGCGGCTACAAAGGGAAACTCCTTTCCAAGCGCAAGAAAAAAGAGAGCAAAATTGTTATCAATAATGATTGCAAAAAGGCTAGCTTAATCGAGCCGGCACATGTCGTGGGCCGGCCGAAGTCTGGTCTGCCGGGCGTAACCATGCCTTGTGGTCAAGACGAACCAGAATCGGGACCTTCTGGCTGAGTCGGTGCACGAGGCTGTAGCGGTCCTTTGATCAGACCGCGTCGGGACGTTCCGATGCGAGGAGAAGTGCAACTTCGACGCGGTTTCGGCCGTTGTGCTTGGCCTTGTAAAGGGCGGTGTCGGCGGCGAGAAGCAGGCCTTCCGGCATCCTAATCGTCCCGCCCGATCGTGACAGTGCGGTCGCTGAACCAATGCTGACGGTGACGCGTCCGCCGCCTTCCGGGTTGTCGTCATGAGGCAGGCCGAGGTTTTCGATTGCGAGCCTCAACCGTTCCGCTATTTCAAGTGCTTCCTTGCCATCGGTATTAGGCAAGATGACGGCGAGTTCTTCCCCGCCATATCGCAACGCCATATCTCCAGGACGATGAAGCACGTCTCTTATAGCGGCAGCGACGGCACGAAGACAATCATCGCCAACCTGATGGCCATATTTGTCGTTAAAGCCTTTGAACCGATCGATATCGATCAACAGCAGGGACATCTGTCCAGCGCTGTGAACGGTGCGTCGCCATTCCCTATCCAAGGTCTCGTCGAAGGCTCGACGGTTGCCCAGACCGGTCAGCCCGTCCGTCATCGCAAGCGAGCGGAGTTGTTCTTCGAGCCGTTTGCGTTCCGTTATATCTCTCATGATCAGGACGAAGTCGCCTGGAACGCCAGTTAGCGGATCCCGGACGATGCGCGCCTTGCTCTCCACCCAGATAGTTTTGCCATCCTTCCGCCGGATCTCGATCGCAAGCGGCTCGCCTTCATCTGCTCCGGCAAGCAAAAGCGCGGCTGCCGCAGCGATGTTTTGAAGATGCTCCGGCGGTACGAACGCCTCCGGACCATGCCCCACCATTTCCTCCGGCAGCCAACCCAGAAGTCGGGTGCATGACGGTGAGACGTAGCGTGCCTTCGTGTCCGGCCCGAGTTGCATGATGACGTCGCCGCTGTTTTCGGCGAGCATCCGGAAATTCGTTTCCTCCGGAAGACTGTCCGAACGGGTAGCCAGGCCGGCCGGCGATTGCCCGGACGCGGTGCGACCAAAAGCCTTGCGAATAAGCTGTGACGCGGATGGCAGGCGCATATTTGTCTCCAATGAAAGAACACAAGGGGCTTTTTCTTGGGTTCAGTTGTGGTTTGACGGGCATTGGCGCCACTTGCGGGTATCGGTTGCGATGTCCTTGGCAGCCACGGCCTTTCCGAGATAGGCCCACTGCCGCAGGAGGCCATCAGCGGGGCCGATCATCAGGCCTTCGAGAAGAGCCATACATTCATTCGGGAGGCTGGAACCTTGGAGGGGATGCAACAAGCCGTTGCTGTCCACGCCCAGAACGGAACACCTGACGTCCGGCAACAATTTCCCGATCCGGCGGCAAAGACGGTCCGTCGTCGCTTCGAGCGTTTCGCCTATGGCGATCATTTCGAGAATATTGTTCTGGAGGTGCAGCACGTTGACCCGCCAATCCGCGTTCCAATATCCTGCAGGCATTCGATTGGAATCCCTCTGAGGAGACGCAGCGTCGTGATGATAATGTCAGGTAATTCTTTATAAGTGTTGGACGAACCCCGTCTCCGCAGGAGGATCCGCGTTGAGACGGTGTATCCCCCTTGAGGCCAGCCAATGCCTCGGCGTTTGTGAAAACGATGAAGTTCATGGCAGCGCTGTGCCACAAGCGATGGGGCGACTGCGCTTTGGCGAAGGGACAGAGTGTTCGCGTGCGTCCGTCACACGCCTTGAGCGCCAATGTCTTGTATATCTGAGCCGAACAGGCATATCGGTCAGCTAGGTAAGCCGGACCGCTAACATATTGATTTTCTGTACGAAAGGTTGCCCCTCCGGGATGCAAGTGAAAAAAAGTAGCGGGCAAGCAAAGCAGACATTTCTGGACTGTTAGTCGACCGGGGCGGAGTTTGATGACACTCGACTCCAGCTGGAACCCAAATGGCTTCACCGTCCGATCCAGATCACGACGCCCGCGAAACCCTTCGACTGATCGGTGCCGATCCGCAAAACTGGGTGCCGGATCGGGAGGGCATAGACCACAATGTCTTCATCGTCGGTGGCGGGCAGACGGGCGCGACCTTCGCCTTCGCGCTGAGGCGTGCCGGCATCGGCAAGGTCGCGGTCGTCGACGCGGCGCCGGATGAGACCAAGGCCGGTATCTGGCTTACCCATGCGCGGATGAACCGGCTGCGAACGCCAAAGGGCCTGCCGGGGCCGGAACTCGGCCTGCCAGGCTTGAGCTTCCAGTCCTGGTATGAAGCACGCCATGGTGCCGAAGCCTATGCCGGCTTCGATCGCATCGCGCGGACGGATTGGGCGCGTTACCTGAAATGGTATCGCGACTTTCTCGGCATCGGCATTCGCTATGGCACGCGTCTCGTGCGTATCGAGCCGGCGGGCGGACATTTTCGGCTCCACCTCGAAGCCGGCGGCGCCCCATCGGTCGAAACGGCGCGCAAGCTCATTCTGGCCAATGGATTTGGCGGCAGCGGCGGTGCAGCCATTCCTGCGGTGCTGGCCGCTCTGCCTCAGGGCTTTGTCGCGCACAGTTCGGCAGCAATCGATTTTGCCTCGCTCAAGGACAAGGCGGTCGCCGTCGTCGGATCGGCCGCTTCGGCATTCGATGGGGCCGCGACGGCACTCGAAGCTGGGGCAAAATCGGTGCGTTTGTTCGCCCGCCGCAACAGCATTGCCAGCGTGCCGATCAACCGCGTGCGCGGCTATCCCGGAGCCTATGACAATTATCCGCGCCTTCCCGATGCTGTACGCTGGCGTCAGGCACTGCGGTTTCGCGATGCCGGTTCAACGCCACCGCCCGATGCGGTGGCACGGGTGGTGCAGCACAAGAATTTCCACCTGCATCTCGGCGCCCCCTGGACACATGCGGAGGTCGAAGACGGCAAGGTCGTCACCGATATCGCCGGCGAGACATTTGTCTTTGACTTCGTCATTGCCGGCACCGGCTACTTCGCCGACCCGACCCGCAAGCCTGAGTTTGCCGATTTCGCCGCCTCGATCCGGCTGTGGCGTGACCAATACGCGCCGCCGGAAGGCGAACTGGACGAATTTTTCGGCGCCCATCCCTATCTCGGCCTCGGCCATGAGTTCCTCGAGAAAGCGCCGGGGGAGGCGCCGTTCCTGAGGAATATCCATGTCTTCAATCCCGGCGGCTTCGTCAGTTTCGGTCTGCCGATCGGCGATGTGCCGTCGATCAGGCGCGACGTGCCGGCCGTTGTTGCCCGCATCAGCCGTGATCTCTTCCTTGCGGATCTCGACAGCCACGAGAACCGCATCACCGGCAGCCATCCGGCCGAGTTCGGCGAGGAGGCCTATGCCTCTGCCGTTTGGCGGCCGGCGCAGACCATCGCGGCGGAATAGATATTCCATGGACAAACGCCGATGACCTTCAGCCCTGACCTCTCCGACCCTTTCGTCGCCACGGCGGTCGACCTGCGCGACATCTTCGATCGGGATGCGGTGGCGCGCGACAAGGCCGGTGGACGGCCGCTCGAACAGATCCGGCTGCTGAAGGAAAGCGGCCTGCCATCGGCGCAGATTCCCAAGCGCTATGGCGGCAAGGGCGCTTCCTGGCTGTCGGTGCTTCGCGTCGTGCGCGAATTCGCCCGCACCGACGGCTCGCTCGCCCATCTCTACGGCTATCATCATCTGCCGCTCAACGGCGTTCTGTTTCGCGGCACGCAGGCGCAGAAAGACCGGTTGCTGACACGCTCGGCCCGCGAGAACTGGGTCTGGGGCAATTCCGGCAACGCCATGTCGAAGACGTCAACGGCCAGGCGCAACGGTACGGGCTGGATCCTGAGCGGCTTCAGGCCGTTCTCCTCCGGTTCCCACATCGCCGACTATATCCAGGTCGCCTGGGAGGACGGCCAGGACCGGTTAGCGGCAGCGATCCCGGCGGATCGCGAAGGCATCGTCATCGAGGATGACTGGGATGGTGTCGGCCAGCGGCAGACCGGCAGCGGCAAGGTCACGTTCAAGGACGTGCATGTCGGCGATGACGAACTGATCGGCTCGCCCGCCGTGCCGTTGACGCCGTTCCAGACGCTGACGTCGCTGTTCCAGCAGGCGGTGCTGCTCAATTTGTTTGTCGGCAGTGCGCAGGGAGCGCTGAGCGAGGGCCGCGACTATACGGTCTCGCAATCGCGGCCCTGGGTCTATTCCGGCTATGAAAAGCATACCGACGATCCGTTCGTGCAGCGCAAATATGGCGACCTCTATATCCGAACGCTGGCCGCGGCCGAACTCGCCGATATAGCGGCGCGCAGCCTCGACGCCGCGTACAGCCAAGGCGAGGCCTTGACCCTGGAGCAGCGCGGGCAGACGGCGATCGACCTTGCCACCGCCAATGTCTATGCCGGGCAGATCGGCCTCGATGCGTCGAGCGAGGTTTTTGAGGTGATGGGCGCCCGCTCGGCCACCAAGGCTAATGGCTATGACAGGTTCTGGCGCAACGTGCGCACGCACACGCTGCACAATCCGGCCGAATACAAGAAACGCACCATCGGCACCTGGTTGCTGACCGGGGAATTCCCGGTCGGCGGATTGTACCGCTGAGGAGGCGCGGAAATGGCCAGGCGCAAGGACAAGCTCAAGCTTGGAGCGTTTCTGCTCTTCACCGGTCACCATGTGGCGGCCTGGCGCCATCCGGCGGCGGGCGAGGGGACCAGGCTCGGCGACTACGTCGAACTGGCGAGGCTGGCGGAAGCGGCCAAATTCGACGCGATTTTCTTTGCCGATGGCGTGGCGGCGCGGCTGAGCAATCTCGAGGCCGCCAGCCGCAAGGCGCATAGCGGCGTCTATCCGTTCGAGCCGATCACGCTGCTGTCGGCGCTGTCGGCGGTGACCACCAACATCGGCCTGATCGCCACCGCTTCGACCAGCTATTCCGATCCCTACAATCTCGCCCGCCAGTTTGCATCGCTCGACCATCTGAGCGGCGGGCGCGCAGGCTGGAACCTGGTTACCTCTTCCGATACGGACGCGGCATTCAATTTCGGCCACGACACGCATATCCAGCACGGCCACCGCTACGATCGCGCCGAGGAATTCGCCGATGTCGTGTTGGGCCTGTGGGACAGCTGGGAGGATGACGCCTTCCCGCGCGACAGGGAGAGCGGGCGCTATTTCGACAAGGACAAGCTGCATGTGCTGAACCACAAGGGCCAGCACTTCAAGGTGCGCGGTCCGCTGAACACGCCGCGCACGCCGCAAGGCCATCCGGTCGTCGTCCAGGCCGGCGCGTCCGGCCCGGGCAAGGAGCTGGCGGCGCGCACGGCGGAAGCGATCTTTGCGGCGCAGATCACGCTCAACGAAGCCACCGCCTTCTATGCCGACGTCAAGGGCAGGCTCGGCAAATACGGCCGCTCGCAGGATGATCTGAAAATCCTGCCCGGCATCTTTCCGGTCGTCGGCCGCACCGAAGCCGAGGCGCAGGAAAAGTTCGAACAGCTGCAGGACCTCATCCAGCCGGAAGTCGGCCTCGGTTTGGTGTCGGCGCTGGCCGGCGGCTTCGATCTTAGTTCCTATCCGCTCGACGGGCCGGTGCCTGACCTGCCGGAGACCAATGCCGGCAAGAGCCGGCAGGCGCTGGTGATCGATCTGGCACGGCGCGAGGATCTGACGATCCGGCAGCTCTATCTGCGCATCGCCGGTGCCCGCGGCCACTGGCAGGTGGTCGGCACGCCGCAACAGATCGCCGACACCATGGAAGAGCGGTTCCAGAACTACGGGGCCGACGGCTTCAACATCATGGCGCCGATCATGCCCGGTGGCTTGAAGGATTTCATCGAGCTTGTGGTGCCGGAACTGCGCCGCCGTGGCCTGTTCCGTCAGGAGTATGAGGGCAGCACCTTGCGCGACAATCTCGGCCTGAAGCGGCCGGCAAACCGGTTTTCGCGGCATGCCGCTGCGGCTGCGGAATAGATCGACCATGGCGCGCGACAAGCTCTTTCTCATCCAGCCGGGTTTCTCCGATCCAAAACATCCGGGCCGGACCTTCGTCTGTCCTTTTTGCAACCAGGTCGAAGGGCTGCTCGCTGCCTTTCCCGATCTCGCCGCCAGACTGGATGTCGAACGCGTCCCGTTTGCAAGGCCGAGGGGCAAGGTGATCGATGCGCTCGGCGAGCGGCACCAGTCGCTGCCGGTGCTGATCATCGGCAGCGATCCGCCGGCCGATCTGCCGACGGCCAAGGGCAAGGCCTTCGCCGATAACACCAGGCGCATTCTTGCGCTGCTGGCCGAGCGCCACGGCTTCCCGCATCTGCATGGGTGACACGATGACCTTCGATCCCGACACCTCCAATCCATGGATCGCCAAGGCGGTCGAGCTGCGCGACATCTTTGCCCGCGATGCGGTCGAGCGCGACCAGCTTGGCGGCAGGCCCGTCGAACAGATCCGTCTGCTCAAGGAAAGCGGCCTGCTCACCATCGTCATCCCCAAGGAATTGGGCGGCGCCGGCGAACCTTATTCGACGGCGCTGAAGATCGGCCGCGAGTTCGCCAAGGTCGATGGCTCGATCGGCCATATCTACGGCTACCATTTCAGCGCGCTGATCGCCGCCAGGCTCAATTCGGACGAACCGCGCTCGGCCGATCTGCTGCGGCGCTCGGCCGCCGGCGACTGGTTCTGGGGCAACACCGGCAACAGTTTTTCCAAGACGCTGTTCGGCCGCAAGGATGGCGAGTGGACGATCGTCAACGGCTTCAAACCCTTTGCCTCCGGCTCGCATGTCGCCGACTATCTATCGACCTCGTGGGAAGACGAGGTCAGCGGCGAGAGGAAGTTCGCGGCCATCCCCGCGGACCGTGACGGCATCACCATTCTCGACGACTGGGACGGCATCGGCCAGACGCAGACCGGCAGCGGCAAGGTCGCCTACAAGGACGTCAGGATCCATGACAGCGAACTGGTGCGCGGCTGGGTCGATGCGTCACTGCCGATCCGCACCCTCGGACCGCTGCAGCAGCAAAGCGTGCTGCTCAATGTCTTCGTCGGCACCGCCCAAGGCGCGCTGCTGGCGGCGCGCGATTATACGCTCAACAGTTCGCGGCCGTGGATGTATTCCGGCGTCGAGCGCCATATCGACGATCCCTGGATTAAGCGGCAGTATGGCGAGCTCTGGGTCAAGACGCGGGCAGCGACAGTTCTGGCCGATCGCGCGGCGGCGGCGATCGATCATGCGATCGCGCGCGGCAAGGCGTTGACCGAGCAAGAGCGCGGCGAAGCGGCGGTTGCCGTCGCTGCCGCCAATGTGCTGGCCGGCAATGTCGCGCTCGAAGTCACCACCGAAATCTTCGAGGTGATGGGCGCGCGCTCTGCGGTGCGCAAATACGGCTTCGACCGCTTCTGGCGCAATGCGCGCATTCACACGCTGCACAACCCGGCCGAATACAAGACCCGCACCGTCGGCACCTGGTATCTGACCGGCGCCTATCCCGAGCCCGGCGTCTTTCGATGAGTGGCCGGCAGCTCCATCTCAACGTCAACATCCTGCATGCCGGCTTCTCGCCGGCGGCATGGCGGATGGACGGCGTCGACCCGTACGCTGCCTTCACCGTGGAACACTATGTGCAGGTGGCGAAGATCGCCGAGCGCGCCAAACTCGACGCCGTGTTCCTTGCCGACCAGGCGGCAATCTCGGATCGCATCGACTATCGGCCGATCACATCGCTGGAGCCGACCATCGTGCTAGCGACGGTAGCCGCCGCGACCGAGCGCATCGGCCTGATCGCCACAGCATCGACCAGCTTCAACGAGCCGTACAACATTGCCCGTCGTTTCGCGACGCTCGACCATGTCAGCGGTGGGCGCATCGGCTGGAACATCGTCACCACGGCCGATCCCGCCTCGGCCCGCAATTTCGGCCTCACCGGTGCGATCGATCATGGCCGGCGCTACGAGCGGGCGGCGGAATTCACCGAAATCGTCAAGGCATTGTGGGACAGCTGGGAGGACGATGCCTTCGTCGGCGACGTCGCCAGCGGGCGCTTCGTCGATGCCGCCAAGGTTCACCCCATCGAGCACAAGGGCACGCATTTTTCGGTGCATGGGCCGCACAACGTGCCGCGTTCGCCGCAAGGCCACCCGGTGGTTGTCCAGGCCGGTGGATCGGATGACGGCAAGGAGCTCGCCACCCGCCACGCCGAAGCCGTGTTTTCCGCATCGCAATCCTTCGAGGAGGCGCTCGGTTATGCGCGGGAATTGAAGGCGCGAGCCGTCGCCTATGGCAGGAGCGGCGGCGTGCCGCTCAACCTCGCCGGCCTGGCCACCATCATCGGCGGCACCGAGGCGGAAGCGGAGCGGCGGCAGGAAGAGCTGTGGGACCGCATCCCGCTCGACTACAGCCTGACGCGACTGTCCGGCGTGCTTGGCATCGATCGTGAGCGGCTGAAGCTCGACGAGAAATTGCCTGACGTCATCCCGCTGCCGCCCAATGGCGGCCACACCTTCTTCAAGGCCACGCTGGCGCTCGCCCGCAGCAACGATTTCACCGTGCGGCAATTGATCCGGGCGCTGAACGGCAGCACCGGCCACCGCACCATTGTCGGCACGCCGGAGCAGATCGCCGACGATATCGAAAAATGGTTTCTTGCCGGCGCCGCCGACGGCTTCAACCTGATGCCGGACGTTCTGCCGACGGGACTCGAAGTCTTTGTCGATACGGTGGTGCCGATCCTACGCAGGCGGGGGCTGTTCCGTAGCGAATATGAGGGGCGCACATTGCGCGATCATCTCGGGCTCGCCCGACCCGAAAGCCGTTTCGCAATACGGCCGCGCAAGGCACCAGGGCTGCTCGGGTCAACCCATTGAATGATCATCAAAAGACAACGGGGCGGAAGGTCCTGCCATTGACCTCCATGCCCGGCCAAAGGCTCCGATAATGAGCGCTGATACCGAATTTCTTTGGTACATCCCGAACCAGGTCGATCCCGGTCACCGCGGCGAGCCGGCCGTCGAGAACCACAACAGCCTGGAGACGCTGACCAGCCACGCGAAGGCGCTTGAGGAACACGGCTGGAAGGGTGCGCTGATCGGTACCGGCTGGGGTCGGCCCGACACGTTTACCGTCGCCGCCTCGCTCGCCGCGCGGACCACTTCCTTCGAGCCGCTCATCGCGATCCGCCCCGGTTACTGGCGGCCGGCGCACTTCGCATCCGCCGTAGCCACGCTCGACCAACTGACCGCCGGTCGCGTGCGTATCAACATCGTGTCGGGCAAGGACAATCTCGCTGCCTATGGCGACAGCGAAGGCGACCAGAACCATCGCTATGCCCGCACCAGAGAGTTCATGCGGCTGGTTCGCAGGCTTTGGACCGAAGAGAACGTGACCTTCGCCGGTGAGCACTTCCAGGTCACCGGGTCTACCGTCATGCCCCGCATCCCTGTCCGTGGCGATCGTCGCCATCCCAAGCTCTACTTCGGCGGCGCGTCGGAAGCGGCCGAGCTTGTGTCGGCCAGCGAGGCGGATGTCCAGCTCTTCTGGGGCGAGCCGCTCGACGGCGTCCGGGAGCGGATCGAGCGGCTCAAAGCCTTGAGCAAGGAACTCGACCGAAACCTCCCGCCTCTGGAATTCGGGTTGCGAGTCACCACGCTGGTCCGCGACACTGCTGGGCAGGCCTGGGCGGACGCCGAGGCGAAGGTCGAGGAGATGGCCAAGGGCCAGGGCGCCGGCTGGAACGATCACGGTCGGGCGGTAGCTGTGGGCCAGCAGCGTCTGCTCGATCTGCACGCGCGCGGCGAGGTGCTGGACGACAACCTCTATACTGCGCCGGGCAAATATGGCGGCGGCGGCGCCGGCACCACCTGGCTGGTCGGCTCGGCCGCCGACGTCGCCCGCTCGCTTAGCAAATACCGGGATCTGGGCATCACGCATTTCGTACTCTCGGACACGCCTTATCTTTCCGAGATCAAGCGGCAAGGCGATCAGTTGCTTCCACTTTTGCGCAATGGGGTCTAAGCCGATGTCACAGCCGGCCGCCTTCAGCATCCGCCCTTCCGACGCCGACCTGCGTGGTGAAGCGGCGCTACGGCGGCGTTATCGAGCGCCGCAAAGCGCGCATACAGGAAACTGGATCGAAGCCCTCGAGGCGATCCTTTCGCATCGCTCGGTCCGCAACTATCTCGCCAGGCCTCTGCCCGAAGGGACGCTCGAACTGATCGTAGCGGCCGCTCAGTCGGCGCCGACCTCGTCCAATCTCCAGGCGTGGAGCGTCATCGCCGTCGAGGATCCGGCGCGCAAGGTGCGGCTTGCCGAACTGGCGGCGATCAATCGCCATATCGAGCAGGCGCCGCTGCTGCTGGTCTGGCTGGCCGACCTGTCGCGGCTGCGCGCCATTGCCGAGGCAAACGGCCGGGCGGGCGAGGGGCTCGACTATCAGGAGAGTTTTCTGCTGGCCGTGATCGACGCCGCACTTGCCGCGCAGAATGCCGTGGTGGCGATCGATGCGCTCGGGCTCGGCTCCTGCTACATCGGCGCCATGCGCAACCATCCGCAGGAGGTGGCGCGCGAGCTTAGCCTGCCGCCGGAAACCGTGGCGGTGTTCGGGCTGACCGTCGGCTATCCCGATCTCCTGGCTGCGACCGACATCAAGCCCAGGCTGCCACAAGCCGTGGTGCTGCATCGCGAGCGCTATCAGTCGGACCTCGATCCAGACGATCTTGCAGCCTACAACCAGACGCTTCGTACATTCCAGCAGGAGCAGGCGATGCCCGTGATGGACTGGACCGAGTTGATCTCGAACCGCATCGGCAGCACAGCAGCGCTGAAAGGCCGTGATCGCCTGGGCGATGCGCTCAAGGGGATGGGCTTCAAGCTGAAATAGCCGAGCCTCGCTTGTCTGCGAGACCGAGGCTATTCGGCGGCGACAATGGCAATGCGCGCCGGCAGCGCCGCCGGCGGCGTGAAGTCGAGCGCGCCAAGGCGCCGCGCCTCGGCTTTCAGCCAGTCGTGGAAGCGCTCGACCGTCGCGAGCTTGGCCTTGTGCGGTGTCGTTGCGAAATAATAGGAAAACTCGACCGGCTGCGGTGAGCCAAACGGACTGACCAGCCGCCCGGTGGCAAGGTCGGGCTCGGCCAGCCGGAATTTGCCGAGACCGATGCCTTTGCCGGCAGCAGCGGCGTCGAGCACCAGGGACGACTGGCTGAGCCGTATGCCGCCCTCGACAAGACGGCCAGACAGGCCGTTGGATCTCAGCCAGCCCTTCCAGTCCGGGCAGCTTGGATCGCGTTCCGGTCCGTCCTCATGCAGGATCGGCGCGTCCCGCAGCCCTTCCGGTCCGCGGTAGAGGCCGTGCGTGCGGGCAAATTCCGGACTGCAGACAGGCAGAACCGCTTCCGAAAACAGCCGTTCGGCAACGAGGCCGCTATAGGCGCCTGAACCGTAGCGGATGACGCAGTCCACGTCTTCGCCGGCAAAGTCGGCAAGCCTGGTCGATGCATCGACCAGCACTTCGAGGCCGGGTACCGCATCGCGCAGTGCGTCGAGACGCGGTATCAGCCATTTGCTGGCGAAGGAGGGCGCCACCGACACCTTGATCGGTGCATCCTCCTCGTCGCCGGAAATCCGCGCGACCGACTCGACGACGACGTCGAAAGCCTCGGTGAGGCCGGGCATCAGCGTCTGACCGGCCGAGGTCAGCAGAAGCTCGCCGCGGTTTCGCTGGAACAGCGCCTGACCGAGGTGATCCTCGAGCAGGCGGATCTGCTGGCCGATGGCGGCAGGCGTCACATGGAGTTCTTCGGCCGCCCGCGTAAAGCTCAGGTGCCGGGCGGTTGCGACAAAAGCGCGGAGCGACGTCAGCGGCGGAAGTCTCGCCAGCGTCGGTCGCAGCTTCCTCGGTTTTGCGCGAATGAGATCGACCATGGAGCGCATTCAACACGTTCAGGCCAGGCGCGACGAGGGCGGCCTTTGCGCCAAAGCGCCCGGCGGAAAATTTCGCTTGCCGCAACGTCGCGCCAGCGGGAACGGAAATCTAAAAAATTGCAATGTCTACTGTTCTTGTAGAAATAAGATCGGAGCGCTGATTTGGGCGCCGATCAGCTTCGCCGGATCCTGGAATGAAACGGTCGTGCGAAGCGGCGCTTTCGGCAGACGATAGAAAATCATTCTTCCGGTTTTGCGGCGCGGCAGGGATCATCGCGTCGAGGCGCCGGAGTGCGTTCGGCCGCCGGATGCCATCGAAGCCGTTTTCCGGAGCTCAAGACCATGTCTGTCAATCGTCGTCATTTCAACCAGCTCTTGCTGCTCGGCGGTGCGTGCTTCGCATTGCCCGGTTTTTCCTTTGCCGCGGAAGGCACACCCGTTCAGGGCGGCACGCTCAACTGGGCCTTCTATCCCGATCCTACATCCCTGATCGCCATCAACACCTCGTCGGGCACCGGCCAGGCGATCGGCCCCAAGGTCAACGAAGGCTTGCTGGACTTCGACTATGACCTCAGCCCAAAACCGCTGCTGGCGACGGAGTGGTCAATCAGCGACGACGGCCTGCGCTACACCTTCAAGCTGCGCAAGGGCGTCAAATGGCACGATGGCAAGGATTTCACCTCGCAAGACGTTGCCTTCACCATCCTCCGGCTGAAGGAGGCGCATCCGCGCGGCCGCATCACCTACCAGAACGTGACGGCGGTCGAGACGCCCGATCCGCACACCGCCATCATCGTGCTTTCAAAGCCGGCGCCCTATCTGATCACGGCGCTGAGCAGTTCGGAATCGCCGATCGTGCCGAAGCATGTCTACGAAACGTTCAAGCCGGCGGAACAGCCCAAGCTGGAACAGACGATCGGGACCGGCCCCTTCGTTCTCAAGGAATGGGTGCCCGGCAGCCATCTGATCTTCGATCGCAACCCGGACTATTGGGATGCGCCAAGGCCTTATCTCGACCGCGTGGTGCTGCACGTCATCCTCGACCCGGCCGCGCGCTCGGCGGCGCTTGAAACCGGGGAGATCGATATCGGCGCCAATCCCGTGCCGCTGGCCGATATCGAGCGGCTGAAGGCAACCCTGCTCTGGTCGTCGACACAAACACCTACGCCTATTCCGGCCCGCAGCAGCAACTGTTCTTCAACTACGAAAACGAAATCCTGACCAAGCGTGACGTGCGCCTGGCCATTGCGCACGCCATCGACCTGCAGAAGCTGGTCGACGTCGCACTCTATGGTTACGCGCAGGTTTCGCCGAGCCCGATCAGCACCGCTCTGCCCAAATGGTACGACCCGAGCATCAAGGCGCGCGAGCCCGACCCCAAACTGGCGGAGAAACTGCTCGACGATGCCGGTTACCCGCGCGGCGCCGACGGCAAGCGTTTCAAGTTGCGGCTCGCCTACAACGCGTTCCTGCCGGCGTCTTATGCCGACTTCATCAAGCAGTCGCTGGCGGCCGTCGGCATCGATGCCGAGATCCTGAAGCTCGATCTATCGACATTCCTGAAGACCGTCTACACCGATCGCGCCTGGGATCTCGTCGTGGAATCGCTGTCCAACACCTTCGATCCGACGCTCGGCGTCCAGCGCGCCTACTGGTCGAAGAACTTCAAGATCGGCCTCGTCTTCTCCAATGCCAGTCACTATGCGAACCCCGAGGTCGACCAGATCCTCGAAGCGGCAGCGATCGAGCCCGACGAGACCAAGCGGCGCGAGCTCTGGTACAAATTCCAGCACATCATCCATGACGACGTGGTGTCGGTCGATCTCGTCGCCGCCGGCGCGCAGATCGTTGCCAACAAGAAGGTCCGGGATTTCGCGCCCGGCGCTCAAGGGATCAACAACAGCTTCGCGCAGATCTGGCTCGCGCCAAACGCATAAGCGTTCTGCAAGTCCCTCCGATTGGGATCGGCGCGTGAAACCGCCGATCCAACTTCATCCATGAAAGAGAAATCGCGCAAACGCGGAGTAGCGACCATGACCATCAACCGACGCGTGTTCAATCAGTTCCTGCTGCTGGCCGGCGCGAGCACCGCGCTTCCGGCCGGGGCCTTTGCCGAAGACGCAAAGCCGGTGGCCGGCGGCACGCTCAACTTCGTCTACTATCCCGAACCCAATCAGATCGTTTCCATCAACACCAGCGCCGGCGGACCGGCGACCATCGGCCCGAAGATATTCGACGGCCTGCTCGCCTATGACTACAACCTCAATCCAAGGCCGCAACTGGCTACCGAATGGTCGATCAGCGACGACGGGCTCGAATATGTCTTCAAGCTGCGCCAGGGGGTGAAGTTCAGCGACGGCCACGACCTGACATCGCAGGACGTGGCTTTTTCGATCTCGCGGCTGCGCGAAGCGCATCCGCGCGGGCGCATCACCTTCCAGAACGTCACCGACATCGACACGTCGGATCCGCATGTGGTGAAGATCAAACTGTCGAAGCCGTCCGCCGCGCTGATCTCGGGGCTGGCGGCGACGGAATCGCCGGTCGTGCCCAAGCACATCTATGAGAAGCTGAAGCCGGCGGACGATCCGTCCTTCGAGCAGATCATCGGCAGCGGACCGTTCGTGCTCAAGGAATGGGTCAAGGGCAGCCACATCATCGTCGAGAAGAATCCGACCTATTGGAATGCGCCCAAACCCTATCTCGACCGGATCATCTTCCGCTTCATCACCGATCCCGGCGCGCGCGCCGCGGCACTTGAGACCGGCGAGGTCGACATCGGGCCCAACCCGGTGGCCTTCGCCGATCTGGAGCGGTTCAAGGCGCTGCCGCAATTCGTCGTCGACAGCACGGTCTTCGCCTATAGCGGCCCGCTGCACCAGCTGATCATCAACCTCGAAAACCCGATCCTGAAGGAGAAGAAAGTCCGTCAGGCAATCGCGCATGCGATCGATCTCGATGCGATCAATGCCATCGTGTTTTACGGCTATGGCCAGGTGTCGCCGACGCCGATCAGCGTCGTCAACAAGAAGTATTTCGATCCCGACGTGAAAGCCGCGACCGTCGATACGGCGCTGTCGGAGAAACTCCTCGACGAAGCCGGCTTCAAGCGCGGCGCGGACGGCATCCGCTTCAAGCTCAGGCTCACCAACAACCCCTATAACCCATGGGGCTATGCCGACTTCCTCAAACAGGCACTGGCCAAGATCGGTATCGACGCCGAGATCCAGAAATTCGACTTCGGCACCTATGTCAAAACCATCTACACCGACCGCACCTGGGACCTGTCGACGGAATCCTGCGGCAACATTTTTGACCCCAGCGCCGGCGCGCAACGGCTCTACTGGTCGAAGAACATCAAGATCGGACTGCCGTTCTCAAACGGCGCACACTACCAAAACCCCGAGGTCGACCAACTGCTGGAGGCCGCTTCCGTGGAGCTCGACGAGGCCAAGCGCAAGCAGCTGTTCTTCAGGTTCCAGGAGATCATCGCCGACGAGCTGCCGATCATCAATCTGATCGCGCCGCCGACCATCATCATCGCCCGCAAAACCGTCAAGAATTATGCGCCGGGCGCCGAAGGCCTGTCGGCCAATTTCGCTGACGCCTATATCGATCCGAACGCCTGAACCCTGCGGGTGATCAAGAAGAAAAAAGGGCCGCATTCCGATGCGGCCCTTTTTCGTTTCTGTCGTTTGTGGGAGTGCCGTCTCAGGCTAGGGCACGCAGCCTTGGGCTGGCGCCGACCAGAAGGCCGGCCAGGGCGATGGCTTGCGCCAGCTGTTCGCCGATGGAGCTCGATTCCCAGGCGACGCCGCGCAGCGGATGGCCGATGGCAAACAGATTGCCATGGGTTTTGCCGTCGCGGGAAATCACCCGACCGTCATGCGTGGCGTCGATGCCGAAGCCGGTCGCATGCGGCCTGACGATGCCGTTCTCGAGCACGCTGCGGACAAACGGGTCCGCGATCCGCCGCCAGTCATGCTCCTGATGGCCGCGGCAATTGACGACACCGTCGAAATGCAATCGTTCGACTGCACCGCTATCGCGCCAGCGGATCTCGGCGGCGATGCCGCCGGCTTCCGGATGCAGCGCCAGCACCCGTCCGGCTCCGCCCGTCCAGCGACCCTGGCTTTGCGCCAGTGCTACGCGCTCAAAGCTCGGCGGCGCCGCCCGATGCGCGGTGACGTCCCAGAAGGCGCGCAGATGGCGTGCGAATTTCAGGCGTTCTTTGTCGGTGGCGCCTTGCCACAATGCCAGGATCCACGGCCGGATCGTCAGCGGCAGCCCTTGCCAGTCGAGCCCGGTGGCCTCGATCGCCCGGCGTTCCCCCTTCACCAGAGCAAGAAGCGCCCTGGTGGTTTTAGGCAGCGCCCGCCCGGCGAGGAAATCGCGCCACGCTTCCGTGTTGCGCCGAGGCTCGACAATCTGTCCCCGCCGCGACACGACGCGATAGCTGCCTTTGAAGCCCCGCGCTTCCAAGCTGGCGACGACGTCGACCATGCTCAGGCTGGAGCCGATCAGCAGCAATTCCTTGCTGCCGGCGAGCCGGTCGAGCGCCGCCGGATTCCAGGGATTTGCGACATAGCGGGGATCGCTGACGATAGGTGCTTCCGTGGCGGACGGCTCGCTCTGAAAAACCCCCGTCGCCAGCACGGCCTCGTCCGCCAGCAATTGCTGGCCGTCGCTGGTACCGACGCAGACGCCTGACGGGCCGGTCAGCATGTCGACGGCGGATGCCTTGATGTGGTGCAGCGAAGAACGCGGGTCCGCTTCTCGAACCGCTCTCGTCAGCTCGGACTGGACATAGCTGCCGAACAGCCAGCGCGGCGGGCTGGAGTCCGGGACATCTTCGGGCGGCGTCCAGCCGTGCTGCGGCCCATTCGCCACGAGCCAGCGGACGAGGTGATCGGGGTCGTCCGGATGCAGCGAGAAGATGCGCGCCGCGCCGTTGACGAGGTGTTGCGGATCGACGGTGCTGTAGGCGACGCCGCGACCAAGCTCCGCCCGGCGCTCGACGATGGCGATCGCCAACGGCTCGGTCGAACGGTCGAGCAGCTTGATCGCGGTAACCGCGCCGGCAAAGCCGCCGCCAATGATAATGATTGAACGAGGGGTCGAACGCGGGGAGGGGGTATGAAGCATCAAGGACCTTTGCGACGCCGGCGGTGCGTGGCTCTAGCCCATCGCCCCGGTACTGGTCATCGTGCTTTCCCGTACCGCGATGTCAAAAAACAATAATTGCCAGCCGGCGAAAGGCATTCTTTCGCGCAGCGGAGTTCCCAAGCGCTAGATAGGAAGCCCTTCGCGACGAACCCGAGAGCCGCCGATGACTGAAGACCGAAAGATAAGGCTTGGCGCCTTTGTCCGCGGACCCGGCCATCATGTCGCCGCCTGGCGCCATCCCGATGTGCCCACCAATCCGGGCCTGAGCTTTCAGCACTATGCCCACGCCGCGCGTACCGCCGAGCGCGGTCTCTTCGACATGGTCTTCCTCGCCGACAGCCTCAGCGCGCGCAATGGCGAGCAGCCGATCGAGACGTTCGAGCGCACCGGCCATGTCGTGCATTTCGAGCCGCTGACGCTGTTGTCGGCGCTCTCGACCATCACGCAGAGGATCGGGCTGGTCGCCACGGCGTCGACCACCTATTGGGAGCCTTTCCATCTGGCGCGGCTGTTTGCCTCGATCGACCATCTGAGTGGCGGTAGGACAGGCTGGAATGTCGTCACCTCGGCCGATGCGCCGGCGGCGGCGAATTTCAGCCGCGACCAGCACCCCGTTCACGCCGACCGTTACGACCGCGCGGAGGAGTTCGTCGCCGTGGCGCAGAAGCTGTGGGACAGCTGGGACGACGATGCTTTTGTCGCCGACAAGGCTTCGGGGATCGCCATCGACCGGCACGGCATTCATGCCCCGAGCCATGTCGGCCGGCATTTCCGCGTCAAGGGACCGCTCAATGTCGCTCGCCCGCCGCAGGGCCATCCCGTCATCGTCCAGGCCGGTTCATCCGATGCCGGCCAGCACCTGGCGGCGCGCACCGCGGAGGTGGTTTTCACCGCCCATCCGACCATCGAATCGGCACGCGGTTTTTACAGCGAGCTGAAGGGCCGGCTGGGCGCCTTCGGCCGCTCCGCCGACAGCTTGAAGATCATGCCCGGTGTCTTCCCGGTCGTCGCGCCGACGCGCGCGGAAGCCGAGGACAAGTTCGACGCGATCCAGCGGCTGGTCGATCCGGTGGTTGGCGTGGCGCTGGTTTCCGGATTGCTCGGCGGCGTCGATCTTTCGGGCCACCCACCCGACGGACCGCTGCCGGAACTCGGCAGTTCCGATGCGGTGAAGAGCCGCCTGAAAGTCGTTTCCGAATTGGCTGCGAGCCGGAACCTGACCATCCGGCAATTGTACCTCGCCGTTGCCGGCGCACGCGGCCATTTCCAGATCGTCGGCACGCCAAAGGATGTCGCCGACATGATGGAAGAGTGGTTCACCGGCGGCGTGGCGGACGGCTTCAACGTCATGCCGCCGATCCTGCCGACCGGCCTCACCGATTTCGTCGACCTCGTCATTCCGGAACTGCAGCGGCGGCACCTGTTCCGGACCGCCTATGAAGGCGGCACGTTGCGCGAGAATCTCGGCCTTGCGCGTCCGGACCGTGGCGCTGCCGAACACCAGGAGAGGAAAGCATCATGAGCGACAGTGCGATCGATTCGAAGATTTTTCGCCAATGGCTGGCGGATGGCGAGGAACTGGCGGTGCTGGACATCCGCGACAGCGCGACCGTCGGATACGCATCGCCGCTGTTCGCCACCAATCTGCCCGCGGCTCAGGTCGAAGCGGAGATCGACCGCTTCATACCGCGCAAAGCGGTGCGCACCGTGCTGGCCGATGATGGCAGCGGCGTTGCCGAGCAACTTGTCGAACGGCTGACTGAGCGCGGCCGCAGCCAGTTGTTCGCGCTGGCGGGTGGAATTCCGGAATGGACGAAAGGCGGTGTGGAAGGCTTGCCGACCTTCGACACGCCCGGCGTCGATTTTTCGCTGGCGATCCGCGACGAGAAGGGGACGCCGGTCATTACCGCTGAAGAACTCGTGGCGCTCAGGCGTCAGGGCGCCGATGCGGTCGTCCTCGACAGCCGGACGGTGGCGGAATTCGACAAGGATCATGTGCCGGGCGCCATCAGCTTGCCGGGCGCAGAGCTGGTTCTTCGCTTCGCCGACCTGGTGCCGTCGCCGGAGACGCAGGTGGTCGTCTCCTGCGCCGGCCTGCCGCGCGCCATCATCGGCGCGCAGACGCTGATCGACGCCGGCGTGCCCAACAGGGTCGCCTATCTGCATGACGGCACCAAGGCGTGGCGCGAGGCCGGTCTTGCGCTCGAAACCGGCGGGACCGCTGCCTATGGCCCGGCCAGCGAGGACGCCAAGCGGTTCGCGGAGGAGCACATCGCAAAACTTGCCGAAGGCGACAGCTTTCCGCGCATCGATGCGGCGACGGCCGCAGCCTGGGCGAAGGACGAAAAGCGGACGACCTATCTGCTCGACGTGCGCACGCCGGAGGAATTCGCCCAAGCGCATATTCCGGGTTCGATCGCGTCGGAGGGCGGGCAGTTGCTCGGCGTCGCCTACCGCACCATCGCCGTGCGCGGCGCCCGTGTCGTGCTGATCGACGATCTGCTCGGCGTCCGCGCGACGACGACGGCGCACTGGCTGCAGCGCCGCGGCTTCGAGATCGCCATCCTCCTGCATGACTTCCAGTCGTCCAGTCTGGTGGAAGCGGCGTAGAGGCAGGAGAACTGTCAGACGATTTTAGGGAGCCGCTATTCGGCGGCTTCCTTTTGGCGGCGGCGGCCCGAGAGCACATTCTTCTGCATCGCCGTCAGCGAAGATCGTACCGCATCGGCGCCGTGCTCCAGCATCTTCGCTTCATAGGTCGACAAGGCTTCGAGCAGCGGTTTGCCCCCGCGTTTGGCGGCCACCAGTTCCGGCACCAGCAGCCCGGCGTCATAGATTGCGGTGTTGCCGCCGAGCGCGCGGAAATAGGTCATGGCATGGATGGCGTCGCCAAGCAGTGTCACCCGTTTCGTCGGCCATGGCTCGACAGGCTCCGAGCTGTGGACGTGAAGCAGGGCGACCGTCGACGGATCTGTGTAGCGGATGAGATTGAGGATCTCCGGATGCCAGTGGCCGATCTTGGACAGCAGCAGGTCGAGCAACTCTGAGCCGGAGAGCTTTGCCAGCACGTCATCCGTGGCCAGCTCGTCCTTCTCGTATGCGGTGTTCCACCAGACATAGCTGGTGGTGTTGTTGAAATGGAAACCGGCAATGTCCTTGTGGGTGTCGTCGTCCAGCCCGATCAGCCCATATTTGCGATAGGCCTCGACATTGACCCGGTGGCTGGTGATCATCAGCCCGTGACCTTCCGTCGGCCTGATGCCGGCATTGTAGTCGAGCAGCAGCGGCGAGATCTGGTGAAGGGCTGCCGCGTGCAGCGTCATCTTGCCGGCGAGGCGCCGCACACCTGTGTCGAAGCTTCGCGCATGCGGCACCAACTGTTGGCGCACGCGCGAGCGGGCGCCGTCGGCACCGACCAGAACATCGGCATCAATTGTCGAGCCGTCCTCGAAATGCGCCGTAACCGAGCCGTCCGGCTGCTCCTCATAGCGTGAAAAGACCTTGCCGTAGTGCACGACGCCGTCGAGGCCGGACAGCAGCACCTGACGCAGCGTGATGCGGCTCACCGACTTTTCGATATGCGTGTCATCGGCCTCGCCCTGCGCATTGCCGCCGCCCCAGGCATCCTCGCCCAAGGTCTCGAAATTCTCGTCGAGCAGGATGTTGCGGTCCGGCGCCTGGCCGAGCGTGGCGACAAAAGCCGCGTAGAGGTCCGGCGGCAGATTGGCGATCAGCGAATCGATGCCGCGCTGGCGGATGCGCAGCCGGAAACCCTGGACATAGTCGGTGCGGGCGCGATCCTTCTCGAAAACCGCGACGCTGATGCCGTTCTTCTTCAGGCCCTGTGCCAATGTCAGGCCGCCAGGACCTGCGCCTATGATGGCGATTTCGACATGGTCGGATACCATGACGTTGCTCACCCGACCGCCGCGAACCTGGGTCTGACGACGGCAACAGCCGGCTTCTCGGACACTTGGCCGGCAGCCTGGCGGCTGAGCGCCGCCTTGGCGGCGATGGTGCGGATCATGTGGTTCTGCGGCGCGTGCGAGCGCGCGGTCAGCGCATCGCGGTGTGTGACGCTCGAGCTGGAAATCCCTGTTGAGGCCGGGATTGCCGGCAAGCTCCAGCGCCAGCGAGGTGACGGCAACGGCATTGTCGATGACGACGTGCCGGACCGTCATCCCGTCGGTGCCGACCGGCCGGCCGGCATCGACATCTTCGGCAAGCGAACGCAACAGCCGCGTGCTGATCGCAAGCCTGACCTCGATCTCCCCCAGCCCCGCCTGGATGTGCGGCACGGTCGACAGCGGCGCGCCGAGGCTCGCCGGCGCATGCGTGGTGACGAAGGAGACCAGGCGGTCGCGGGCAGCGCGGGCCGCACCGTGGTAGACGGCGCCGATCAGCGAAAAGAAGAACGCTGTCGAACCCTCTTCACGTCGCAGCGGTTCGGACGCCGGCTGCGCCTCGGTGATGTCTTCGATAGGCACCGCGACGTTGTCGAGAATGACATCGTCGCTGGCGGTGGCCCGCATGCCGGCGGCGTTCCATGTCTTTTCGACGCGCAATCCCGGCGCATTGGTCGGCACGAGGAAGGAGGCGAGGCGCGGTTGCGGCTCGTCGGTGAGCGCCAGCAAGTTCAGCCATTTCAGGATGGGAATGCCGGTGACGTAGTTCTTGTGGCCGGATATCCGCCAGACATTGCCGTCGCGCCGGGCAATGGTTTCGGGCGGCTTGCCATGGGCGGGCGAGCCGATCCGCGGCTCGGCCTGCGCGGCGTTGATCAGGGCAGGTCCGAGACGGCCGGCCTCGACAATCCGCTGCACCAGATGGCGCGGCCATTTTCCGGATTTCCGCAGCGCATACTGGCTGTTGTAGTGCATGGCCAAGACAAGCGCGGTCGACGGTTCGCCACGGCCGATCTCGGCGATCACCGCCTGGGCTTCCGTCAGCCCGCCGCCAAAACCGCCATGCTCGCGCGCTGTGACGAGACCAAGCAGCCCGGCCTGGTGAAGCCGGTCAAAATTGGCGAAGGGGAATTCCCCGGTCGCGTCGTAGTGCGCCGCGGTCAGCGCGAAGTCGTCGGCAAGGCTCGCCACCGTGTCGAGGAGTTGCGGAAACTCGGGGATCGTCGAGGTCATGAAGCTGGCTTTCACTCAGGCGGCGGCGCGGATGTTCACCAGATCGAGCGGCCGGCGATCGACCCATTCCTCGACGTCGAAATCGCTGGCGAGAACACCCCAGTCACGCAGGAAATCCTTGTAGTGGGAAACCGCCGCGACGAGCTCAGGCTGCAGTCCGAGGCCGAGGTGTTTGTGGACATCCGGGCCATTGGCGGCCAGCACCTGTTCTTCGGTGGCACCGGATTCGCGGGCGACGAAGCGGCGCGTCTCGTCTGGATGCGCCTCGGCCCAGGCGCTGGCGCGCAGGATCGTCTCGATCAGTCGCGCGACCAGATCGGGGCGCTCTTCGGCCAGCAAATTGTCGACGGTCAAAACGCGCGGCGAACCCGAATTGATGCGGATGTTCGGGTCGGGGTGGAAGCCGAATTCGGCGACCTGGATGGCGGCGATCAGATTGGCGACATTGATGCCGGCCGTACCTTTGACATAGATGGCGTCGACCTCGCCGCGGATCAGGGCGGCTACCTCCTCGCCATAGGCCTGCTTGCGCTTGAGGCCGAACAGCGATGGCCCTTCCTGGCTGTCGAGCACGCTGTCGGCCAGCGCGATGTCCACGATCTCGACCTCGGCATGGCTGAGCCCTTCGAGCGAGAGCGCCGAGACCAGTCCCTTCAGCGCCGTCGCCCGCATGAAGTCGACAATGCCTTCGGGACGCCGGGCGATGCCGAAGCGGCGGCCTTTCAGGTCCTGCGTTGTCCTGATGCCGGTACCGGGCAAGGTGATGATCGCCTGGAACTCGTCGGTCCAGGTGATACCGACGAGACGCGTCTTGCGCCCTTCGGAGCGCGCGCGGATCGGCGGCACGTTGCCGCCGTGGCGGAACGACCAGTCGAGCGTGTGGTTGAAATGGCTCTGGCGGATATCGCGGTTGGGTGAATCGATGATCGACTTCAGTTCGATACCCTCCTTGCGGAAGGTTTCGT
Source organism: Mesorhizobium sp. 113-3-3 (assembly GCF_016756495.1). Taxonomy (NCBI): domain Bacteria; kingdom Pseudomonadati; phylum Pseudomonadota; class Alphaproteobacteria; order Hyphomicrobiales; family Phyllobacteriaceae; genus Mesorhizobium; species Mesorhizobium sp. 113-3-3. The sequence continues at coordinate 157,239 of NZ_AP023244.1, forward strand.
CGAGAAGCCCGAGCTGCGCGGCAAGGCCGACAGGCGTCGGCACCGGGCAGCGCGTGTACCAGATTTCGGAGATCGCGGTCGTGGTCATGGTTGCTCCTCAGGCGTTGCGCAGGCCGGCCTGTTTCATCAGCGGCAGGATGTTTTCGCCGAAGAATTCAAGGTCGGGCTTGAAGTCGAAGAAGGACAGCTGCAGGCCGTCTATGCCGGCGTCCTTGAGCTTGACGAACTGGTCGACGATCTGTTCGGGCGTGCCGATGAGATAGATGTTGCCGCCGACCTTGGCGTAAGGATCGTCGCGGCCTTCGCGGCCTTTCCAGGCCTGGGCGTCGCTGTTGAAGGTCTGGAAGCCTTTCGGTGTGCGGCTGTCGGCATGAGCGACGATCTCATCGGCGACCGCCCAGGCTTCTTTTTCCGTCGGTCGGCTGATGACCAGCGGATTGAGCAGCGTGCGCACGGTGCGGCCGACACCGAGGGCTGCGTCCTTCACCTTCTTGGTATGCGCCGGCAATGCCTCCAGCGCGCTGGCGATGTCGGAGCCGGCCGGGCTGGTGACGAAGACGATGTCGGAGTAACGGCCGGCAAAAGAAATGCCGGCATCGGAACCGGTGGCGTTGACCAGGATCGGCCTGCCGTAATTCGGCTTCGGCGTGACAAAGCCGCCATTGAGCTTCCAGCTCGATTCTCCGGAGAAGGAGAAATTCTCGTCGTCCTGCCACAGCCGCTGCAGCACCTCGACGAACTCGGCCGCGAGTTCATAGCGGCGGTCATGCTCGATGCGGTTCCAGCCGAACATCTCGTGTTCTACCGCGCGATGGCCGGTGACCACGTTGATGCCCCAGCGGCCGCCGGAGATATGGTCGAGCGTGGCGCCGAATTTCGCCAGATGCAGCGGATGCCACGGGCCGTAGAGAACATGCATGGTCGAGATCAGCATGATCTTCTTGGTGATTGCGGCCATCGCCGCCACGGACACGAAACTGTCCAGCGCCTGGCCGTTGAAAACGCCGCCATAGCCGCCCTTGGGCAGCCATTGGCTGAGCGCGAAGACGAGGTCGAAGCCAAGCTCCTCGGCCTTGAGCGTCAGGTCGCGATTGTAGTCGAAGCGCCAGTCGGTCGAGCGCGGCAGGGTCGAGTTGGTCCAGCCGCCGGCCTGGATCGGCAGGAAGAGCCCGAGCAGCACCGGCTGCTGAAGCGCTTTCGACAGCGGGCTGTCCGGATAGTCGGTCGGCGCCTTGAAGAAGGGTGTGCCGACGATGGAACCAGGCTTGTGGGCGAGCGTCATTTTGGGATCTCTCGGGGAGGGGAAAGAACCCTGCGCGAAGGACCGCGCATGGGTTGGCGGATCAGGCGACGATATGGGCTGTTGCAAGGGAGCCGGCATTGCCCTCGGCGCCCACCGTGTGGTCGGCGACGCGCTTGTTGTAGAGGGTGATTTCCGGCTGGCTGACGATGCCGATGTCGGGCAGGTCCTCGACCAGGATCTGCTGGATCGCGGCCCATTGTTCGAAGCGCTTTTCGTGGTCGACCTCGACGGCGGCCGCCTCAAGCAGTTCATCGACCTTGGCATTGCTGTATTTCGAACCGTTGGAGAACGGCACGCCCGGCTTGAAATTCTTCGACCAGTAGAGGCGCTGCACGCCGACCGTCGGGTCGAACAGATTGCTCATGCCGTTGAAGGTGAAGTCGAAATCGCGATCGGTGTAGATGCGTTTGGTGTAGGTGGCGAAATCTTGGCTGCGCACGGTGACCGCGATCCCGACCGCCGACAGCGCCTGCTTGATGTAGTCGGCGCCGCGCTTGTAGGTCTCACCGCTCGGCACATAATCGTGGACAAGCTTGAGCCGGGTGCCGTCGGCGTCGCGTGGCAAGCCTGCCTCGTCGAGCAGTTTCTCGGCGGCGGCAATGTCGACCGGATAGGTCTTCAGGTCCGCGACGAACCACTTCTTCAGATTGGGGTTGATCGGGCCGGGAATGCTTGCGCCATAACCATAGTTGATCGTGTCGCGGATAATGTCGCGGTCGATGACATGGGCGAAAGCGCGGCGGACGCGAACATCCTGGAAATAGGGTTTTTCCAGGTTGAACTCGACCCGGCTGATGCCGTTGGAATACTGGTAGCCCTGCTTCTCGAAACCGATATGCGGCAGCGTTTCGAAGCGCTGCAAGTCGCTGTACGGAATCGGCGTTGCCGGCGCCAGATCGATCTCGCCGGTCTCCAGCGCCAAAGCGCGCGCGGAGGCGTCGGGGATGAAGCGGACGATCAGCCGGTCGAGATAGGGCCGCGGCGCGTCCCAATAATCGGGATTGCGTTCGTAGACGATGTGGCTGCCGCGCACCCATTCCTTGAAGACGAAGGGGCCGGTGCCGACGGGTGCCGTGTTGACCGGGTTTTCGGCAGCCTTGCTGCCGTCATAAAGGTGTTGCGGCACGATCGGCGTTTCGGCCGCGGCCAGCGCCGTGATCAGGTAGGGCGCCGGCTTCGACAGCACCAGCGCCACGGTCAGCGGGTCCGGTGTCTGGATGTCGACAAGGTTGAGGAAGGTGTTGCGGCCGCGCGGATGAACCTCCTTGATCGTGGCGATCGAGTAGGCGACATCAGCGGCGGTGAATGACTGGCCGTCATGCCACTTCACGCCTTCGCGCAGCTTGAAAGTGTAGTGCAGGCCGTCATCGCTGACCGACCATTGTTTTGCCAGCGACGGGCGCGGCGTGAGATCGAAATCGTAGGTCAGCAGACCCTCTGTGGTCTTGGCCGAGACGTAGACGGAATTGAACGCCGTATGCGCGATGGTCGTCAGCACCGGTGGCTCGGCCGACAGCAAAAATGTCGCCGTACCGCCCTGCTTCGGCTCGGCGGCGTAGGCCCGGCGCGATACCGGCAATAGGGTCGCTCCGAGCGCGGCTGCCGAGATGCCGAGGAACCTGCGGCGGTTCGGAATGAGGAAATGAGACATCGCGCCTAGTCCTTTTTTGCTACCCGCCCCGATCAGCCGGTCGTCAGCCGCCGGGTGAAAAATCCGTCGTTCCAAGAGCAGGCCTGTTTGCGAAAAGATTTGGCCGACCCGCCCTCATGCTTAAGATTTCATGCTTCGAACGGCTAATTTCGTAGCATGAAATAAAATTCCATTCTGCAAAATTGCCATTTGCAGGATGAAATTTCTGAATTCAGATTTGACAACGTCTATAAATCTTGTCAACTAAAAAGCACGGAGCTCTCCGCGAAACAGCAAGCCGGTAACGTCAGCCACAGCCGGGATAGCGAAAACGATGTCGACCCTGACGCGCATTGGCAGAACGTTTCGACGCACCGCGATCCAGGCGGTGCCAACCGTGCTGGGCATCGTGATCCTGAACTTCTTTCTGCTGCAGCTCGCGCCCGGCGATGCCGCCGACGTCATGGCCGGCGAGGCCGGTTCTGCCACGGTAGAGACGATGGCGGCGCTGCGCGAACGCTTTGGCCTCGACAATCCGCTGCTCGTCCAGCTGTTCAACTATCTCTACAATCTGGCGCATTTCAGCCTCGGCTTTTCGCCGCGTTACGGCATGCCGGTCGCCGATCTGATCGGCCAGCGGCTGCCGGGTACGCTGCTGCTGATGGCGGTGGCGCTGAGCATTGCGATCGCACTCGGCCTCGTGCTCGGTTCGCTGATGGCGGCGTTTTCCGGTCGGCTGCCGGATCGCCTGCTGTCGGTGCTTTCGCTGCTGTTTTATTCCATCCCGGGCTTCTGGATCGGTTTGATGCTGATCGTGCTGTTCTCGGTCAAGCTCGGCTGGCTGCCGAGCGGCGGTTCGGGAACCATCGGCAGCAACCTGACTGGCCTTGCCGGCTTCTGGGACAAGGCGCGCTACATGATCTTGCCGGCGTTGTCGCTAGCGCTGTTCTACGTGGCAATCTATGCGCGGCTGACCCGGGCGGCGATGCTGGAAGTCCAGTCACAGGACTATGTGCGCACGGCCGCCGCCAAGGGCCTGTCGCCGACTATCATCACCATCCGCCACGTTCTGCGCAACGCGCTGATCCCTATCACCACCATGGCCGGCATGCACGTCGGCGGCATGCTCGGTGGCGCCGTGGTTGTCGAGACCGTCTATTCCTGGCCAGGCCTCGGGCGTCTCGCCTTCGAGGCCGTAATGGGCCGCGATTTCACCGTGCTGCTTGGCATCCTTCTGCTGTCGTCGCTGCTGGTCATCATCGCCAACGCGACCGTTGACCTTCTGCACGCCTGGCTCGATCCCCGCATCGGAGTACGCTGATGGCTTCCACCGATTTCGCCGCCGGCGACGCCCGCTCCCGCCGCGCCTATGCTGAGGCCCGCGAGCTTGCGGCGCCGCCAGAACCCGAGGCAAAAAGCTGGAGCAATCTGCACGCGCCCGACGCACGCTCCGCTTCGGCGGCGTCGGTGCCGGTTGCCGCAGCTGGGCGCGCGCTGAAGATTTTCCTGCGCAATCCCAACGCCATGTTTGGCGTGGTGTTCCTGTCGCTGGTCGTGCTGGCCGCACTGCTGGCGCCCGTCCTCTATCCGGCCGATCCGCTGTCGATGGTAGCGCGGCCTTTCCTCTGGCCGGGCCAGAATCCGGCCTTTCCGCTGGGCACCGATTCCATGGGCCGTGACGTGCTTTCCGGCATTCTGCACGGCGCGCGGATTTCGCTGTTCGTCGGCCTGGTGGCGACGGCGCTCGGTCTGAGCTTCGGCATCCTTGTCGGTGCCACCGCCGGTTATTTCGGTGGCTGGGTCGACGATCTGCTGGTGCGCCTGATCGAGATCTTTCAGACCATACCGAGCTTCGTGCTTCTGGTCGTCATGGTGGCGATCGCGCAGCCGACCGCGCTTGTCGTGACCGTAGCGATTGCCGTCATCACCTGGCCAACGGTGGCGCGGCTGACACGCGCCGAATTCCGCGCCATCCGCGAGAAGGATTTCGTCATAGCCGCCCGCAGCCTCGGCTATGGCCATGCCCGCATCATCTTTCGCGAAATCCTGCCCAACGCGCTGCCACCTTTGATCGTGACCTCGTCGGTGATGGTGGCGACCGCGATCCTGATGGAATCGGCGCTGTCCTTCATGGGCCTCGGCGATCCCAACGTCGTCAGCTGGGGCTCGATGATTGGAGCGGGCAGGGAGCTGATCCGCACCGCCTGGTATCTGACCGCACTGCCAGGACTTGCGATCGTCTTCACCGTGCTGGCGTTGAACCTGATCGGCGACGGCCTCAACGACGCACTCAATCCGCGCTTCTCACAGGAGCGCTAAAGATGGCTGCCTTGCTCAGGGTCGACAATCTGACGGTTCGTTTTCCAACCACCGAGCCGGTCAGCCGGCTGAGCTTCGAGGTGGGCGAAGGCGAGACGCTGGCGATCGTCGGTGAATCGGGATCCGGCAAGTCGCTGACGGCACTCGCCCTGATGCAGCTTCTGCCGCGCTCGGCGAAAATCCCCAATGGCAGGATCGAATTCGCCGGCAGGGACCTGCTCGGTCTCGAACAGAAGGCGATGCGCAATTTGCGCGGACGCGAGATCGCCATGATCTTCCAGGAGCCGATGACCTCGCTCAATCCGGTGCTGACCATCGGCCGGCAGATCACCGAGGTGCTGACGCTGCACGAAGGCATCCGCGGCCAGGCCGCGCGGAACCGTGCCATCGAGCTTCTCAATCTGGTGCGCATTCCCGATCCGCAGCGGCGCATCGACGACTATCCGCACCAGCTTTCCGGCGGCATGCGCCAGCGCGTCATGATTGCCATCGCCGTTGCCTGCCGGCCGCGCCTGCTGATTGCCGACGAACCAACGACGGCGCTCGATGTGACCATCCAGGCGCAGGTGCTCGACCTGCTCGACGCGCTGCGCCGCGAACTGTCGATGGCCGTCGTGCTTATCACTCACGATCTCGGCGTCGTCGCGCAGTGGGCAGACAAGGTCGTCGTCATGTATGCCGGCCGCAAGGTCGAGCAGGCGCTGCCTGGCGCGTTGTTCAGAACCCCGCTTCACCCCTATACGCGCGGCCTGCTGGCGGCGTCGCCGCGGCTGAAGACCAATCTCCATTACCGCGACGCCAGGCTGACGGAGATTCCCGGCAGCATCGTCTCTGCCGCCGGCGAGAAGGGCTGTCCGTTCCGACCGCGCTGCGCGGTGGCGCGCGACAGCTGCGCCCATTTCGTGCCCGATCTCGTCGAAGTCAGCGAAGACCGGTTGGTCGCTTGCCCCTACAGCTTCATTCCGGAGGTTGCGCATGGCGCTGCTCTCGGTCTCTGACCTCTCCACGCATTTTCATGCCCAGGGTGGTGCATTGCGCGCCGTCGACGGCGTTTCCCTCGAGGTCGGGCGTGGCGAAACGGTTGGTCTCGTCGGCGAGAGCGGTTGCGGAAAGTCGACACTCGGCAAGACCATCATGCGGCTGGTCGATCCGACGGGCGGCAAGATCGAGTTCAACGGCACCGACATCACGGCGCTCGACGCTCGCCGGCTGAAGGCGGCGCGGCGCAACATCCAGATGATTTTCCAGGATCCGTTCGCGTCGCTCAACCCACGCCACACGATCGGCGATATTTTGACGTCGCCGTTGAAAGTCCATGGCATCGGCAACAAGGCCGAGCGGCGCAAGGTTGTCGAGGACATCATCGAGCGTGTCGGTTTGCCAAGAGATTCGCTTGGCCGCTACCCACATGAATTTTCCGGCGGTCAGCGCCAGCGCATCGGCATTGCCCGCGCGCTGATCCTCAATCCGGAACTGGTCGTCTGCGACGAACCTGTGTCGGCGCTCGATCTCTCCATCCAGGCGCAGATCCTCAACCTTTTGGTCGACATGAAGCGGCAGCTTGGCCTGTCCTACCTGTTCATCTCGCACGACCTGTCGGTGGTCCGCTATTTCGCCGACCGGGTGCTGGTCATGTATCTCGGCCGCATCGTCGAAAGCGCCGACAACGCCACGCTGTGGACCTCGCCAAAGCATCCCTACACGCGCGCGCTGATGGATGCGGTGCCGGACCCGGCACGCCGGCGTCAGGCAGCACCCATCCATGGCGATCTGCCGAGCCCGCAGAACATCCCAAGCGGCTGCCGCTTCCACACGCGCTGCCCGCTGGCGACTGATCTCTGCCGGTCGCAGGAGCCGGCGTTCCGGGCGATTGCGCCGGGACATCACGTCGCCTGCCACTACGCCGAACCAACCCTCAACTGAAAGTCCAACGGAGCATACCAATGTCCGACTACCGCTATCTCGGCCGCAGCGCCCTGAAGGTTTCCCAGCTCAGCCTCGGCACGATGATGTTTGGCGGCCCGACCGAGGAGACGGTTGCACACCGCATCATCGACAAGGCGCGCGAGCAAGGCATCAACTTCATCGACACCGCCGACGTCTACCACAACGGCAAGTCCGAGGAAGTCGTCGGCCGCGGCATCAAGGCGACGCGCGATCACTGGGTCGTGGCGACCAAATTCGTCAACTCGCATGACAAGGGGCCTAATCTCGGCGGCCATTCGCGCAAATGGGTGATTCAGACGGTCGAGAACAGCCTGCGGCGGCTGGGGACAGACTATATCGACCTGTTCTATTTCCACCGCGCGGTCCTCGATGCGCCGCTGGAAGAGCCGGTGCGGGCGATCGCCGACCTGATCCGCCAGGGCAAGCTGCGCTATTTCGGCGTGTCGAACTTCCGTGGCTGGCGCATCGCCGAAGTCGCGCATCTGGCCGATGAACTCGGCATCGACCGGCCGGTGGCCAGCCAGCCCCTCTACAACATCGTCAACCGCACCGCCGAAGCGGAGCAACTGCCGGCAGCCGCCTATTATGGCCTCGGCGTCGTCTCCTACAGCCCGCTGGCGCGCGGCGTGCTGACCGGGAAATACGAGCCGAACCAGGCGCCGGCCGCCGACACGCGGGCCGGCCGTGGCGACAAGCGCATCGCCGAGACCGAGTGGCGCCCGGAATCGATCGAGATCGCCAGGCAGATCGCGGCGCATGCAAAGTCGCGCGGTGTCTCTGCCGCCGATTTCGCGCTGGCCTGGGTGCTCAACAACCAGCTGATCACGGCGGCGATCGCCGGCCCGCGGACCGAGGAACAGTGGGACAGCTATGCCAAGGCGCTGGACTTCAGGCTGACCGCCGAGGACGAGGCCTTTGTCGACCGCCTTGTTACCGCCGGTCATGCGTCGACGCATGGGTTCAACGATCCGAGCCACCCGGTCGAAGGCCGCGTGCCGCGTTCGGAGCCGGCCGCCCCGATCCCGCTGGCCCGGCCTCTGCGCGCCGCCTGACAGCCCCCGACGAGATGGCGGGGCCGGCGGCCCCGCCCGAATTTCAATCGCTTCGGACAGATGAGAGAGCCCATGAATTTCCATGTCGAACGCCTGCGCCAGAACATCGTCGTGTTATCCGGCAACACCCACAGGCCGTCGAAATCACGGACGCTGGCGCATCATCTGGGCGAGGCGCTGCGCGAAAGATTGTCGGTCACGGTGAATTTCCTCGATCTCGTCGATGCCGGCCGTGGTCTGGGTGCTGCGTTCATGCGAAAAGAGTTGACACCGGAGGCGCTGAATGTGGTGGCCGCCGTCGAACAGGCCGACGCGCTGATCGTCACGACGCCGGTCTACAACGGCTCCTATGCCGGCCTGTTCAAGCATCTGTTCGACCTCATCGATCCGCTGGCGCTCGTCGACCGGCCGGTCCTGATCGGCGCGACGGGCGGCGGCCAGCGCCATGCGCTGGTGGTCGAGCACCAGCTCCGCCCGCTGTTCGGTTTCTACTCGGCGCTGACGGTGCCGAGCGCGGTCTATGGCAGCGACAGCGATTTTGCCGACGGCAAGCTTGTCGACCCGCTGGTCCTGGCGCGGGCCGAGCAGGCCGTGGACCAGTTCGCCGCCCTGCTTTCGGCACGGCAGCCGAAGAGCCAACCGGTCAGGCTGGCTTCAGGCTGACGGATTGCTCGGGCATCCGTTTCCCTGGTTGTCGAGGGGCAGATTTACCAATGAAGAAAATGCTATTTCTGCCCATTTCTGGAACATGCCAAGTCGGAAGGTATCTGGAAAATGGCGCCAACGTCGGCCAGTGAGCGATCGGTGCCGGTGCGTCTTGCCCCCGTTGAAAACGTGGAGGCGGGTGCCGGAACGTGTGGTTGGAAAAGGGTGCGTACAATTCGCGCCACGTCCTCGATCAAGTCCTCGCGGAGCATTTCGATGGGAATGCGGCCGTCGAGTTCTGTACAGGGCCGGGTCAACCAAAACCAGGCCAGTCTCGGATTGCTAATCGCCGCCAACACCTCCCTTATGCCCATGGCTGGCCTGCCGTCGACGAACTGGGCGAGCGGGAAGACGTGTTTGCGACCGCCCTTGCGCAGCGCCACGACTTCGCCCCGCCGCTTCCAGCGATGCAGCGTCGAGCGAGGGATGCGGAATTTCTCCTCCAGATAGGTCGACCCGGCAACCTCTCCGGCCCAGTCTTCGATGAGCACTGCCTGGAGGTCGGAGGCGCGATCGGCAATGTGTCTGGATACAGGCATCCCATCTGTCGGTGCGGTGCCTTCACAGGCGCAATCAGACGCAACCGAATCGTAGCGGGAGATCCGTTTCGCAATCTTGCCGAAGAACTCGGAGGTGAGCGCGGGCAAGTCACCTCCGAAAGAGCCGATCGCAAGCCGCTGTGCGTGTGACAGGAAGGGAAGGGCGGCGGCAACGCTCCCGGCGATCATGCCGGTGAAAACCAGCGCTTCTGTGTCCAGCAAGACGCCGTGCTGCATCAATGCCTGTTGTACCGCCTGGGCCACCAATCCGGCCAAGGCCTCCTGGGAAATTCCGTCCATTGGGTCTTGAAAGCTGGTCATTTATCGGCCTTACCCGCCACGCGCTCTTTCCTGCTGTGAAAATAGGTCAGGCGCTCGCCTTTTGCGGTTGGCTGAACGTATTGTCAGGGCGCGGCAGACCGAAATGGTCCCTCAGCGTTGGCCCATCATAATCGTGCCGGAAAAGTCCGCGCCGCCGCAAGATCGGCACCACCTCATCGGCGAACACGTCGAAACCGCCCTGCAGATAGGGCGGCATGACATTGAAGCCGTCCGCGGCACCATTGTCGAACCATTCCTGAATGTTGTCGGCGATCTGTTCGGGCGTCCCGGCCTGGACCCAGTGCCCGCGCGCGCCGGCGAGGCGGTGCAGCAACTGGCGGATGGTAGGATTCTCGCGCTCGATGATGTCGAGTACGACGTGGAAGCGGCTGCTCGCCCCGCGCTCGCCCTCGACGCTGATGAGCTCGCGCGGAAATGGCCCGTCCAGATTGTAGTCGGAAAGGTCGGCGTCGACGATGCGGCGTAGCTGGTCAAGCGAATATTCCGGCTGCGTCAGCTCGTTGAACTCGTCTTGCAGAGCGCGGGCTTCCGCCTCGGTTGAACCGATAAACGGGCTGATGCCGGGCAGGACCTTGACGTGGTCAGGGTTGCGGCCAACCGACTTCACGCGCGCCTTGATGTCAGCATAAAATTCCTGCGCGTTGCCGAGTGTCTGATGGGCTGTGAAGATCGCCTCGGCATAGCGGCTTGCGAACGACCGTCCGTCTTCCGAAGAACCGGCCTGGACGTAGACCGGGCGCCCCTGCGGCGAGCGCGGAAGCGTGAGCGGGCCCTTCACCCGATGATATTTGCCGATGTGGTTGATTGCGTGGATCTTGTCGGTGTCGGCAAAAATGCCGGACGCCCGGTCCGAGACCAGCGCGTCGTCCTCCCAGCTGTCCCAGAGCTTCGTCACCACATCGACGAACTCACCGGCGCGTTCGTAGCGGTCGGCGTGGGTTGGATGTCGGTCAAAGCCGAAATTCAACGCTGCCGACGCATCGCCGGTGGTGACGATGTTCCAACCGGCGCGCCCGCCGCTCAGATGATCGACAGAAGCAAACAGCCTGGCCAGGTTGTAGGGTTCGTTGTAGGTGGTCGAGGCGGTCGCGATGAAGCCGATGCTTTTCGTCACGGCCGCGAGCGCCGAAATCCATGTCAGCGGCTCCAGCCTGAAGCGACTTGCGTAGCGGATGTTGTCGGCGAGCGCGGGTCCATCGGCAAAGAACAGCGCGTCGAACTTGCTCGCCTCGGCCTTTTTCGCCAGTTCCTGATAATAGGCGATATCCAGCGCTCTCTCAGGGGCGGAATCCTTGTAGCGCCAGCCGGCTTCATGATGACCGCCAGGATAGATGAAAAGGTTGAGGTTCAACTGTCGTGATGCAGTGGGCATATGTGGGGCCTCCTGGGGGGTAACGCTGAGCGACAAGTCTTCGGTCGCTTAGACGGGCAGCACGGGCCTCGTCTCGACGCCGAGATGACGCAGAAGTTCGGAGCGGATCTCGCCGAACCGGCGATGGCCATGATCGCGTGGCCTGGGGATATCGATTGCGATGTCGGCGGCGATCGCGCCATTGTCGAGCACCAAAACCCGGTCCGCCAGCGTCACGGCTTCGTCCACATCATGAGTGACCAGCAGGACGGCGGGCTGGTGACGGGCGCAGAGCTGGCGCAGCAGATCGTGCATGCGCAGGCGGGTCAGCGCGTCGAGTGCGCCGAACGGCTCGTCCGCCAGCAGCAGGTCAGGATCACGAACCAGCGAGCGCGCCAATGCCACGCGCTGCTGCTCGCCACCAGAGAGCTCGACCGGCCATGCGGTCTCGCGCCCGCTCAAGCCAACCTCTTCGAGAGCCGTCCGCCCGCGTGCGGCGGCATCAGGCAGATCGAGGCCAAGAACCACATTCTCCAGCACGCGTTTCCACGGCAGCAGTCGGGCATCCTGGAACACCACCGATTTCTTGTCGGGCGTATCGAGGCGGCCAGAGCCAGAGACTTTGTCATCGAGATCGGCGAGCGCGCGCAACAATGTACTCTTGCCCGAGCCGTTGCGGCCGAGAAGGGCAACGAACTCGCCCTTTTCGATGTCGAGACTGAGGCCGTCGAGGATGGTTCGCGGCCCGAAACTCCTTACGAGGTTCTCGACCCGCACCACGGGCGCACCGCTCAATCCGCCAAGGTGCGACGCCATGACAGCGACCTTTCCTGGAAGAACCGAACGATGCCGTCGCAGCCGAGACCGAGCAAGGCGTAGACGACGAGGCCGACGATGATAATGTCGGTCTGGCCGTAGTTGCGCGCCAGATCGATCATATAGCCGATGCCGCTGGTGGCATTGACCTGCTCGACCACCACCAGAGACAGCCAGGCGTAGGTTACCGCCAAACGCAGGCCGAGGAAGAAGCCGGGAAGGGCGCCCGGCAGGATGACCTGCCGGATGAATTCGCCGTAGCCCATCCGCAAGGTGTGGGCCAGTTCGACATAACGGTTGTCGATGCTGCGCAAGCTGTTATGGGTCTGGATATAGATCGGGATCAGCACAGCCAACGCGATGGCCGTCACCTTCATGCCCTCGCCAATGCCGAACCACAGCATCAGCAGCGGGATCAGGGCGAGCGTCGGTATCGCCCGCTTGATCTGAACCGGGCCGTCGATGATCGCCTCGCCAAGTCGGGACAACCCTGAAACCAGGGCAAGCACGGTCCCGATCAGGACTCCGAACACCAGGCCCTGTGCCGCCCGCCAGGCAGACGTCATCAGATGATCCTGAAGCTTGCCTTCGGCGATGAGATCGATGGCCGTGCCGACAACCGACCAAGGCGCCGGCAGCGTTCTTGGATCGATCAGGCCAGCGACACTGCCAAGGGACCAGATCACGAGAAGAAGTGCGGGCCCAATCAGCGCGCCAAACGGGATCGCTCGCCCAAGCGCCAGGCGGCGCCTCGTCCTGGTCTTGCAGGGCTTTACGGCGGGCGGGATCAACGCCCTCTCATCAGATGCATAGCCAATGTTGGCGGCAACGGCAGCGGTATTGGAGAATGCGTTCATCTGCTTCGTCCAGTCTTGAAAGCGGGGTCAGGACGCGTTCAGCGCATTTGTGGCAATCTTTTCGAAGCGCCTGTCGAAAAGATCTTCGGCCTTGATCGTGGGCCTGTTCAGTTCTTTGGCCAGCAGATCGATCGTCGCCTGCTGGCGCGCGATCACATCGTTCCAGTCGGACGGGATGTCGAACTGTCCGTCGGCGTCGACGAGATACTGGCCATCTTCTGCGTTGAGGCCCTGGGTGGCGACGTAGTAGCCCTCGATCCACTCTTTGGGATGTTCCTGCACCCATCGGGTCGCAAGTGCCCAGTAGCGCACATATTCGCCGAGAGCGGCAGCCTTGGCCGGATCGTCAAGCACCGCCTGTGGCGCATAGAGATGCTCTGGATCGTCGCGCAAGCCATGCGGGATGGTGGTGGCGCCGTCAGCACCATACTGGTGCAGATAGTGCTTGATGAGGACGCCCCAGATCGGCGCGACATCGACCTGCTTGCCGGCAAGCGCCACCGGATAGGCGTCGCCTTTGCTGGGCAGTTCGATGAGATTGACATCCTCCTTTTTGAGCCCGGCGGCCTGCAGGACCCTCAACACCAATGCGCCTTGCGCCTGGCCGGGGCTGAACGCAATCCGTTTGCCGCGCAAGTCCGCGAGCGTTTTGACCTCGACGCCCGGGGCAATGCCGAGTTGATAAATCGGGTGCGCAACCGGATCCTTGCGGAACTTCGCGGCAATAATCTTGACCTTGAGCCCCGTCCAGGTCGCGTGGATGGGCGGAATGTCGGCGACCGATCCGACGTCCAGCGCCTTGGCGCGAAAAGCTTCGATTGTCTGTGGACCGCCGCTGATATTGGCCCATTCGACCTTAAACGGCAGTTGGTCGATCAGGCCCGAGAGTTCCAGCGCCCTTTGCGTCTCGGGATCGCCGATGCGAAGCACCGTGCCGTCGGGGATTGTGGTCGGCAGCCTTACCCGCGTCCGGACTACCCGCCTTGGCCCCGAACGGGGCGGATGAAGCGATCAAAGCGAGCGCCAAAGCGGTCACGAGGGCGCCCAACCTCCTTCTCGAAAATCTCTCCACAGCTAACATCATCGTCTCGCTCCAATCTTGGTAATGGCTCCTACTTACGCTGTTTACTATGTCTATCAATTATATAGACGATAAAGTATCGGATGCTGTTCTTTGCCACCCAAGGGAAACGCTGTTCGCCTCAGTGCGCATTTTGAGGGCACGCGTCGCTCGACAGCGACGGGAAGGGCCGTCACAAAGCTGCCGCTTGTTTTAGCGAGACGGGAGGAAGGCTGTGTCAGCTTTCCGGCGGTGACTGGCGGCCGCAGATCGTGACGATTGCGGAACTGCCCCATGCGGCACGAGGCGAGAACGTGATGGAGTAGTCACGGCTGCTGGGCGCCGGGCCGAACCAGAAATAGGGGGAGGCGCTTTTCCACTCCGGCAGGTCCATTGCCGGTGACCGGTCCTCATCGGCGGCCGGTGTCGGCAAGCCGTCCCGGCCGACGGTGATCATCGATACGCCGACATAGCTCCCGGCCTTGAAGCGGCCGATAAACTCGACGGCGTCGCCAATGTAGCGAAAGCAGCCGTCGCTTTGGCCGAGCTTGAATCGCTGGCTTGGGATAGGTTGAGAAGGCTCTTCCTGGGCGCTGGCTTGCGTCGGCAGGAAGGTGCCAGTCACCGCGTTGAACGCCACTACATGCCTGAAACCCATGGCAACCCTATTGCACCGTATCTGACCTCGGCCGCACACCAGTCGCCATGTATTCCACGAACTGGAGGGCGGCCATGAGCGTGTTCACATCGTTCACGTAGGACGCGGCGGCTTCGATCTCGTCAAAGATCGGAACCAGCTTGTGAGCGATAGCGGCTTGCTTGTCCGGCAAGCCGTCTATCTGGCGCAGAAGTGCTGCCCTGGCTTCATCGCGGGTCAAAACCATTCAACTCCCGCTCCTGGCGCACTCGGATAAGGCTCATCTGGCTTTCCCAGCCAGGAGCGTTAGCGCCCCCAAGACTGCGCCGGCGACAAGCCCAACCACGGCATAAATTGCAATGTGGCTCACTATGGCTGACTGATAGGTGGCGTCGGGGTCAGCGGTCGCCAGCATCGACAATGCAGGTTGTGGTTCCGTCAGAAACCCGACGCCGGCCCCGACCAGAGCGCCTACAATGCCAAGGCCTATGGCTTTGTTCATGAAATCTCTCCTCAGCAGATGTGGACTTATGGTTTGAAAACAATCTTGTGGCGAAGGGTATCGCTCGGCACGTACCAGGATGCCTGAATGTCGTAGCAAACTGCGGCGGCTCCCCTGTTGGCGACGTCGCCAGGGAGGTCGATATCCCTTACATGCCGGTATTTCCCTTCTTTCTTAAGTTGATCGGCGGTGAATCCGCCGGCGGCGAAATAAGCTGCAAGCTTGGCATGGTCCACGGCGAGGCCTGGGCAGTTAGTCTCGGCATATTCGGTGATAGCCAAGGTTGCGGCCGCTTCGCCCAACTTTGGAGGCTGGGCGTGAGCAGCGGTGACCCCGGTCGCCGCCACCAGGACGGCGAACGCAAGGGCGGCCAGTCTAACATTGTGCATGGTCATGGGGATTCTCCGATGGTTTGGGTCAGATCGACAAAGGAGCTCGGAAATGCTTCAGAGCCGGGTCAATTGCATCGCATACTCGCACCCGGTGACCCGCAAGCTGGAGCCGGTGAGCTGGTAGTCACACATCGCGGACGAAATGCCGATCATACCGGGGTCGGGCTCGAGTTTCAGGCGATTGCCCGAATAGGTGCTCCATTTCCAGATCGCTTGAGTTCCTCGAATAAAGATGACAGCAGTGCCGTCGCCAAGAAACTCGACCGTGCTGCCGTTCGGATCCCTGTACTTGCCCTCGATGCTGGCGACCGATGGCATGACAGAGTTGAAGTTTGGCGGTCGGATCAGGCCAAACCCGATACCGAGGATCACACTGATCAGAGATAAGGCCACGGCTGCGAAAGCTTGGTGGCGGACCAGGGCGCGTTCTTCGGGGCCGGCGCCTGCCGCGAGCCCGCTCCTGTAAGTCCGATAGGCGACATAGGCGAAGAAGGCAGCGGGGAGAAAACGAATGCCGAACAGGCTGATATTGTAGGAATTCGGAACAAAGAACGGAAAGAAGATCAGCGCGGCGATGCCCCACGCTATGGTCGGAATCTTGATTGTGTTTTGCATGGCGGTAACCTCGGGAGAAGAGCTGGACAGTCGTCTGCGCGGTAAAGCGATCGACGCAGTCAGGGGACAGGGCGCGTCATTGCTTGACGAGCGCGATACTCGGCCCGACGTCATCCCAACCGTAAAAGCATGTCGGCGGCTCGATGGTCAGCGAGGTGCCGGCGATCGTCGCCTTGCACCGTCTCGAAAAGCCAGCGGGATAGGTGATCTGGAGCTCGCCGCTCTGGAGAAACGACCAATCGGCCCTGGAGGTAGAGGTGTTGCTGTTGAGGAAGAACACGTCCCCGCCCATTTTGAATTCCGCGAAAAACCGGCGCTGGCTTGGGTCAAGGTAGGGCTCTCCCACCGTCCAACGATTTCGTTTTTCAGGTTAGCTGCGAATGGATTGCAAGCGGACAGAATCCCGACCGCGAGGAGAGGCAAGGCTATGCTACGTCGCAAGGGAGCACCTATTTTGGGGGGAACTGCGCAAGGGCTTCAACGGACGCTTATCGCTTCTCCAACATGGCGTTGTAGAAATCGCCCTCGAAGCCCTTTGCTTCGGCCTGTGACTTTATCCAGTCGCAGTCCATCGCCTGGCCCATGCAGAACACCGCGCCGTAGCTCGGCCAGTTGAAGGGCCAAGCGATGTCGCGTGGCCGGTCTCCTTGATTGTAGCCTGAAGGTCAAACTTGAACTTTTTGGCGTTCAACTGGCCTGTGATGGTGTCGATGGTGTTGGAGGTCCAGGTCTCTTTGTTGAGCAGAATGAGGATCAGGCTGGGATTTGCTTGCTTCGTCACTTGATCAACAAAACCAACGATGTCTTTGGCAGCGCTGGGCAATGCCGACACCAATAGGCTGGCGGCGACAGCCGCGAGGCGAAGAGTCAGGGCGCACGAAATCATGTTCAAGATCGTCCTCGTTTGTTGTGGAATGTCTAAAGCTTGGGTGCGGCGGCGTGGGCGTCGCGGATCTTTTTGGCCGCGCTCTCGACCGATTTCTCGAATTGAGCCCGTCGATCGTCGTCGGCGTGTGTCCCGGCCTCGTCGATAAGGACATAGGTGACGGCCTTCACGTGGTCGCCGTCAGTAGCCATGCCGACCAGCATTTGATGGTCCTGAGCATATTTCTCGACCGCCTGGCCGTTGCTCCAGTACCACTCCATCTTGGTTTTGCTGTCGCGGCTGGGTGGTCCGTATTTCTGGATGATCGCCGCGCGAAGCGTCTCCACCAGCGGGCCCATGCCACCCTTGTACGTGACGAAGCGCCGGACATCCGTTGAGCGCTGACCTGTCAGCGGAGAGGAAAATTCGACCCTCATGCTTTGGTCGGCGGAGGCGTCCGATGGCCCGGACCAAACGATGTTGGTGAAGTATCGGTTCGGACCGGACGCGACAATCTCGACGCTGTTGTACTCCTCCTCCAGTAGGAAGCGATTTGACGGGCTTTCGTTGGAGAAATTCTGGCCGGTCAAGATCTTGCGGACGTCATCGACCGTTTGGCCGAGACCTATCCCAAGGAAGTCAGCAGCCTGGCCATTGGGCCTGAACAATTGTGACGGTAGGCTGACGGCCGGCACCGTCACATCAAGGGAAAGTTTCTCTTGAGAGAAGGCGGGCGCGGCAGCTAGCGCCAATGCGAACGCCAGCGACAAAATCCGGGATCGCTTTACGACTACCTCAAGGCCACTGACCGGGTGGCGCTCGGGAATCGGCTGGGCCACGACGAAGGACAAGGCTGCGCTACGTCTCAACGGTGCATCTGTAGTGAGGAAGCTGGAGAGACGGCAGGTTTATGCAGAAATCACGACTTTTGCGCGCGCCTGCGGATGGCGCGCGCATTGGGTTTTCTGCACATATTTTTAGCAAAATAGCTGTCAGGTAAGCCCAAAAAAAGGCAAATATTACTCCCGACGACTCTTGCAAAAGTCGTGATTTCTGAAGCAACGCAGGAGACACAAGTGAATGAAATACGGCTATGCGCGGGTGTCGACCGAAGCGCAGGACTTGGCCGCCCAGATTGAACGCCTGCAGACGGCTGGCTGCGAGAAGATTTTCTTTGAAAAGCGTAGCGGCAAGGATGCGGACCGCCCCCGATTGCAGCGGCTGTTAAGATCCCTGAAGCCGGGCGACGTCGTCTATGCCGTCGTCAGCGACCGCATGGCGCGGGACCCCTTTGATATGCTGAACATCCTCAGGACCGTGACATCGGCCGGCGCCGGGCTGCGCCTGCTGGACGAGCCCTTTATCGACACCACGTCGGAGATGTCGGACCTCGTACTTTTCCTTGTCGGCTGGGCCGCCAAATGGCAACGGCGCAGGATCCTGGAAAACACGTCGAATGGCCGCGCCCGCGCCAAGGCCATGGGCGTCAAGTTCGGCCGCAAGCCAAAGCTCTCGCAGGAGCAGCGGCGAGAGGCATTGGCGCGGCTGGCCGCCGGGAAGGCGAGGGGCGAGGTTGCCCATAGCTACAATGTCAGCAACAGCACGATGTCAGCAACAGCACGATTTCGCGGCTGCATCCGTAAAAGGATGTCCCACGCTTCTTCATACCTTGGCCTTTCGCCAACCGGCCCACCATGCTTCCCATTCGGAGCAGAACCATCGCTCCCCACGCCCAGGGTCTATCCGCGTGGCCAGGTAATATTCCTGGCCCGGCACGTGATAAATATGCTCGCCGCGCTCCTTGATATTTCCCTTGATGCTGCAACCGGCCTTGCGCGCCGAGGCCTCACTCGATGACGCGCCGGAGTGAACGGTCGGAAGCCGCGGCCGGTTGTCAGCCGGGACATAGGCGGCAGACGAAATCCCAAGCAGCGCAAGAACGATTGCAAGACGGGCTTTGAGAAGCGTGCGCCACTATGGTGTTCGCCGGTTGCGCCATGGCTGAACCGCATTCCCCATCACCATCTCTCCCCTAGGGAAGGATGCGTCTGCCAAGGCAAAAAGTCCAGCAGTCGCGAGCAAGCAGGGAGGTTGGATCTTCACCCCGGTGTCTTGACAGCTGGCCTGCGGCCGAGACCAGCAGACTTTGCAAGGCGAGAACGCTGGGCAGCATAGTTGGGCGCCACCATCGGATAGTCAGGGGTAAGTCCCCATTTAGCTCTATAATCTTCGGGTGTCAGGCCGAAATGGACTTTGAGATGCCGCTTAAGCGACTTGTATTTTTTTCCGTCCTCTAAGCAGATGATATAGTCGGGAAACACGGACCGCTTGGGGTTGACTGCCGGAACGAGCCTGGGGCCCTCTGCATCAGGCGGTAGCACAACAATCCCCCTCAACGCGGAATTGACACTAGCGATCAAATCCGGAAGTCCGGCAACAGGGGTCGCATTCATCCGGACGTAAGCCGCGACAATATCTGCCGTAAGGGCCAGCAAATCCACGCCTGGCTCCTCGGCAAGCTCCTCATCCACGTTTATGAGCTCAGTATTCTCCTCAATCACTCCTGCCTGTTCACTATTGTTGTCTTCTGCGCTTGTGCGTTCGGTGTTGTTGTCAGTCATAATCATGCTCCTTGCTTTCTGTAAGCCTTCGAGTTCGAGAAGTGTTGGCGATGCGCGGTGCAAATTGAAGGCATCATCTCTGAAGGCGTTAACTGCACATTCCCATTGGGTCTAATTGCGGCCGTCGAAGGGCTGGTATCTTTTTTACTTCGAGTACGAATGATTTAGGATCGAACCTAACCTTTCAACGATGATTACGTGCTGTCCAAGTTAGGGCAGGGCCTAGATCGGCGGGCCATTCTTTTCGCCAGTGCGCCCGCCTCCGGAATCCGCCCGGGTTAGATGCCAAGTTGCCCGAATTCGATCGCTGACTTCCAGGTAAGCCATCTCGACCAAATAGGTCAGGAGGCTCTCACCGTCTGTCAGCGCTGTCTGACGAATTTGTCTCAACATCGCCTGGGCATGGTGCAAGTTCTGCAACTTTCTGGACTGTTTCACTGGGATCCCGGCTTTCAAAGGGCGTTCTCCTCAACGACAAACTGAAACTCGCTCTAACCGGAAACCCGATCCTCGGAGCGCTTCCGGCTACGCCTTTGCTCAGGTCGGATGTCTTGATCGACATATCGTCATCGATGACGGCATTTTGTCGCATGACCACCTCATTTTCTCCCAATCCAAGCGAATCCGGCTGTCTTGTCGGCCCTGTTTTGGAAGACGGGTGGATCTCGTTTTCACGGATAATTTCATGATGGAAACCTCACGCTACTATTGCGTTTTGACCGGCAAGGGCTTGCGGCTACGTTCGCGGGTTGATCCTGCCATGGGACGGCGGCCGCGGCGCCGAGCGATCCCGGCTTCGGTTTCCTGGAAGGCTTTGGTAAGCGTTCGAAGCGGCGGCTCGTTTCCATGAGCCTTCCGACCCCTTCCGAGGGCTCGAGGCTCGCCTTGTGACGAACGGTCGACACCATCGCGAATGCAAGCATGACGAGCGAGACGTGGCGATGCCACCCGTGCCAAGAACGGGTTTCGTTATGGTCGAGACCCAGTTCGTTCTTCGCTGTGCGTAGGCCTTCCTCGATAAGCCTGCAGCATTGGTGCACGGAGATAAGGGTTTCGATCTCGGTTCCCACTGGAGACCACGTTGAAAAGTAGCTGAGAGCCTGGTTCGCACTACGTCGGATCAAGAGCCCTGCGGTCCAGAGGCCTGCGACGTCCGTGTCAGTGAACGGGCAGTAAGCCCATGATTCAGAGTCTTGTAGCGCCTCTCCCGGGGGGAAGCTCCGCCAAACGGAGCGATCGAGGTTCCGTGCGATATCTTCGGCCGTTCCTCCTTCCGGAAGAAAGCGATTTCGGAAAGCGAAATGATGGTTTGCGCTAACGGCGAGCACGTATCCCTTGGACCAGCGTCGTAGGGCCATCTCGATGTCGACGCCACTGTAGACCAAGTCGACCGCTACCCAACTGAAGGGTACGTCGGCTGCGACGATGCGCGCGATCATATCAAGTGCCAGGCGGGACTTTGTCGCGAAAGTCCTGCCCGCAGGCACGTGGGCCCGCGCCAGGCGGGCAGGGTCTTCCGTCCAGGCCCTCGGCAGATACAGCACGCGATCGACGAAAGCATTCCCGTGCTTGGATGCATAGGCGGCGAACACGCCGATCTGGCAGTTGGCCATCTTGCCCGTCGAGACATTGACCTGCCGCGCAACCCCACAGGACGTCTTGCCTTGCTTGACGAAACCCGTCTCATCGATCACTAGGACCGCTTCGGCGTCAGCCAACGTTTCGAGGGCATATCCGCGCACAATGTCGCGCAGGGCGTCCGCGTCCCATCTGCCCCTTCCGAGAATGGCCTGTTGGCGCCACGGCCCGGGGTCACCGGCAGCCTCGGCGCGCATCCACCCGGTTTTGCGATGCGCATCCCGGAGCAGGCCTTCAAGGAACAGTCCGGCCGAAATCGCCACACGTTCCTGAGGGAAAAGTCTCCTGATCCGGGACTTCACCTCGCGCAGCGCCGAGGCCCATATCTCTAGTGTCATTTCAATCGATTCAACCATTGTCAATAACCCCCCTCTGGCCGCCCGGCACAGAATCGAAAAAAACAACTAGTTCACCTGTGAAACGCAATTGTAATACTGGTCTGGTGCTCCGTTGTTTTTTATCTATAACAGTAGTGCCGTGGCGACAATTTGGGCCGCGCACAACTCTCACATTCTCTTGTTAAGGACAAGCTTGACTTAACAACTGGTGATTGCCATAACCACGATGCAATCGAGAATGCAAGCATCGCAACGAAGGATAAACGTGAGATTGGCTTTACGGCCTGCGCTAAAACATTAGCTGTGCGTAATAAGCTTTGAGCAGCCGTAGAGAAGAAGCTTATTATCAACGAATAGACGAAGCAAAAGGTGGCAACCTAATTTGCAACGCTGACGTTTAAACAGGACTTCATACATGATTGTATGAAGTCTTGTTTTATCAACTTTGTCAGTATGTAATTCGCGCCTCGTGGGGGAGTCCCTTGGGCGCTGAAGTTAGCACATGGCATGAACTAGCCTGCATCTCAGTGCAGTCTATCTCTGTTCGAGTGCACCAAGCGGTTGCAGAAGAGTACTAGCGAAATAAAGAGAAGACATCTGGCATGACCGGGGGTTCGATGGTGCGAGGCTTGCGAAGATTTATGGTCAACGCAAGGGAGGCCTTTTCGAGAGGCCCACGCTTGCGACGGCGTTTGTTGATCAACGGGTGAGCATGCCCACTACGATGCAATGAGAACAGGAAATCGGGCTGCGGTGATGAGCTGTCCGAAGCACAGCCTCTCGACGGCAGCGGCGGGCGTCAAAAACATTCGCGCCACATGGACGACCAGCCAGCCCACGGATGGACACGCCTGACACCCTGAAGTCGGTCAATAGTCGATAACGTTATCGCTCGCAGATTTTCTTCCCGGTTGGGCCCTCTGCGCCGGGGAGTTGGACTCCAGCTGCGATGTTTAGCTGTTACTAATATGATATTAGCTTTGCGATGGCCCATACAATGACGCGGTTGCGAGAGGGTATAGCGTTAGTGTGGGTTGTCTTGGCTGGCAATGCCAACGCTCATGATTGGTACACAGGCAAGACTGACTCTGTTCTTCATTTCAGGTGCTGCGGCAATCGAGATTGCCATCCAATCGATTCCAGCGACGTCAGGCCTACCAAGGATGGCTACTACGTCAAGCAACCTGAACCCTACTCTCGGAATGATCCGCCGACGGGAGAGTGGTTTATCCCGAGTGACCGCGTCCAGACCGCACCGGATGAGCGGTATCATATCTGCGAGTCTTTGTTTCCGACATTTCGCGTCGGCAGGTACAAGATGAGATGGACGTGCTTCTTTGCGCTCCTTGGGACAGGTTCAATCACGAGCGCCGAACGTCGGCCATGAGGTTCATGGTCCTGCGGGATCCGTGTGACCACTGGATGGTCTATGATCTGGTTTCCGATCGGCCGGCGGAGACAGCGGGTAGGGTGCTGTTGGGGCTGTCCCGTAAGGAGGCCGAACAGACAATAAGCGAGCTTGTCGGTCCGACAACCCTAAAGATGGCCCGTCCGCATCAATCCGCGTAGAGCAGAGGTAAGTTCGTCTCTCGTAGCGAAGCTGTTCGAGCTGGCCGGAACGCGCTCGACGCTTGCCGAGCACAATCTCGACCGACACTGGCGCAATGCCCGCACCCATACGCTGCACGATCCGGTGCGCTGGAAGTACTCGATCCTCGGCAAGTATTTCCTCAACGGCGAGAAGCCGCCGCTGCACGCTTGGAGCTGATTGCACCCCGCTGGCCTCGGCCTATAGCAGCGGCCCGGCAGGGCCGCCTGTCTCTCAATCCTGGAGCCACCCCGGAGTCTGCCCCAATGTCAAATCCAGCCATCGTCGGCTTTTCCGGCAACATCACCCGCCCGTCGAAGACACACGCTTTCATCGCCCTCATCGTTCAGGACATCGCCACCCGCCATGGCCTCTCCTCGCGGACCTACGACATCGACGATGTCGGCCCGTCGCTGGGTACCGCCAGATGGGCGCGCGACCTCGACGCAAAAGCGCAGGCGATCCTTGCAGAGGTTATTGCAGCGGATGTGCTTGTCGTCGGCTCGCCGACCTACAAGGGGAGCTACACCGGCCTGTTCAAGCACTTCTTCGACCTGATTGATCCGACGGCGCTGAAGGGCAAGCCCGTGCTTCTGACGGCAACCGGCGGCGGCGAGCGCCACGCGCTGATCGTCGAGCATCAACTGCGGCCGCTGCGGCTTGTTCGAGGCCTTTGCGCTGCCGACGGCCGTCTACGCGACCGACAAGGACTTCACCGACGGCGTGCTGCGGTCCGAGGCGATCCTCAAGCGGGCGGCGCAGGCTGTTGGTGAAGTTGGAATTCTGCTCGATGCCCGCTCAGGTCTTCGATTGGCTGCAGAGTGAGTACAGCCGCGCTGCCAACGCCGCGACCATCGCCGAGGGGCAGCGTTCATGCAGGGTTGGACGTTTCTCTTGGCGATCTGTGCGAGTGGCACACATTGCGTGGCTGGTGCAAAAACTGCTCGCAACATGCAGGAGGTCAAGTCGGCGCGCTGATCTGCTGCTAAGTCATTGTTTTTATATACAAATTGTCGGTTCCATAATTCCTATTATGCAACTTTGAGTTGTGTCACTCGGCAATAGACGACATTGGCCAGAGTGTAGATGACGAGCAAAACAGGACACGGTTGCAGGCTTCATTGGCTCTCCGACCAGCCGCACAGCGGCAACCCTTAAGAGCACCGAAGCCCCCCGCTAACGTGCACCTTTCTCCGACACTCCCTCAATGCATTCCTCGAGGCATTCGAGGCGGAACTTCGCATTGCGAAGCTCAAGTCCGGCTTCGAAACGTCGATGGCGTCCTTGAGATGTGATCGCAATGAGGTCGCGCTCCAGTTCCGCAATGCGCGCACGCACCTGACGAGCGTCGTCCTCACGCAACGCTTTGATCCATCCACGCCCGCGCATCGTCTTCCTGCCACCACCACCCGAAGCCATGCGGATTTATCCACAGGAGACCCTAATTTCCGGCAAGCCGAAACGCTCGGAATTTAACTTCGTCTATTTTTTGCGAGAACAAAGAGGCTCTTAAGAAAAAAAGGGGGTCGCCGCTTGGGACCATAGCTCACGTCACTTCGCCCCTTGCTAGCCGGAGCGCGCCGCTTCCTTCCTAACGGGCCCGGCGGCAAGTGTGCTTGGCGTCCAACTCGTCAGCTCACCAGCTATGGAAAACCTTGGCAAGCAGACGGCGCCTACCGCTGAGCCCGGTTGGGCTAGAAGGTCGCTGCCGTCCGATCGGACATGGACGTACGACGTTGGGCCAATCAACGCATGCCTTGGCTGTTGAGTTAGAGCAGGCGCCATGCGCCGTATCGGCGCAGCGTAGCTGGCATGAAGAGAGCGTCTGCCTCACATTTTCGGTGTATAGCGATCCATCTCGCTTGCGGCGAAGGCCGATCGATAAGTCTGAAAAAGGGCGCCCGGGAACTGGGCGCCCTTCTCATCGACGAAAGCTCGGATTGGAGGTCCGTGATCAAGCAATCCGCCGACAACCAAATTGAAGGCTCGCAGTTACCCGCTTCGAACGCGGGGTACGAGCCGTTCAATCCTCAGAATGAGCGCTGGAACCGAACAAAACCGCCAACGCTGTTCTTCTTGTCAGCACCGGTCCAGTTCAAGGCCGGAGCAGGGGAACCGGCACCGAATTCGTCGAAGCGGCCTGCATGCAGGTAATCGACCTCGGTCGTGATCGTGAAACCGGGAACGATATCGTAAGCGATATTCGCCGCAATACCGAGGTTCTTCCACTCGTCGTAGGAAACCTGGGCATTGAACGAGGCCTTCTCATTGAACTTGTAGGTGCCGCCGCCCCACACCGCCCAGTTGCCGCCCCACTGCTTGTAGATGCCGCGACCGCGGCCCGGGATCGCCCAGGTCGGATCCGATAGGTTGTCGTCCGTGCCATAGCCGGCCATCGCGAACAGCGAGAGCGTGTCACTAACATTGACGTCCAAACGGACCTTGCCGGCGACTTCCTCGTAGTTGCTGTCGTAGGCTATGACGCCGGTGATGGCGCCCCAGCCCTGCGTGTACTTCACGCCGCCGACGACGTGCGGCACGTAGCTGTCGATGGTGCCCTTAACGCCCGAGCCTTCTTCGAGCGAGACCACGGCCGAGAAGCCGTTGCCGGCGTCGAAGTAGTACTGGATGGCATTGGTGTTGAGGTCGCCGTAGGGCACCAGCGTGTCGTTGAGAACGTTACCGGCATAGTCAATGAAGCTTTCGAAAGCCGTATCGGTCTTGCCAATACGGAGACCGCCGAGCTGAATCCAGGCGTGCTTCAGAGAGACGGCCTGGCCGTGCGCGGGATTGGGGGCGGTACCAAAGTCGCCTTGATCATTGCCGAAATCGAAGCGGGTCTCGGTGTAGGTCTTCAATGTGCCGAGTTCGGTTTCCTGGCCGGTCCAGGTCCTCAGCGAGAAGCGAGCGTTCTTGTACCAGGTGTGGTTGCGGCTACCGTCCTGATGATCCTCGTTGGTCGCACCGTCATATGAGCCGACGTCGCCGAAACCGATGTCGTAACGGACATAGCCACCGATGCGCAGGCAGGTTTCGGTGCCGGGGATGTAGAAGTAGCCCGAGCCGTATACGTCGCAGATCTTGACGTATTCAGCCGGTTCCGGCTCGGCGACGACGACGGCGTCGGCGGCGCGCGCACCGGAAACTGCGATCAGGGCCGCAGCGGAGCCGAGAAGAAGGCTCTTGATGTTCATAGTTGATCTCCATTCAAAGATTTGAAAAGGGCGAGGACGTCGACAGACGAACCGCTCCCTGTCCCCACGATCGAAAAAGATGCGCATCGCGATGCATCCTTCCCGGCTCGAACGCTATTCACCGGGCGAATTAGTGCAAGTTCAAATTCTGTTTGCCGGCCATATAGCGAAGTATCAGTTGCATTTTTATCACTAAATCTTCAGTATTACTTGCACAAATTGGACAACTAGACATTTGGACAAATCGCACAATTGGTACATCTGCTTGTGCGCACGTACAGAATGTGCGCAATCCGCCATCGGCGTCCGGCCCATCGTCAGATAGATCCAATCAGAGAAATAGCCTGGGCGGCCGATGCAACGACTTCTGTGTTCATACCTTCTCTGAGCAATTCGATAGGAACGCGACCCTTGAGAAGAGGCGAGGGGCTGATCAGCCACAGCCAAGCCAATCTGGGATCGGAGATCGAGGAAAGGACCTGCCTAATTCCGGACATAGGCCTACCGTCGATGAACTGAGCCAGGGGAAATACATGCTTGCGGGAGCCTCTCCGAAAGGCAACCACATCATTATGCTGCTGCCACCAATACAACGTGGACCGCGGTATTCCAAAACGTCTCTCGAGATGCGTCGACCCCGCTACTGGCCCGGCCCACTCTGCAATGCGCGCGCCTTCTTTCGGCAAATCTTTCAGAACCGGATGCCCGAGCGAATGATCGGCTGCCCGGGGTCGCGAAGCGATCTCACCGGCGTGGGCGTTTAGCCGTCGCGCCGCTTCGGCCTCGAGCCTACCAAGAAATTCGGCGGCCACGGCGGTCAAATCGGTGGAAGGAGAACCCGAAGGCGCAACAGCAGCCTTGTCACCCTTCCTAGCCTCATCGCATTGGGCAAGAATGCGCTGCACTTCCCTCATGACAAAGCTTGCCAGCTCGGCCTGGCGCTTTTCATCCTCAGGATCACTCGACCCGGACATATCTGGCTTTCCCAATAGCATTCCCTCAGCAAGCCCGCCGAAAAGAGCGTTGAAGACATGAAGTTTGGAGGACGGCGATGTGTTGCGGCTGCGTATGGTCGCGACATAGCAGCCGTGTTGCGGCTTCAACTTGTGCCTCTCAATAAA
Organism: Mesorhizobium sp. 113-3-3; assembly: GCF_016756495.1. Taxonomy (NCBI): domain Bacteria; kingdom Pseudomonadati; phylum Pseudomonadota; class Alphaproteobacteria; order Hyphomicrobiales; family Phyllobacteriaceae; genus Mesorhizobium; species Mesorhizobium sp. 113-3-3. The sequence continues at coordinate 184,671 of NZ_AP023244.1, forward strand.
AAAGGGGAAAACGTCGATGGACGACCGTCTTTTCCCCCATGATCGAAACAGACGCACATCGTAGTGCATCTTTCGTAGCGTGACGCTATCCGGGACGCTCATTTGTGCAAGTTCAAAGTTTAGCTTGCCAGCGTTATATAATTAGACGTTGCTTTTATGCAACTATAAGTGCCGCTTGCACGAATGGAACGAATTACACGTTTGTACAAATGCCACATTCGAGCACGCATTTACTGGCGGTATACTCCTTCAATCGATTTAATAGTAATAAATCAACCAGCATACCAGCGCACCTGCTCAAACGGCTCTCCCGATGTCACGTACGGGATCCTGATAGGACCAGCGGGTGGCGCGGTACCGCACATCTAATCGGAAACCGAGATTCACCCACAGGCATGGGAAACGCCTCGGCAGGCCTATGACGGCCATTGAGAATCGCGATTATATGGTCCCCAAGACTGGACGAAGCAGATGAACGCATTCTCCAATACCGCTGCCGTTGCCGCCAACATTGGCTATGCATCTGATGAGAGGGCGTTGATCCCGCCCGCCGTAAAGCCCTGCAAGACCAGGACGAGGCGCCGCCTGGCGCTTGGGCGAGCGATCCCGTTTGGCGCGCTGATTGGGCCCGCACTTCTTCTCGTGATCTGGTCCCTTGGCAGTGTCGCTGGCCTGATCGATCCAAGAACGCTGCCGGCGCCTTGGTCGGTTGTCGGCACGGCCATCGATCTCATCGCCGAAGGCAAGCTTCAGGATCATCTGATGACGTCTGCCTGGCGGGCGGCACAGGGCCTGGTGTTCGGAGTCCTGATCGGGACCGTGCTTGCCCTGGTTTCAGGGTTGTCCCGACTTGGCGAGGCGATCATCGACGGCCCGGTTCAGATCAAGCGGGCGATACCGACGCTCGCCCTGATCCCGCTGCTGATGCTGTGGTTCGGCATTGGCGAGGGCATGAAGGTGACGGCCATCGCGTTGGCTGTGCTGATCCCGATCTATATCCAGACCCATAACAGCTTGCGCAGCATCGACAACCGTTATGTCGAACTGGCCCACACCTTGCGGATGGGCTACGGCGAATTCATCCGGCAGGTCATCCTGCCGGGCGCCCTTCCCGGCTTCTTCCTCGGCCTGCGTTTGGCGGTAACCTACGCCTGGCTGTCTCTGGTGGTGGTCGAGCAGGTCAATGCCACCAGCGGCATCGGCTATATGATCGATCTGGCGCGCAACTACGGCCAGACCGACATTATCATCGTCGGCCTCGTCGTCTACGCCTTGCTCGGTCTCGGCTGCGACGGCATCGTTCGGTTCTTCCAGGAAAGGTCGCTGTCATGGCGTCGCACCTTGGCGGATTGAGCGGTGCGCCCGTGGTGCGGGTCGAGAACCTCGTAAGGAGTTTCGGGCCGCGAACCATCCTCGACGGCCTCAGTCTCGACATCGAAAAGGGCGAGTTCGTTGCCCTTCTCGGCCGCAACGGCTCGGGCAAGAGTACATTGTTGCGCGCGCTCGCCGATCTCGATGACAAAGTCTCTGGCTCTGGCCGCCTCGATACGCCCGACAAGAAATCGGTGGTGTTCCAGGATGCCCGACTGCTGCCGTGGAAACGCGTGCTGGAGAATGTGGTTCTTGGCCTCGATCTGCCTGATGCCGCCGCACGCGGGCGGACGGCTCTCGAAGAGGTTGGCTTGAGCGGGCGCGAGACCGCATGGCCGGTCGAGCTCTCTGGTGGCGAGCAGCAGCGCGTGGCATTGGCGCGCTCGCTGGTTCGTGATCCTGACCTGCTGCTGGCGGACGAGCCGTTCGGCGCACTCGACGCGCTGACCCGCCTGCGCATGCACGATCTGCTGCGCCAGCTCTGCGCCCGTCACCAGCCCGCCGTCCTGCTGGTCACTCATGATGTGGACGAAGCCGTGACGCTGGCGGACCGGGTTTTGGTGCTCGACAATGGCGCGATCGCCGCCGACATCGCAATCGATATCCCCAGGCCACGCGATCATGGCCATCGCCGGTTCGGCGAGATCCGCTCCGAACTTCTGCGTCATCTCGGCGTCGAGACGAGGCCCGTGCTGCCCGTCTAAGCGACCGAAGACTTGTCGCTCAGCGTTACCCCCCAGGAGGCCCCACATATGCCCACTGCATCACGACAGTTGAACCTCAACCTTTTCATCTATCCTGGCGGTCATCATGAAGCCGGCTGGCGCTACAAGGATTCCGCCCCTGAGAGAGCGCTGGATATCGCCTATTATCAGGAACTGGCGAAAAAGGCCGAGGCGAGCAAGTTCGACGCGCTGTTCTTTGCCGATGGACCCGCGCTCGCCGACAACATCCGCTACGCAAGTCGCTTCAGGCTGGAGCCGCTGACATGGATTTCGGCGCTCGCGGCCGTGACGAAAAGCATCGGCTTCATCGCGACCGCCTCGACCACCTACAACGAACCCTACAACCTGGCCAGGCTGTTTGCTTCTGTCGATCATCTGAGCGGCGGGCGCGCCGGTTGGAACATCGTCACCACCGGCGATGCGTCGGCAGCGTTGAATTTCGGCTTTGACCGACATCCAACCCACGCCGACCGCTACGAACGCGCCGGTGAGTTCGTCGATGTGGTGACGAAGCTCTGGGACAGCTGGGAGGACGACGCGCTGGTCTCGGACCGGGCGTCCGGCATTTTTGCCGACACCGACAAGATCCACGCAATCAACCACATCGGCAAATATCATCGGGTGAAGGGCCCGCTCACGCTTCCGCGCTCGCCGCAGGGGCGCCCGGTCTACGTCCAGGCCGGTTCTTCGGAAGACGGACGGTCGTTCGCAAGCCGCTATGCCGAGGCGATCTTCACAGCCCATCAGACACTCGGCAACGCGCAGGAATTTTATGCTGACATCAAGGCGCGCGTGAAGTCGGTTGGCCGCAACCCTGACCACGTCAAGGTCCTGCCCGGCATCAGCCCGTTTATCGGTTCAACCGAGGCGGAAGCCCGCGCTCTGCAAGACGAGTTCAACGAGCTGACGCAGCCGGAATATTCGCTTGACCAGCTACGCCGCATCGTCGACGCCGACCTTTCCGACTACAATCTGGACGGGCCATTTCCGCGCGAGCTCATCAGCGTCGAGGGCGAGCGCGGGGCGAGCAGCCGCTTCCACGTCGTACTCGACATCATCGAGCGCGAGAATCCTACCATCCGCCAGTTGCTGCACCGCCTCGCCGGCGCGCGCGGGCACTGGGTCCAGGCCGGGACGCCCGAACAGATCGCCGACAACATTCAGGAATGGTTCGACAATGGTGCCGCGGACGGCTTCAATGTCATGCCGCCCTATCTGCAGGGCGGTTTCGACGTGTTCGCCGATGAGGTGGTGCCGATCTTGCGGCGGCGCGGACTTTTCCGGCACGATTATGATGGGCCAACGCTGAGGGACCATTTCGGTCTGCCGCGCCCTGACAATACGTTCAGCCAACCGCAAAAGGCGAGCGCCTGATTATGTGGTCCAGTGACCAGCAACGCGCTAAGACGGCGCAGACCTTACGCTCTTAACAGAGACCAATCTCCAAAGGGACCTCATCAAAATCCGGCGCGCGGGGGCTCGGCCGGCTGAAAGAGGCCGTCGGCAATGGGAGCGCTCAAGAGATGGATTGAGTGATCCACGCCGGGCATCTGGCCTGTTAACCACTCAAAAATGTCGGACCGGTCCCGGGTCGAGCCACCTGGCGAGCTTTTCGCGGTCGCGAAGCTTGCAGCAGATGCGAGTCTGCAGCGAGTGCATACGACGTCGCCGTTCGACCCCTGTTGCACTCAGGAACGCAGGCGATATCGTTCTTTTGCGATTCGTCGCCTGGAGGATCTATGCGTCAGCAGCCTAAGCCGTTCATTGTTGAGAAGAAGACCTCCCGAAAGCTGAAGACCGATAACGAGAAGGCATCGATCTGGGGGACGTTGCATCGGAGACTGAAGCAGGATCTTGCAGCGCAGCAGGATGTGCCCGAGCAGCCGGTCCCCGCAGTCGACATTACGGGACAGCACTCATAGGACAGAACGTCAGCTGCGCGGAAGTCAGGCGGCGCCAAGGAAATCCCAAACTCGGCGGTACATCCTAATGCCGCTGTTCGACGCGTACTCCGCGTGCAATTTCACATCAGCTTCACAAATCCGTTGCGACCATTTCGTACGTGAAGGAGGCGGCTTTGCTTCGCGGCCGCCCCCCGCAAAAAGGATGGAAAAATGTCCAAGATCACCGGTAAGACCGAAACGATCGAAAACGTCGAATCCCCTACCTTCGAACCGTCAAAGCCTGTCGAGCAAGTTCGCGCTGTCGCCGATCAAAGCGTTGAGCAGTCGAAGGAAATATTCTCCAAATTGAGCTCGGACGCTGAAATGGCTCAAACGGCTGTTGAGTCGACCTTTGAAATGGCCAGGACCACCAGCAAAGTCCTCGCGAAGACGATTGCCGCACTGCAAGCCAACGCCGAAACCGGCTTCACGCACCTCGAAGCGCTGGTTGTCGCCGTCTGAGTTCTTCGAACTGCAGGCCGCATTCCTGCACAAGCAAATGGAGACTTCCGCCGAGCAGGCCAAGGCCCTCCAGGCGTTGATGTTGAGAGCTACCGAGGACGTGTCCAAGCCGATCAAGGATGTCTTTGAAAAGGCTTTGAAGGTACGCCAAGCCGCCTGATTGCTTGAAGCAATCAGGGAGGAAACGGCGATACGTCGTCGACCGTCTTCATCAGCCAAGACCGGCACCTCGCGCCGGTCTTTTCCCTGCGTGGGCCCTGACCGGGACCTCAGCGTCGGTGTCTTGTAAGCGGCGACCGTGTTCTTTGTGCGCGGATGCGGCGTCTCGGCATCACTGATACGAAGCGCGCCGGCAGCCTCTACCCACAATTTCGGCCGCAGGCTCACGCCCTACCCAGACGCACCAACGGGAACAAACAGCTTGTCGCCATTATGGTCGACTTCTACCAGCTCCGGCTTTTGGCTGCTGCGCTCCGCAAACCCGCGATGAAAGATGATCGCGTTCATATAGGCGAAGGCCATCGCGAGCGCCGCGGTTCGCAACGGGTAGTCGACAAGAGAATGCACGAGCAAAAACACTACAGAAAGAAACGCTGCCTTCTGAAAGGAGTCGCGGCGAATTCTGGTAAACGCCACCAGAAGAAGGAATAGGTACAACGCCATCAAAATGGCAGCGATCACTCCGCCCTCGAAGGTAATTTCAAGATACTCGTTATGGGCATGGTTTACATACGCCCTGAATATCATCCCTTCTTTTTCATATATCTGATAGGCCTTCTGAAAATTCCCAAATCCGACTCCGGTAACCCAATTCTCTTTTATTCCATCCATGGTCGTGCGGGCAAACTCCGCGCGCCCGAAGGTCGGATCGAGATCCTTTGCATCGAGCGTCGCCCATGCTCCCATCGCGTAAACCGAAAGCCCAACAAAAAGCGCAAATACGCTAACACCACTTATTCTCGAGCGAACCGAGAGAAATATGATGGACACCACGGTAATGGCCAGTCCGATAAGAACGCCGGCACGGGACCCCGTCGCCAAAAGGAGCAGCAGAAGCGCGACCAGGCCGATCGCGCCGGACAAGAGATGACTGCGGAACAGGCCGTAATAGATGACGAAGGGAATGGAGACGAAAAGCAAAGCCGAAAAATGGTTTCGATTGGCGAAAAGTCCCGCATTGATCGTGAATGGCAACAAACCCTCGATCGCGATGTTATCTGATAGCGAATATTGAATCGCTCCAGCCAATCCGTTGCAGATTACACCCATGAAAAAGAAGGGGAGAAGGCCGTAGACTTGATCGGAGCGCAAACGCATGACACCCAGGAGAAAGGCTGCCGATGCTGCCACGTACAGCAGACACTCGATCGTTCGCCCTACCCCGACGCTGATGAACCGAGTTCCATGAACCAGCCAGGGAGCGCCGAGCAGCACTCCCGGCCGCAGGCCGACAAAAAGGCTGGCAGGCAGCGGAACGATTTGAAGCAAAACCAGCGCCACCGCCATGATAAGCAGCCAGAGCACCGATCCAGGGATTGTTTGGGTTGACGTCCGAGAAAAGGCAACCGCCGCCGAGACAATTGCTGCTATCTCGATCAGCGTATCGGTATACAGGCCGCTCGCCGTACCACCGCCTATGAGCAGGGCGGTGAACAAGACCGAGCCGAGGAGATATTTATCCCATTCCGACGGCCGCGCACTCAAGGCGAATTTCTCTCAATGTTTAATTTGTGCATGACCAAGCTACCCATATAGCGAAACCGCCAGCTCTCAGCTATTGCGGCAGTTTCCAACCGCAGCAGCTGCATGGGGCATTCGTCCAACCCCACCGAAAATTCCTGGCTGAGACTCTGACGATTGAAGGTGCCCTCGGGAATGTTAAGCCGCGCTATTTCGCGCGTCCGATCCACACACCTGATGGTCCAGAAGAGGTCTTTGGGCAGCTTCAGGTTGCGTCCCGATGCGACCAACGAAATCCTATAGGAACCGGGCGGCAGCTCGACATATTGCTGGAGAGCAGTGTTCTTCACCGGCGTGTTCAAAAACCGAACCGTTGCCCCCCCCTCGCCTTCGACTGCATCCTGGGATGTCGCGAACGTCACTTCGAGGCCTGACTGATCGCGAACCTGCCAATCAAAGGGCTTCCCACCGTAGCCGGGTTCAAAGGTGCCGTTAAAAACATATCCACCTAGCTTTCGTTCGTCGTCGGACAGACTGAAGAGAAACAGCCGATAAGCCTGTTCATACTCCTTCTGAGCGATATACCCGGTGATCACGGAGGACAGTTCGCCCGATTTCGGCGGCGCTTCGGATCCGGCCAGATCAAGAAGCAACTGATTTGCGAAATCGAGCCCTTGCGGTGTTTTTCCAAGAGCAGAAAACAAGGTCCCCCGCCACGGTGCTCCCGCCGCCATTGCTGCCAGCACGGTGTGATATCCATCAGGGTTCGAAAGGATTGCCGGGAGGCCTTCGGCGATGGCCGGAAACTGATCCGGCCAGCGGCGCAACAGGGTATCGAGCTCGCCTACAGCCTTGGTCAGATCACCGATCTCGATTGAATGGCCAATCGATCTCTGGAGCGCGTGGATCTCCGTTTTCGACAGCCTTCGCGCCTGGTCAAAGAGCGCATACGCGTCATCTATCTTGCCTTGTCGGTATTCTATCTCGCCGATTAGGCTATAGATGCGTGCATCTCCAACATTAAAGCGAAGTGCGTCATTTGCCCTGGCGGCCAGCGCGTCCAGATCCGGAGAGGTGGCTGTATCGTTCAGGTCTCCGGAAATTTCCGCTATCAAAGCGTCGACATTTAACGGATCCAGCGCCACTGACACGCCCGGCATGTCTCTCTCAAGGAGTCGACTTAGCCCGATCGACGAAGCCGCTAACACTAGAGCGGATGCGACGAACCAAATGCTTGAACGTCGAAGATTTTGCGCGAGCGGGCTGGTCTGCGCCGTCATCAACTTTACCTTCAAGTTTCGGGGTACTGGCGCCATAGTTATAATATTGGTAATTCATGTACTTATAGGCGTAGTTGTAGTCGAACTTGTTCACCGCAAACTTCGACATTGCGGCCCCAACCACGTTGGCACCGGCAGCACGCAGACGCTTCAAGGCTGTCTTCGCCGACTTGCGCGTGACCTGCTTCGTCGAAATAACCATCAACGTTCCCTCAGCCAGCCGGCTGAGGATGGGGGCGTCAGATAGGCCAACGATCGGCGGAGCGTCGATAATCACCAAGTCGTAGCGTTTGCTGAGATTGGTCACGATCATCGCCATTCTTGGTGACGATAGAAGATCCGCAGGATTGGGCGGAATGGTACCGGATGTCAGAACCGTCACATTTGCGTATTTGGTTGACCGGAAGATGCCAACGAGGTCTTCTTTACGGACGGTGTTGGTCAGCAGGTTGCTCAATCCGATCGTATTGTCGAGACCAAACAATCGATGAAGGTTCGGTTTTCGAAGATCGCCGTCGACAAGCAGCACCCTTGCCCCGAGCGCTGCGAAATCCTGGCCAAGCTTGAAGGCCGTCGTAGACTTACCCTCTGCCGGCTCTGAACTGGTGACCAGAAGCGAGCGCGGCGCACCTTCCGCGCCGGAGAACTGCAAAGATGTTCGAAGCGACCGATAGGCCTCGGATAGGCCTGACTTCTGGTCTGCAATGCTGGCAATGAGCTCGCGATCGTCGACATGGGGCAAGATCCCGAGCATCGCCAGTCCGAGTTCCTTTTCGACCTGCTCGGGATTGGTAAACGTGTTGTTCAGCAGCTCGATAACATAAATAATCGAGCCACTGATGGCCATGAAGAGAGCCAATGCAATTGCGAGATTGATGCTCAGGCGTGGAGAATAAGGCGCCGCCGGCTGCGTCGCGACGTCCACGATAGCGGCACTTTGGGTCTTGAGTTCGGAACTCACGCCAACTTCGTTTAGCTTGGCAATTAAACTGTCATACTGTGACCGGTTTGAGTCGACCTCACGCTTCAGGATCGTATATTTAATATTCTTGTCATTGAAGGCGACCTGCTGCCGCTCCATATCAGCAAGCTTCTCTTTAAGATCGGCTTCCTTGTCTTGGGCTTGCTGGTATTTAAGTCGAAGCGAATCGGTGATCGCCAGCACCCCATTGTTGTACACGCGCTGCAGTTCCTTGATCTGGGACTGCAATTGCTGCATTTCCGGAAAGCCGGGCTTTAATATGCCCAGCTTCTGCTGATACTGGCTGTTGAGATCAGCCAGCTTATCACTAAGTACCTGCAGGCCCTTGCTTTCTAGCACCGGGCCAAGGCTGCCACCACGTCCCTTGTCGATCTGATCGACAACCGATCCGGCATCCGACCGTTCCTGGGTCGCCGTTTGGAGCGCTGCGTTGAGGGCCTCAATATTCGACCCGATAAGCGACTTGTCGTCGCCGGTGATCGTAATGCCAGCATCCCTTGCGTAAGCGACGAGCTCTTCCTCGGATTTCTGGAGCTTCTGCTTGACCTGCGAAACCTGCTCCTGGATGAATTGCCGCGCCAAGTCAGACGTTTCGCTGGTTTGATCCACCCGCTGATCGATAAAACTCTGTGCAACCTGGTTGGCCACATCGCTAGCGTATTTCGGCTTCTGGTCCGAAAAGGTGATGGACAGCAAACTTGTGTTGGTTACTAGATTAACCGTGAGGTTGTCTAAAACGCGTTTGATCGCAATGGCTTCACGTTGTTCCGGAGTTTTTTCTTCAATTGAGGGTGCTTTCGTGATTCTGAAGGCACGATAGAAAATATTGCTGATCGAAAAATCCGGCGTCGGAAACAGGAAGTCCAGCTTTTCGCTGAGGCCCAGTTGGAAGACAACGCGTTGCGCCAATGCCCGGCTCTTCAACTTTTCACGAGCGGTCTGAAAGGCTCGTATATCGCTGCTTTCGGAAACCACTTCGATGTCTTGGAAGACCTTCGCCGATGGGACTAAGACTTCCAGCTGCGTCGTTGCCTGGTATTTGGGCGTCTGCATCATGGTCACGACGACGCCGGCAACAAGCCCGGCCGCCATCATCATGGCGATCAGCCATCGATACTGGACAACGTAGAAGAGCAGCTTGAGCGGATTAAACCGTTGATCCTGTTCGGTAAAATCGCGGCCATACGGGCCATGATTTTGGCTACCATCATAGTAGAGATCCGAAGACAAGGCTTGGCCATGTCCGGGAGCTGCTATTTGGTGTTGCCTGCTACGATCGAGCATAGTCCGGGCGATCCTGGTTCATAGGCGTTGACATGCGACCCGCACTACGGCGCAAGCACGCCAATTCTCACTGCGGTTGACGCAACTCCGAGGGCGTCCTTCAGATTGTTCAAAGCGATTTTCGATTTTGATGGAAACACGACCACCTTGTCGCCACCGTAGATGCGTGGATTGCGGCTTTTGCCAGCGCGTATGCTCTCGACGTTGTAGTTCGCGACCAGCGTGTTTTGACCGATATTGCGGTAAACAAAGACTTTTCCCGCATCGCCAATAGTATTGAACCCACCTGCAAGTGCGACCGCGTCGATCAATGAAGCGTTGCTCGATACGGGATAGATCCCCGCCTTGTTGACTTCGCCATCAACGGTTATGCGTTGTCCGATCGATTCCTTGACGAAGATTGTCACGTCCGGCGATTGGAGATAGTTCGCGCTATAAGCGGCTTCGATTTCCTTCTCCAACTGACGGACGGTTTTTCCTGCTGCAGTGACGGTTCCGATGAGGGGAAGCGAAATTTGCCCGCCGGCGTCGACCTGAACCGTCCTATTGAGATTGTCGACTTGGAACACATCGACCTCGAGCACGTCATTCGGCGACAAGGGCTGCTCACTGCCGTTCTGGCTGTTTTGAGGAGCGGGAAGATCCTTCACAATCTGCAGAGCGCCACCGCCTGATAAGGGAACCGACGATGATGATGATGTGAGCTGCAGCGCATCGATCGAGGCCGGCGCCGTCGGCGAGGTGCTCGTGCAGGCCGAAACGCCGAGGGAACCGAGCATCACGACTATCGTAATCGCGGCGCAGTTCATCAAATTGCGCTTCATGAGGACACGGCCTTTAGCAAACGGCCGAGCCCGCCGAAGCGGCCGACCTTGTCGGGGCTTGGCTTGTTTGCAAACGTTTTTCCAACAGGCTCTAGCGGCCGGTTCGCCAAAATGTCGCTCGGCCGCCTCACTACCATATTGTAGGCCTCGTCTTCCCCGCACCGCTTCGCGACAGCGTCAAACGCTTGGGAAAGGCCAGGCCGGCGGCGATTAGCACCATGAGTATCGGATGCGATAATATCGACCCGGCCTTCGTCTATCAGCTTTTCCGAGTAGTAGAGCGCGGTACGCCCGAAAGCGCCAATAATCGAGTCTGCAGTAAGCTGTATGAGGCAGCCGAGCCTATTCAGCCTTTCGACCACGTCATAGTTTGCCTTGATCCAGGTTAAACGCTCCGGATGGGTGAGAATCGGGACGAACCCGGCCTCTAGGAGGCGCAAAGCAAGTTCTTCCAACCGCGGCGGCAACACATGGTGAGGCGGCTCGAACAGAAAATAGCGTGAACTGTTCAAGGTCGGCACGTTGCCGACCGTTAGCTGATCTGGAAGATCGGGAGCTATATGGATGTCGGCACCAACGTAAAGGGCAAGCGGGATCTCGGTGCGCCGTAGCGCTTGCTCCAACGAACGGACCGCCTCGACGATATTCTCCGTCCCGTTCTCATACATACCAGGTACGACATGGGGCGTACATGCCATATGGGTCGTCCCGTCGGCCACCGCCAACCTCGCCATTTCCAGCGATTCAGCAAGATCAGGCGAGCCGTCGTCGAGACCAGGCAAGATATGAGAATGCAGGTCGATCATAAGTGTTTCTGGCCACGTAAGGGCAAAACAGCGACTTCGCCGAGAGGGTAGACAAACGTGTCACCCGCTCATTGCGATTGACAACCGCGGAGGGCCGGCCGCCAGATTCAGCTACGTGCCGACAGAATTGTCATCGTCGTGAAGGCTGAGGATGAGCGCTGCCATCGACGCAAAAGCCGAGACAGCAACAAACCGATAGCGAACGCTCATCTTAGCCTGGCCTAGCCACCTGGAACCCGAACGAACACGCCTAGCGGCTCACGCCGTTGTTATCATCCTGCGTTGCCGCAAGAACTCCGGCAGTGAGAAGAGCGCCTGCGAAAAACTGCGCAGGCAAGCCAAATGCAGGCTTGCGGGAGGGGTCAATGGCACCCGTCTGCTCGGGGCTTACCGCGGAAGCAGCGTGTTCGGGATTCACTACCTTGAGACAGATGTTGTTTTCGACGCGCGAAATGTCGAGACTTGAATTCGCTGGCACGCTTAGCCTGCAATCTCCAACCTGAACGGACGCCGAGGCCTTGGCGCCAACCACCAGGCGACTGCCGAAATCCAATGCGCTTCCCGCTTTGGCAGGCCCATAGCCGGCCGTCTGCGAAACCATCACATTGCCACTTACACTTTGGATCGATCCGATTGGACTTGCCGGCCCCTGATAAGCCGTCGCACAAGTGCACGATGCATCCTGAGCGAAAACTGGAACTGAGCCAAACCCGACCAAAGTGACCACCCCGGCCAACGCACTTTTCAAAATAATGTTCATCTGCTTCGATCCTTTGTTTGCGTCGTTCAGACGCGCCCAAGTCAATGCTTGCGGTAAGCGCCTAACAGCTTTTGGTTCTGATTCCAACCTATTTCGCACGTGCGAGATAAGCTTTTGATTCAAGACGTGCCTGTTTGAACACAGTATATTAGCGACTACGAATTAGCATATTTGGTGTAAGCACGTAGCGAAGAAGCGGGAGTTAGGCGAATTGAAAATGTCAGTTGCTTTATCTATGATCACAGCTTTAAGTCTTATGAGATATCTTAGATGGTCAACCGGTTTTCCAATGTAGTGACTACCTATGAGTGTTACAATATTGTATGCGTACGTAATCAGGTGTCTTTCGTACGTCTTGACGTTTAAGTCATTATTCGCCTCGTTGCAGTAACTTGTTAGCAACGTTCGATTTTTGAACCTTATCTGCAAGCTTTGATTCGTATATTACGCGAACACTACTATCTTTACGCGTGATATCTTGCATGAAAACTTATTCTATTGCAAAGATATTGAGGTCAGAAACCTTTCAAGGCCGGAAATATTCATGGCGCGAAGGAGAACTCTTAGAATTCACCTTCGCGACCCCGACTACAAAGACAATGCCCGAACGCCTCGATGAGATTGGTCGCGGGGATTTGCAACAACGCATATCTGTTCGAGAAAGCCATCAACACACCGGTTCCTTTGCCCGCTTCTTCGAGCGCCGCTACGCCGAGACAGACTGTCCTCTCACGTTCATCGTTTCGGCGCAGAGGGCCCATGGCGGAATCTGGATGGATCATTGCCGTGACGGAACGAACGTTCCGTCGCCGAAATCCGCTACTGAAACGCAGTCTTTCGAGGTGGCTGCAATACCACTCGGAGCGGAGCACAGCTTCCGCATGCAAGCCATATCCAGACCATCATTCCAACGCCACCCGGAGAGAACAAGGTCGCTTCTCCTGCATTGGTAGCAAGGGCAGCAAACGTGATCGCGACAGCCTGCTCAGACCTCCAAATAAGAGGTCGATAAACGACGGCGACCACGAGGAAAGCGAACCCGATAAAACCGACAATGCCGAGCTCTTCCAACACAGAAAGGACGATCACGCCCTTCTCGACTGGATTTCCAATGGGGATGCCCATGAACCGCGTTACGTCCAAGTCCCACGGCGAAGACGGAAGGCCAAATCCGATGCCAAAAATGGGATTGGCATAAAAATTCGGCAGCGATTTATCGATCACGAGACCGCGCGATTCCATAAGCGCGCCAGAAAAGGTATCGGCATTGTTGAGCTTGAAGGCGAGGCTCTGGACCGCCGGCATGACAGCATCGTAGGCATAGCCAATTACGAAAACGCCGCCACCGAACAAAAAGAAGGCAGCTATGATGGCTCTGAATGCATGACCTTCACTCGATATGCGCCCAACTATGGCCGCGAACGGCAGCGCAATCAGAACCGCTAACATGCCGGTGCGTGCTTCCGTGGCAACCAGAGAAACGAGGCAAAGGGTTGTGACAATCCACCAAAACAGACCGCGCGACCGGCCCGTGTAGACCCGAACGATCATCCATGCGGTGAATGGCCCCAGGAAAACGCCGTACGCTTGCGGCTGGTTTAATAAGCCCTGGAAGCCATGATTGTTTGCAAAGAATCCGACAGCGGTGAATAGCAAAGGAAAACTAGCAAGCACGAAGACTGAGTTAAAGGTAAGCATCCATCGGATTAGCCGGTCTTGGTCCTCGTCTTTGGCGAGCTGCACATTCAATACCACCGCCGTGACGCCGATTAAGAATATTATCAACTTGGATAGCGACACATCCTTGGCGTAGCTCGAGATTAGGGTTTCCATTGCGACCACCGCGACAAAGGCGGCACCAGCCTTCAGAACAGGGGGCCAAAGCCAGGGTTGCGGCCGCTTTGAGAACAACGCGGTTCCAAATGCTGCAAAAAGCACAAGCCAACGGAGCAGCGCCACGGAATCCGGTGCAGGAAAGAGGGCTGGATTTGCCAAACCTACGACCACGGAGAGGCAAAGCGCTTCTACCGCTCTCATTGGGCCACCCAGTGCCCAGGCTGCCATCAAAACGTAAGCGCCGATGTAGCCTGCAATTCCGATGGCAGGGAGAGCGATGATGAAGAGTGCGCGCAGTGCGGCCATAGAATCAAACTGTCGAACATCTTTCATAAGCTTCATCACAAAATCTTGGGTCCCGTCTTCTGCGGGAGACAATTATGGAGGGATTTGGTAGTTGCCTAGTGCCGACTGAGAGGGAGAGGCAAATGGATCGACGGCAATTTCTAGGTGCCGCTCCTCTTATTGCAGCGGCTCCGGCCGTAGCGAAGACACCTCGGCACGATGTTCTCTCATTCAACGCAGCTGGCGATGGCGTAAAAGATGATACCGCGTCCATCCAGCGCACGGTTGACGAGGTGAAGCTGGTTGGCGGAGGCGTCGTCAGAATCCCCGAAGGCACCTATAAAATCAGTGCGCCCATCCGGGTTTATGGGAACTTTCAGTTTCGCAGCATCAAGATATTGGGGGACAATGCAGAGATCGTCTCGACCCATGCAGGCCCGGCGTTCGAATTCGATCCTTCGAACCCGACGCCCGCACCACAGGTCAAGCAACGAAGCGAAATGGACGGTTTATCCTTCTCGGGGCCGGGCCGTGATATTGCTGGCTCCAGCGGTATTTCCATTGTCAATGGAGCAACTGTACGAGTTCGCAATTGCAAGGTCAGGGGTTATGAGAAAGGCATATCTGGTGTCGGCGCCTTGATTTTGCGTTTCCTTGAAGTGGAGCTCTACGGCAATACCTACGGCTATCACTTCACCAGCACCAAAACGTTCGGTGCCAATGACATCCATTTCAACTCATGCTTCATTTTCGAAAACACTAAAGCAGGGTTTGCGGAAAACTTCCCGAATAGCGTAATCACTTTCAACCAATGCGAGATCGAGGGCAACAACTTCGATGGAAATGCCGACGATGGCGTTGTCACCATGGAGTTCTCCAATGCGGGCAAAGTAACCATGGTCGGATGTCATGTGGAAGAAAATCACGGAAGGGCGAATATAGTTTTTGCAGGGGGCAACCGATCATCGTCCTTAAATATCATCGGCAGCGAAATTCTTCCTGGCAGAAAAATATCTACGGTAGTTGAGATGGTGACAAGCTTTGGCCCATTCGGCCATCTGCACATCATGGGATCTCGGATCACAAGCGGACGCGGAAATCAGATTGATCTTGGTCTTGGGATTTCAGCTTGCATAATTGGTGAGACCGAAGGGGGTATATCTGGCGATCTAAGCAAGCTGGTCGTGATCAAGGATGGGAAGGTCGCGACCGGCGGTATAGAACCATAAAGTCAACAAGCTCGATAAGTCGACCCAACCTGCCCAGGCTGGCCACAGAGTAAGCCCTTTTGAGTAAGAACAGCAGCCAAGTCAGCACCGTCCGGCATGAGGCACTGGACGACCACTGCGTCCCCGAGGCTCGCACCGGTCTTCCCGTCACAGGGAGTGCCTGAGCCTCCCGGTTTGCAGTTCAAAATCATTCCCTGAAAATCACGCCGCGCCGCTTCTGTTACCATGTCGCGCAAAGCCAGAGGTTTTGTCGACGCCGCGCCGCACAGGACAATTTTGCGGCCCCCGACCCGCAGATCGTCGATCGAGGGAATGTTGAGGTGTCCGGTGAATGGTGAAAGCGTGACACGCGGTTTCGGCCGCGGTTTATCCCTCTGCGACACGATGACAGCCATGAAGCCCACGGCAAACACCAGGCCCACAGCAGGAATAGCGATCCATTTATTCATCGACGTTCCTAGCCTCCGCAATCCTGATAGTGTCGACGGGCTTTCTCGGTATCCTGGCCGCGCCGGCCATAGAGCCGCCGCATGGCGTGACCACGGATTTGTCGATACACGAGGGCGGTTTGGCAGGACGGCCCCTATTTGCCGTAGCGGCGCTCCAGCGCGTCGGCAATGCGCTCGCAAAGCAATTCTGAGGTCTCGGCGGTGAGGTGGAGACGGAGGCGAAGGCCGTGCGTATCAACTACCGTGGTGACAATACCCCGATCAGAGTACTCGGCGAGCTCGAGAACATCGTCGATCATGAAGTCTGGTACTTCACGAAGCCTTTTAGGGCGCTCATTCACAATGTTGTCCTCGCAAATTGGTGGCTTTCCGGGCAGGCCGAGTCTCATTCGCTGGAGCTCGGCGTAGCTCTCGGCAAGGTCTTGAGCGTTGAATAAACGCCGAGTGACCTTGCCGTTCTCGACGACCTGAACAATCCATTGGCCGTTGACATTCTTCAAACGCACGTCGTCTGGTTCTCCGGCAACCATAGCCGCCATCCTGGATTATCTCACAACATGTCGTCGGCTAGCGCGGAGCTGCTGATCACGCGCCGCCGGAAAACCCAACCGAAATCGTACTCATCGCGGCCCTGGCCGAATGGGGAAGGCCCTTTGCCCTCTCCTTCTGACGACGGTCGCGGCGTTATTGATTATGGCCTGGAAAGCGCTTCTGCTATTTGGGACACCGCCCGTTCGGCGGAAAACTGGCGGTCGAACAATCGCTTGCAACGTCCGGGCAGGTCGGCATCCGTTTCAACCTGTACCAGCAACCTTTCCGCTTTCGCGACCAGTTCATCCAGCTGATCGCTCTGGCACTCTTCGCCAACTCGCTCGTTTCGGATCAGCTCGGCCAAGTCGTTGCCAGGGTTCAAACGCACCAGTGCAGGGAGGCCACTTTGCATATAAGTCAGGAACTTGCCTGGTATGTTGTGAGACCTGTGGCGAAGATCCAACGAGACGATCCCAATCCGGCACTGTGCGTAAAGGTCCGGGATTTCGTCGGGGTGGATCTCGTCGAAAAAGACCACATTAGTGAGGCCGAGAGCCTGCGCCTTTTCTCTAAGTCTTCGGACCTCACTGCCGCGACCGACGAACAGGAATCCCACATCGACCCGGGAGGCCATTCTCTGCGCCAAGTCCAATACAATGCCGACGCTTTGAGCCACACCCATATTGCCTGCGTAGACGAACAGCTTGCGCCCGGCCAACGGCGTGTCACTGACACGGATCGAACAACGCACGTTTGAAGGCTTGTCCAGCCAGTTCTGCAACACCTCAAGCACGCGCCCAGACTTCCGCAGCCACCGACCGAAGTAAGCTAGGTTGCCCGGCGTCTGCACTCCGATCACATCAGCAATCGAGTATTGGTAGCGCGCGACGGCATCAAAGAAACGGTACGGCAGACCGCGGCCCATCAGACCCATATCAACGGCCCATTCGGGAAAGATATCACGAATGATAAGATACCCCTTGCAGCCGCTTTCGCGCTTTAGCGCGCTGGCCATGGGTCCGTGGAAGATCGAGGGAGCATACCAAACAATCCCATCCCAACGCTGCCCTGCCACCGGGCTTTTGCGCAGATTGCGCAACATGGCAAAGGGCATGATGAACTCATTCCAGGTACGCCTCACATAGCCAATTTCCTTGGTAGGCGGAGCTCGCAGGCGCAGCACCGTTACCCCGTCAAGCTCTTCAATAGCCCAAGGGCGGGCCAAGTCGGCCGCTGGGAGCATGACAGTCAGCCGATGCCCTTGTCGCGCAAACTCCCGGGAAAGATCCCTCAGTTGCACCGCGCCCGATGTGCGCAGCGGTGGAAAGGTATCCGCAATCAAAGCGATCCGCATCTGGAAGTCGCTCAGTACTTCTTCCACACAACGCGGTTCACATAGTCGGTATAGCTGTGGATTATGCGAACCACCTTTTCGCTGACATTGGGTATATCATAATCGGCAACCAGACGGAGCCCTCGCTCAGCCGCACGCGACTGGCTTTCCAAGATCGCAAGGCCCTGACATACCCGGTCGATGTCCAAACCCACCATCATTACCGCACCTTCCTCCATCCCCTCTGGACGCTCATGAGCCTCGCGCAAGTTGAGAGCAGGAAAATTCAAGATAGAGGACTCTTCCGTGATCGTGCCGCTGTCCGATAGAACTGCTTTCGCATTCATCTGCAGATGCACATAGTCCAGGAAGCCGAAGGGCTTCATAAAATGGATTCTGGAGTTCATTTCGAGGTTCAACGAGTTCAGCCGCGAACGCGTGCGCGGGTGCGTCGAAACGATTACCGGAATGTCGTGTTCCTGCGCTATGTGATTGGCGATCTGAGCAATCCGGGTCATTTTGTCCGGTGGGTCGACGTTTTCTTCGCGATGAGCGCTCATCACGAAGTATTTTCCACGTTCAAGAGAGAGCTGGCCCAAGACGTCCGATTTGTTGATCTCATCCTTATAGTAGGTCAGGACTTCAAGCATCGGACTGCCCGTCTTGATAATCTGATCGGGTGCGATCCCCTCTCGCAGCAGGTAGCTTCGCGCGATGTCACTGTAGGTCAGATGGATGTCGGCAACATGATCAACGATCCGGCGGTTTATCTCTTCCGGAACCCGTGAATCGAAACAACGGTTGCCGGCCTCCATGTGAAAAACAGGAATCCGCAATCGCTTGGCGGCAATTGCCGCGAGACAGCTATTTGTGTCTCCAAGCAGCAAAACCGCTTCTGGCTCACGCTCGCGGAGCACTTGATCGGTCGCCGCGATCACGCGACCAATGGTTTTGGCAGCCGTGTTCCCTGATGCTTCAAGAAACACATCGGGGCGGCGAATCTTAAGCTGCTCGAAAAAGATCTCATTCAACTCATAGTCATGGTTTTGCCCCGTATGGACGAGGCATTGGTCACACGATTGATCCAACCGGTCGATAACACGCGACAATCGGATGATTTCGGGGCGCGTCCCGACGATCGTCATAACCTTCAGCCTATTCACCAATCCACTCCACACTTGAATTCTCAGGGCTGAGCGCAGTTTGGACCCATGCCGAGGATGCGTTGAGCTAGTTACCTAGCAATTCCCATAAAGCACTGTAATTGGCGGCCCCTACGAGCAATCCTGATGTTTCGGCGCACTTGGATCCTCACTTCCAACGACCTCTTGGTTATACTTGAGGTAGCTCTCGTGCATTGCTGCCACGAGCTCCGGCCAGGGATCTGGCTTAAAGCCCGTCGTTTTTCTAAATAAGCCGGAATTTAGTGAGCGATCGACGGTGACGGACGTATCGGCAATAATATCTATTTCCTTGTCGTAGGCCTTGGATACAAGCGAAAGAAGATCAAATTTGTTGATCGGATCAGCCGAAACGTGAAAAAGGCCTCTTAGGTCGTTATTAGGGATCACAAATTCCTTGATCACACGCGCCAGTTCGACGGCAGGCAAGCCGGAGAAGACGGCATTCTTGTAGCCCCTGACTTCGCCTTGCTGGCTCAAAAACCAGTCGACCAGACTTTTTGAGCTCTCTAGCTCGTGACCGATGATTGAGGTGCGGAGCGTCACTGCATTCGGGTAATCGACCTCACCCAGAAACTTCGTTCTCCCGTAGAGATCGTTCGCGTCGGCAAAGTCGGATTCGAGGTAATTTCCCTTGCTACCCGAGAAAACACAATCCGTGCTCACATGTATCAAACGAGCCCCAGCTACGCGCGAAAGCTGCGCCAAGCGATGAGGGAGAGACGCGTTGATTGACAGCGAGGTGAGATGGTTTCGCGAAGCGTCAAGCTGCTTGATGATGCCCACACAGTTTACGACGACATCCGGCCGGGCCTCGGCGAACACGGCCGTCAAATCTCCATCGTTCCGAACATCGAGGTTGGATATGAGGCTGCCGTGCTCGCGAGGCAGAAAATGGTGTTTTTTGGCGGACGATCGAAGGGTTCCAACGGTTTCATATCGATGATCGGCGGAGAAGAACCGGAAGACCGCGTTTCCGAGCATCCCTCCAGCCCCCAGAACAAGGATACTGTTCGTCTTCACGTTACGCAGCGCCTTTTCTGGTGCGAACCTAAAACCATCGCCAGGAGATCTGTGTATTGGGCGCGGGCGCCCTTGGCCCGCGACCAAACGGCCAACCTTCCGAAGCCGTTGCAAACGGTACCAATGTCATGTCCATCTGGCTCACTCTTCGGGCTCGACATGCTCGCCACGGACAATAGCTTGCACAAACCGAAGCTTCATCAATAATGCCTGCATCTCCTTGACATCCAACCTTGTGGTGTTGTGCGAATTGTAGTCTGTCGCTTCCGAAATCTCGATCTCGCCCTGCTCGAAGAATTTTCCGTAGTTCAAATCACGCAAATCCGGCGGAACGCGATAGTAGTTGCCCAGGTCCTCCGCAGCCACTCTTTCCTCCCGGCTGAGCAAGGCCTCGAATAATTTCTCGCCGTGTCGCGTACCGATTATCCTGATCGGATGATCAGGGGCTCCCAGCAGGCCGGTCAGGGCCCTAGCCAAAGTCTCGATCGTTGCGGCCGGGGCCTTCTGCACGAAGATCTCACCGGGGTTGCCATGCTGGAAAGCGTAGAGCACCAGGTCGACCGCGTCGTCCAATGTCATCATGAAACGGGTCATAGCCGCGTCGGTGATTGTGATGGGCTGGCCGGCGCGAATCTGGTTGGTGAACAACGGAATCACCGAGCCCCGCGAAGCCATGACATTGCCGTAGCGAGTAGCGCATATGGCGGTGCTGTTGCTCGAGCGCGACTTTGCGACGATAACCTTCTCCATCATCGCCTTGCTGATGCCCATGGCGTTGATTGGATACACTGCCTTATCCGTGCTCAGACAGATCACACGCTCGACACCACAGTTTATGGCGGCTTCCAGAGTGTTCTCCGTACCCAGCACGTTGGTCTTGACGGCCTCAAGCGGGTAGAATTCGCAGGACGGCACCTGTTTGAGCGCCGCGGCGTGATAAATGAAATTCACCCCTCGTACGGCGTTGAGGACGGACTGATAGTCGCGCACGTCTCCAATATAGAACTTGACCTTGGAGTTGTTGTATTTCTTGCGCATGTCATCCTGCTTCTTCTCATCCCGGCTGAAGATGCGGATTTCAGCCAAATCGGAATCGAGAAAGCGCCGCAAAACGGCATTTCCGAATGAACCAGTGCCGCCGGTTATGAGGAGAGTCTTGCCGGTAAACATCGAGGATCCTTTTTAACTTCAACTGGCTGCAACAGAACGGAACATTTCCAGAGTGTCCGCTCGCGCCCGGTCGGATGCGGCGTAGCGTTTGGCGAATTCAATCGCGGCCATTCGCAGCGATCGTTGTTCTTGGGAATCTCTGTCCGCCGCGACCGCTATTTGCTGTCGCCATATCTCGATAGAAGCGAGGGGGACTACTGTGATTGCGCCGGATGGGACGGCCCGCCAAGGTGTCCGATCACTGACCAGGACGGGGGTACCGGCGCGCAGAGCCTCAAAGACAACATGCCCGAAATTTTCCCCCAAGGTGGGAAACGCGAACAGATCATATACGGCGAACGTTGGGGAGACTTCATGGGGCTCCAGCATTCCACGATATTCGACAGTGATATGGGAAGGCAGCCGTTTGATAATGGCCCGGCAGTTCTGCCAGTAGGCAGCGTCCTCCATAGGTCCAAAAACGCTGAGTTTGATCTTGCGGTCCACTCGGGAAAGAATTTCGAGGAGGCCAGCCAGATTCTTCATTGGTGAGATTCGCGATATGAAGGCGATGGCCAGTTGGCCCGCCGTTTTTCGCGGATGTTCCCAAACCCTGGAATATTTGCTTGCCGCGGACACCGGGTCGGCGGCGAGATGGATTTTCCCTGTTGAACACGGAAACTGACGCTGAATATCCTCAGCTTCCAATGGGGTGGAGGCGTGCCAATGCACACCTCGATACAGTCCCACCAGCCTGGCGCAGCTCAGATAGATCCCCTTTTTAAGACGCTTGATCGAGAGCGCACCGGCAGAAAATTCGCCTCGTGGCGCAATGCAGACGTTCGCGCCCTTTCTCCGGACAAAACGTTGGCTGAGATACATCGAAATGGACGATCTGTATCCGAAGAAGCTGTTCAGATATAGAACATCGAAGCTATATGGCTCCGCCGCCTTGGCCATGTGCCTGGCGTTAAATTTGCTCGGGTCGGCATAATATATCAAACCACTTGCCGAGCGCTGCCACTTATTGACACGGACTCCCGGATACGGCTCGTCGGAACCCAGATCACGATCCCTGGTGAAAATCAAAAACTCAACGCTGCTGCCCAGAGCTTCGCACATATTGGCAAGCGTACGAATTGGTCCGCCACCCTTGAAACCTGGCAAATAAAACTCGACAACACAAAGAACTTTGATCTTGTTCATGTCCACACAAGCAACAATACGCCTGCCAGCGCTCGCGCTTTGAGGCGAGAGTTGTATCTAGGCGTGCCTTTTAAGCTTTAAGCTGCGCTCTTTATCGGCGGGAACCCGTGCAATTGCCCCGACCTTCTTAATTCGCCGTAGATATGCTCGGCAGCTTGAGCGGCTGGCTCACGATCGAGCATAAGATTAAGTGTTCCCGGCAAGGTCGATAGCCAATAGGCGCAGACAAAATCGTGATTGTACTGGTCGTCCCAGCTTGTCGCAGAGGTCAGGCCATCTGAGATGATGCGGCGTAGATTGGCGGGGTTTTCTACCTGGATGACGCCCTTGTGAAATCCATAAAATACACGGCCATACAGAAACACCCGCCTTTTAAGCAGAAGCGCCTCGTAACCGACCGTGCTTGTGAGAGTGATGACCCCGACAGACGATTTGATGAGCTGCTTTGTCGGTTCGTCCGGCCCCAGCAACCTTACATTGGGCAGAGACCGTATACGTTGGTAAAATTCGAGCGAGGGGTATGCCCAGGCGCTCATATGATCCTTGACATATAGGCGGACGCCCTCGGGCAGACTGAAGGCAATGTTGCGAATGACTTCATATTCGTCGAGGTAGGCCCCAGCCAGGATCGACGTCGAAGCTTCGGGGTGGAAGTGCATCGGATATAGAAGAAATAGCTCACCAGCCACGGCTTGCTGATACATGTCGCGAACCCTGCCGGCTTTAAGACGGCGACGCACATTGCGCAGAAAGAGGCTTACATGTGTGCGCAGGGGATTGCCGATCTGGAACGAATTCGTACGGCTATCAGACGCGTGGCGTAGCAGCGCCCTGATCTTACTGATGCGGTCTCGTCTAAAGTACCGCTTAAACAAGGCGATACGTTCCAACCCATTGATTTTCATATAGTCGGGAACAATCGTTTCGATGTTGGCGATGTAGCTCGCTACCCACCGGTGAACATCCGGCGCCACGGTCTTTTGACCATTTCGAATTTCTGCAAAAGCCGTCTCGACAGAGTTGTCCGCCAGCGGATCTGCCGTAACCGAAAACCGACCGGGTAGGCGCGAGGCGCCTAAACCAAAATAAACGGCTTGCCGTTCCTGGGCCACGAAGAGTGCGAAATGCGAAAATGTGTTCGAGACATTTTCATACAAGACGAGATCCGTGCCATGCTTGTCGAATATCTCCTCGAAAAATGATAGCAGCGCGCTTTTCAGTCGATCGAAATACTCAAGATCGGCATCATCTCCCCAGACCCCATAGACCTGCGCACGCTCAAAGTCAGAGAGCAGGGCGGAGTTCAAATCATATTCGGCATAGCGGGCTAGAATACCGAAATCGACATGATGGCTGGCGAAGAAGGTCGAGAAATCGTAGATCGCAGCGAAGCCTGCGGTATCCAAGCCGTTCTCCTCGCGAGAAAACGCGCTGTCAACCGCAACCGCCACGGTGGCGCCGTCGTTGCTGAAACGCGCCGCCAGCGCGTTGAAAAAATGAAAATAGTTCGGCGCACTATTGGACAGGAGCAGAATGTTCATCTTGGCGGCCAGCTATCGATCAGTTCCGGGAGTACGGCCGTGGACGACCGAACGTCCCGGGTCACTTTACGGCCCAACACTGCTTCGAGATTTTTAGGCGCTAGCCCAAACCCTGGTCGTACGCTGCGTATGCAGTCTCGAGTGATGACATCACCTGCCTTCAGGTCCCGTACAAAATACAGCGACCGGCGGAACTTGACGTTCCCCTGCTCACTCGATTTGCGCCCATAGTCGACCTTGCCGAGCGCCTGCCAGGCCGTTTTCGCTCCGGCGCACAATGCTGCCATTTCGGCAGGCTCCAGTGAGAAGCTATCGTCTGGGCCGCCGCCGCCGCGGTCGAGGGTGAAGTGCTTTTCAATAATCGAGGCACCCAACGCCACACTGGTAATGGCAGTGGTATTGTCCAGCGTATGATCAGAAAGGCCCGTGACCAGCCCGAACCGGTCAATCATGTCGCCTATGGTGTGCAGATTGTAGTCATCGGCCGGGGCCGGATAGCCGCTGACGCAATGCAGAATGGCCAATTCCCTGCAGCCGCCGTCACGTGCAGCATCGATGGCTTCCTGGATTTCGTCTGCATCCGCCATGCCAGTCGAGATGATCATCGGTTTGCCGGTGCTGGCGGCATATTTGATCAACGGCAGATCGACAGCTTCGAACGAGGCGATCTTGTAAGCTGGCGCATTCAGATCCTCCAGGAGATCAATCGCCGTACTGTCGAAAGGCGAGCTGAAGATGGTCGTGCCCACCTTGCGGGCATGGTCGAAGAGGAGCTTGTGCCAATCCCACGGCATATGCGCTTCTTCATAGAGATCGTAGAGTCTTCGCCCATCCCACAAACCGCCTTTGATGCGGAATTCCTCGCCATCGCTATCGAGCGTGATCGTATCGGGTTTGTAGGTCTGCAGCTTGACGGCATCTGCTCCGGCCTTTTTGGCCTCCTCGACGATCTGTAGCGCCGTTTCGATTCTGCCGTTGTGGTTGGCGGACAGTTCGGCAATGACATAGGGGGGCTGGTCCGGGCCGATCAGACGCCCGGCGATCTGGATACAGTTCAATTGGGTTCTCCAAGAGGTATCATTCGGACAATCCAGTCGCTTTTCAGCAACCCAAAGCAAACGATGGAACGATACGACCCCTGGATCCGTTGTTGCTCCCGCAATACACCCTCCTGAGCAAAACCCAAACGTTCGTGCAGCGCGATAGAGGCCGTGTTGAAATCAACCGCTTGGCCGCAGACCTTATGCAGGTTCAATTCACCGAATGCATAAGTCAGCGCCGCGAAACCGAGCTTTTTGCCGGTTCCTTTTGTTGCCTTGGGATCGGCATAAAATCCCCAGTTCGACACCCCGTCGTCAGCGACATTGTCGAACTGGACGTAGCCGATAGGGACTTCTCCAACCATAGCTATCAGCAACCGGCGAGTTTCGTCATGGCACAGCCGGGAGAACCAATTGCGGTGCTCGTCCAGGCCGATTTCGTGCTGAGTAAACATGAAACGACGCACGTCCCAATGATTTCGCCATGCCAAAACCATAGGCAGGTCATCAACGATCATCGCGCGAACGCGGCACAGCTCAGACATGTTCACAGACCATTCGATCGGCGGTCCGGGCAACGCCTTCTCCGTCAGTGACCCTTGCGGCTGCGTTGCTTAGATCAAGGAGAAACTGACTAACCGTCCCTGACACCAGGCGCTCCTCCAAGTGCGTTACAACTTGCGAAGGCTTCTGCAGGGCCACGACGGCCCCTGAAACTTGTAGCGCCTCGGCAACGGGATGTTGGTTGTCCGCCAGCACCAACACAAAGCTGGGCAGGCCCATGCAGCAGCGCTCCCAGGACGTGCTTCCGGCCGCGCCGATCGCAAGGTCGCTTTCGGCCATCAAGCGGGCCATGTCGCTCACACCGACGAGAACTCGAGTCGGGTAGCGCATTGCGGCCGCACGGACACGCACCTGATCTATCCAGGGCGCGTGCGGCCCCATGACAACCGTAATCCGGACATTCGGGGGCAAGGTCCCCTCATCGAGCGCGTCCAACACAGAGCCCGTGACGTTCTCCTTGTCTACACCGCCCATGGTAACGAGCAGATGCTCGAGTTTCGGTTGGACCCGACGAGCTAGACTCGCTGCGCGCAGCTTCGCGAATTCGGGTCGAAGAAGCGCATAGTTCGGTCCGAACAACGTGATGGCGTGGTCGCCCAGGAGGCCATCGTAGTCCCCTCGCGTGCGGCCGAGACTCTGGTCGAGCAACAGATCGCAATCGTGCGGGCGGTCAGCCAAGTCGTCGATGACCATCAGGTGTCGACAGGCAGGATGAAGTTCTTCCTCCCAGCGGCAGTCTAGCCCGTAATGATCCACGACCAGACAGTCCACCGCCCCGATGGCCTGGCGCGTTTCCTGGGCATCTCGAGCCCAGTCCGTCCCCAGCCAGTAGGCATGGGGTGGAACCGCGCACGCCTTAATGCCGTCCGCAGGCGGTTTGGGGAGCGCGACGGCCGTATAGCCGCGCTCTGCTATGAGGTTCATAAGGTGGCCATTGTGTAGGCGGCAAATGAACAGGCTTTCCGCGCCGCGCTCGCGAAGCGCGTCAGCCAGCGTGAGACAGCGCATGACATGACCCGTGCCAATCTCGATCGAGGCATCAGTTCGAAAGGCGATCTGCATGCGTTTCATTCACTGTGGGACAATTTTGGATCATTCCGATCCTGTGTCCGGGTTCAGAACCCGGAACATATACTCCGCACGCATCCAATCCTCGGGTGTGTCGATGTCTTGCACACGATGGCGTGGCAAGAGCACTGGGACGCTGCCTTCGCCGAACACAGGCTTGTTCTCGAGCCATGCCTCTGAGCGACCCCAGTAAAATTGACCGGCGTCGTGCCAGGCTTCCTCAAGGTCTTGAGAGCGACTCCCAAGATGCTCAGGCTGGAACATTGCCAAGCGTTGGCCTGCCGTGATCCGCAACGCCCGGTGAATGGGAAAGGCGTAGCTCGTCACTGAGAAGGCGAAGTCGGCCTCGGTCGCCCGAAGCATCTCCAGGCCCCGTCGCACGTCGCTCGCCCGCACAAATGGCGCAGTGGCGTAGATACAACAGACCTCACTGGCAGGAGCTCCCTCCCCCGCCTGCCATCGGATGGCGTGTGCCACGACGGGAACAGTTCCAGTGTGGTCGTCAGACAGTTCACTCGGGCGCATGAAAGGCACTTCTGCGCCGTATTCTTTTGCCACCTCGGCGATCTCACCATCGTCCGTGCTGACGATGATACGGTCGAAACAGGCGCTCTGTTTGGCTGCGCGGATCGACCACGCAACGATCGGCAGACCGCCAAAAGTGCGGATGTTTTTGCGGGGGATGCGCTTTGAACCGCCCCGCGCCGGAATCACGGCGAGCCTCATGCCTCCATGGCCTCGCGCAGGACCTCAACCACGAACTCCTGGTCCGCGTCGGTCAATGCCGGGTGCATGGGGATACTGATAGCCTCCCGGTAATAGCGCTCAGCCTCTGGGTAGTCGCCGTCCCGGAAACCCATCTTCTGGTAATAGGGTTGGGTATGCACCGGGATGTAATGGAGGTTGACCATGATATCCTTGGCGCGCAGCGCCTCGAAGATCTCTAGATGCGACACGCCTATGTTCTCCAGCTGTAGCCGGATCACATACAAATGGTAGGCGGAGTAGCTGTCTGGATGTTGCCACGGCAGCGTCAATGGCAGGTTGGCCAAGAGCGTATTGTAACGGTCGGCGATCTCGTGTCGCCGCTTTACGTAATGGGCCAGGCGAGCAACTTGGCTCACGCCTAGCGCAGCCTGCATGTCCGTCATTCGGTAGTTGTAGCCGAGAGCGACCTGTTGATAATACCAAGGGCCATCCATGAGCTGCGTCATGAGCTCCGGCTCTCGCGTGATGCCGTGGCTTCGCAGGAGGCCCAAGCGCGTTGCCAATTCATCATTGTTGGTTAAAGCCATCCCGCCTTCAGCGGTGGTGATGATTTTTACGGGATGGAAACTAAACACGGTGATGTCGCTGTATCGACCGCTTCCGATGGGCTCCCCCTTGTAACGAGCGCCGATGGCGTGGGAGGCATCTTCGAGGATCTTAAACCCGTACTTTTCACCAAGGGCGTGAATGGCCTCCATATCGCATGGCTGGCCGGTGTGGTGGACAGGGGCCACAATCTTCGGCAGGCGGCCGACCCTTTCAGCTTCGATAAGCTTTTGCTCCAGGGCCTTTGGACAGAGGTTATAGGTACGCGGGTCGATATCCACGAAGCTCACTTGAGCGCCGCAATAGAGCGCACAATTCGCCGTGGCCACAAACGTGTTCGGCGTGGTCCAGAGAAAATCGCCGGGTCCGAGATCCAACGCCAGACAGGCGATGTGGAGTGCCGAGGTGGCGCTGTTGACGGCGACCGCATGCCTGGCACCAGTGCGCGCCATCACGCTCCGCTCAAACTTCGGGATGTTGGGCCCTTGAGTAAGGTTGACGGACTTCAAAACGCCAACAACGGCATCGATGTCAGCCTGTGTGATATCTTGTTGTCCGTAGCGGATCATAGGTTTGGCCCGTATTTGAGCAAAAGTTTGAATTATGCCGTTGACTTTGGCGTTGAGTGATTCCTGTCGAGCAGCTGGTAGGCGACCGCTTTCCAGATCATGATCAGAGTGAACGAGATCGTCATGCTGATCGGAACAGCCAGTTCGGCGTGGCTTTTGCTTAGGCACCAGGTGGATATGACAAACACCGGCAATGCAGCGATGTGGCTGTAGATGATGGGCTTGTCGACCCCGCGGGCGTACAGGGCATAGTGAGGCACCATGCCGACGGCATTTGTGATTGCTGCAAGCACGACCCACGGGTATAGGCCAAAAGCGTCCTGGTAGACTGCCTTGTCAACCCAATGGAGCAAGTATGGCAGCAACGTCCAGCTTACGAAGCCAAACGCGACCGAAATAGCCAATGTCTGAAAGAACATCTGCCGAACAGTCGCACGGGCAAGATCATATTCCCGCTTGTGGCTATGACTGATCAGCGCTGGGTAGCTGAACGAGAAGACGCCGGCATCCAGAAAGACCATCAGTGTGCTGGCAACCCCGAGGAACAACACATAGGCGCCGACCGTTTCAATGCCACCCAGGCCCTCCATCCAATATCGATCGGCTGTCTGGATACCACGCAAGGCAAGGGTCGAAACGAGGAACGCCGCGCTAACCGAGATCCCTTTTCGGACCCAACGCCAATCGATCGGCCTTGACCACCCGCCAATCGGAAGTTGCTTTACCCTCCAAATACCCAGTGCTCCCGCTGCGAGGCCCGCACATACCCAGAGCACCATAATGACGTTGAGATTCCGACCGTCTGGATATGCGATCATCAGGGCTACGGCCGCGATCGCCCAGCTGCCCTGGCGGACGAACAACGTTATGCTCGCGGCAACCTGATCCGACAACACGATGAGCAGCCGGGATACTTCCTGGTTGAAATGTTCCAGTGCCAGAATAGGAGCGAACCAGCAGAGCAAGGACACTGACCAACCCATACGCATTAGAACCAGGACAAAGGTTGGCAGTACAATCAGGTATAGAAGACCACATAAAGCCAGCTGCCCCTTTAACATGGCTCCTCGCTGGTCTTCAGATACCGTCAGAATCTCTCGCGAAAGGAAGACATAAAAATCCAAACCGACCAAATATAGACCGTAAATGATCGTTGCTGTGAAAAGCCCGTAGTACCCGACAGACGTCGGTTCGACGTACCTGGCGAGGAAGAATACAAACAGAAACCGGGTCAACAGGGTGCCAAAACGCAAACCAATGTTCAGCAGACGGGCCGCCCCGGCAACCAAACGCTCATTTCCCAGCAGCAGGGGCGCCAATGCGATTTTCAACGACCGGCGTCGGTCTGGACTCGCACTCTCGGCCATTCAACGAGCGCCAAAGCCGGTGAGGACTGTTCTAATCGTTCGAAAAACGATTAGCAGATCCAACCACGGGGAGAAGTTCTTGATGTAGTAGAAATCGTAATGGAGTTTTTCCAGTACCTCTCCAACAGCCGCCACATGACCCTGATTAACTTGCGCCCAGCCAGTAATTCCCGGTCGAACGATATGTCGGTATCTATAAAACGGGAGCTCCGCCTCATACCACCTGGACAGCACAAGCGCCTCGGGTCGAGGTCCTATCCAGCTCATCTCTCCCCGCAAGATGTTGATAACTTGGGGCAGTTCGTCAATTCTCGACTTTCTCAGGAATCGCCCTAATCGAGTGATACGCGCGTCACCGTCTTTTGTAATTGCCTGCTCTTTATCATCGGCAACGCGAGAACCTGCTCTCATTGTCCTAAATTTGTAGACCTTATAGACGTTCCCTCTGTAGCCCATTCGTTCTTGCTTAAACAACGCCGCTCCGCTTGAATCAAGTCTGACTAACGCGCCGACCAACAAAAGAACCGGAGAAAGAAGCACCAGAATTGCCAATGCCGCAATCCAGTCAATCACCTGTTTTATCTTCAAATAGGCTTGGTTCGGATTTAGAGAGCCGAGAGTGTTTTCTGATAGGTGCTCGATCTCGACACGCCCTGTCAGCGACTCGCTGACCTGCTTGATGTGATAGACCGGCGTGCCAGAAAGCGCTCGATCGGCAATATATCGCTCCCACTCGTCTGAAAGATCGGCCCGGAGGTCGGCGACCACCCCGCTCGCATGTTTTACAACTTCGTCAGACGAACGAATCCAATGCCAAGCCACGCCGGGAATGTTTCCGAGCCGATGCACGTTCCCCCCAGGAATTACAGCCAGTCGATATGGCTCGAGCCGTCGCGTCACGACGCTTAGCGCGAAGTACCAAAATGTCGACTGAAGGAAGCTCGCGGCCGCCTGGAACCGGCTGTAGTCGATCCGAAAAAAGAAAATGGTCAAAAACACGAGGCCGTAGGCTAAAGCAAAGGTGGGTAGAATGTATCCAGCTGCCGCTACCCCAGGAAAATTCGCGATCCTGCGGTATAACATGTAGCCTGTGATATGGGCCATGATCGCGGCGGCAATCGTGATCTGCATGTTAGAAGAATAGATCACGCCGAAGCCAACTGACGTTCGGATAAGGGCAGGAACCAGGACGGCAAACATCAGGCCACCGACCAGTTGAAAGCGCATCCGCAGCAGCAGATGTCTTTGGTTTGGTAAATTGATGGCGCGTATGTTCATATTCATGTGTGGGCGTCCGGCGATTTGACCTTCTGGCAACTGCTCTCGTTGTGGCCAGGTTAAAATCAAACACGTCCTCGCGGCCGCCGGTTATCTAACCAGCGCTGCGGTTTTCTTTGGTCGCGACTATCGCGATAAGAGCAACGTAGGTTTTCCGTGCAGGTCGTTAGTGGCCTTTGCGGTCTTTCCCGCTCGTTGAACGTCGTTCGTCAGGCGGTGCGCGCAAACGTTGCTTTTTTCTCGCCCGCACGACAATATCCAATGGTGAATGTGCTAGCCCACGGCTACCGCACTCCCGGGTGAAGCCGGAAGTTTTCACATGTAACAAGGGGAACGAGCACCGATCTATAACGCGCTTTGATCACGCAATTGCGACAAGACCGCTGGACGCAAGATCTATAGGAATTTCGCCATTCATGATGGCGACCAGAACCCGGGCCCGTCCCGTTGAATCTAGCCGATCAAGACGGCCTATCAACTCGGCAAAGGGCCCCGATAGAATTCGAACCGAAGATCCTGGCTTGAGGCCACCGCTGAAATCAAGCAGGCCATCCTTGCCACTCAAAGCAATGAACCGCTCGACCAAGCCAAGAGGGACCGGCGAAGGCCTATCCCCTTGCATGATCAAAGAGCGAACGCCGATAGTTCCGTTGACTGAGCGCCAGCGTTGCTGGTTAACGTCTAAGGCGACAAACATATACCCGGGGAAATATGCCGCGGCTCGAGTGGAAAGCTGCCGGGCGTGACGAACTGTTCGCTGCGCGCGCGGAACGAATGAAACAAATCCCTGTCTGAGTAGATGTTGCTCGGCTATGGCCTCTTTTCCTGGGAATACGCTGGCCACATACCAGCTGGCACCAATAGCGGGGACCGGCCGTTTCTGCGAAGCACTTTGCTTTGTGTTTGTCTGCTCAGATCGGATCAACATACTACTGTAAGCTCTCTTTTATGCGACAGGTCGTGGCTTTACGGCACGTCATACAGACTGGCAAGAACTGTTTCTTCTAAGAATTTTTTGGGATCTGGAAAGGTATAAAATACTTTTCGTTTCGGACAATGAGATAAGAGTTTTCTAATTTACCGTGGAGCCATTCTTGTGGATTGCCTTACTGTCTGCGCCATACTTATATGGGAGTCAATCTGTGCGTTGTGTCCTCTGGTATTGCAGAATTATGCAAGATGTGCGAACGGAGCGGCTTGTTGCGCGTCGGTGGGGAGCGATATGATGCTTGGGCGCTAAAAGCAAGGGTCGGCTGGTCCGTCTCGGCGGTACAATCGATTAAGTAATATGGACGTGAACAAATGGCACGCTGCCGGAGTGCGTAAGCCTAGGCCTTTGCCTTTGCGTTGTCTGGAGCAGTTAATCACGGACTGCTCTGCGGTACTCGATTGAATTATTTCAATCGTGTCACAATTTGGGGTGAAAGTCTTCAATTGTTGGACAATTTGGGACGCGATACAGCATAGATTGCACTAAATGGATGAGGTTATTAGAGGGGGTGCTTTGCGTGGTTGGAAACAATCCTATCTGTGTCACGTTTCTGTCAAGAATCTCTATTATGTGAGCTGTAATTCTGGCGCGCGTGACGCTTATTTAGCCGTCGGTGATGAGTTACGTCGGAGTGCTTGCTACTAAACAGATGCTATGCCGCTACCGTGATAGTTGCTGGTGGAGTACGTATTGGGTCTATCTTCGCCATAACACGGGTGGCTTGCTGCCATGTCACTGATGAGTATCTTATCTTATTGTTCGAAGCTCAGGAGCTGTCTGCATGTGCGGTATTATCGGAATTGTCGGCCAGCAGCAGGTCGCGCCGCTGATCGTCGACGCGCTGAAGCGCCTGGAATATCGCGGTTATGACTCGGCCGGCGTCGCCACCATCGAAAAGGGCGAGCTCGGCCGCCGCCGCGCCGAAGGCAAGCTGATCAACCTCGAGCGCCGGCTTGAGGAAGAGCCGCTCGACGGCACGATCGGCATCGGTCACACGCGCTGGGCCACCCACGGCGTGCCGAACGAAACCAATGCGCATCCGCATTTTTCCAACGGCGTCGCCATCGTTCACAACGGCATCATCGAGAATTTCGCCGAGTTGCGCGCCGATCTCACTCGTGACGGCTACAGCTTCTCGTCGCAAACCGACACCGAGGTCGTCGCGCATCTGGTGGCGCGCAAACTGGCGAAGGGACTGAAGCCGGTCGAGGCGGCGCACCAGGCGCTGAAGCGGCTCTCAGGCGCCTTCGCGCTGGCGATCATGTTCAAGGGCGACGAGGATCTCATCGTTGGCGCCCGCAACGGCCCGCCTCTGGCTGTTGGCCATGGCGACGGCGAGATGTTCCTCGGCTCGGACGCGATTGCGCTCGCGCCCTTCACCAATTCGATCACCTATCTGGAAGACGGCGACTGGGCGGTGGTGCGCCGCGACAGCGTGACCATCTACGACATCGACGGCAACGAGGTCGCGCGCAAGCGCCAGCAATCGCTGTCGACCAGCTTCATGGTCGACAAGGGCAATCGCCGGCATTTCATGGAAAAGGAAATCCATGAGCAGCCGGAGGTGATCTCGCACACGTTGGCGCATTATATCGATTTCGTCTCCGGCGTGTCGAAGCCGCTGGAACTGCCGTTCGACTTCGCCAAGATCGGCCGGCTGGCGATCTCCGCCTGCGGCACCGCCTATCTCGCCGGCCTGATCAGCAAATACTGGTTCGAGCGCTATGCGCGGCTGCCGGTCGACATCGATGTTGCTTCGGAATTCCGCTACCGTGAAATGCCGCTCTCGACTAGTGACGCGGCCTTCTTCATCTCGCAATCCGGCGAAACCGCCGACACGCTGGCCTCGCTGCGTTATTGCCGCAAGGCCGGCATGAAGATCGGCGCCGTCGTCAATGTGCGCGAATCGACCATGGCGCGCGAATCCGACGTCGTGCTGCCGACGCTTGCCGGGCCTGAAATCGGCGTCGCCTCGACCAAGGCCTTCACCTGCCAGTTATCGGTGCTGGCCTCGCTGGCATTGCGGGCGGGCGTAGCGCGCGGAACGATTTCGCGCGAGCAGGAAAAGCAATTGGTGCGCGAGCTTTCCGAGGCGCCGCGCTTTGCCAGCCAGGTGCTGAAGCTCGATGAGCACATCGAGCGCATCTCGCGCGAGCTTTCCCGTTACAAGGACGTGCTCTATCTCGGCCGCGACACCAACTTCCCGCTCGCCTTGGAAGGCGCGCTGAAGCTCA
Source organism: Mesorhizobium sp. 113-3-3 (assembly GCF_016756495.1). NCBI lineage: Bacteria > Pseudomonadati > Pseudomonadota > Alphaproteobacteria > Hyphomicrobiales > Phyllobacteriaceae > Mesorhizobium > Mesorhizobium sp. 113-3-3. Next base: position 218,976 of record NZ_AP023244.1, read on the forward strand.
AGGAGCTCTCCTACATCCACGCCGAGGGCTATGCCAGCGGCGAGCTGAAGCACGGGCCGATCGCACTGATCGACGAGAACATGCCGGTTATCGTCATCGCGCCCTATGACCGGATATTCGAAAAGACCGTCTCGAACATGCAGGAAGTGGCGGCGCGCGGCGGCAAGATCATCCTGATCACCGACTGCAAGGGCGCGGCGCAGGCGAGCGTGAAGACCATGGAGACGATCATCCTGCCCGAGGTGCCCGAAATCGTCTCGCCGATCATCTATGCACTGCCGATCCAGATGCTCGCCTATTTCACCGCGGACTTCATGGGCTTGGACGTCGATCAGCCGCGTAACCTGGCGAAATCAGTGACCGTGGAATAGCAGGCCTTTCAACCCAGCGTTCGATGCAGTCGTCGTTCTAGCTGATGCAATCGTGCGCAATCAATGTGACCCCTGCCCCACACCGGGTTCGGCCCAAATTTGGGTCGGGCGGTCAGGTGAAGACCTTCGCAGGAGCAGAATGAAATCTCATCGAGACACCGAACAGGTTGCTTTTGTGGTCGCGCTGGTTGTCGTCCTTGTGCTCGCGCTGTTGCCGCTGCCTCGTCTAAAGGATTTTGGGATGGACATCGGCTTTCACTACGACAAGTTGAACCACTTCACGGTCATTCGCCGTCCTGATGTTCCTTGGAAGCCTCGGCTGGCCCGAGCGAAAGATAACGCTGATCATCTTCCTCACGTTGGTTGGTGCCGGAATCGAGGTTCTCCAAGGGCTGGCCTGGATAGCGCGTGACGTTGATGCGCTCGACTGGGTTGCTGATTGCGTCGGCGTCGCATGCGGCCTCGCCGCCGCGACGACGGTTTCGAAGGTCATACGCCTTCATAGATATCAGAGAGATATGCCGTCCCGCCTGATCGGAAGCGAACCACTTTCATCGCCAGTGCTCGACTCAATTTTCTCCGCGCGCTTGGACACGCCGAGATAGATCATCAACCCTACCGCGGCGAAATACCCTACCTGGAGAATGGTTGCGACGAATACCGCCCAACCTATCGTACGCCATATCGAATCTGTTGCATAATAAACCCAGCCCACGACCACCAGCAGGGTGAACGTTGCCCCGACAAGAAACCTTGGAAAATACATATCGACACCCCCAATGCCGCGATCTAGAGAGCCTTGCCCCTAAAGGAGCACACCCGCAACTCAGATACCCATGTTTCGCGTGAACTTGCAAGCAAACAGGATAGAGTTTAGTTGCTTTTCTCTCAAGCATTGACCTCGCGCTCTGACCTTGTCATGCATTTTTGTTCATATTTATAGTCTCATTAGATTGTATGAATTGACAGTCAAATCGATGCGCAGTTGAACGTGACTTTTCTGGACAGTAAACAGCTACCCGTGCCTTCGCAGTCTTGGCCATGGGTGTGCTGGAGTCCGTAATTTTTCAAACAAGGGATATCGCGGTGGGTATTGTTTGGCGCCTATCGCATCTCAAGTCCGGCTGCTATCGATAACCCACAATTCGCCGGCCGGAACCTTCGCTTGAATATACTGCTACGTTTACGAGCTTTTAAGAACGTTCCTGCGAAATGATTTACGCTGGATGCCCGTCCAGCCTGCACATCTTAAGCTCGGCGGGATTGTCTTCAGCCGAGCTTCTTTTTTGGACAATCGCTGTACAATATTACTGCGACCATGCGCCAAAGGGACGTTATGTGTGCGGTGCCGGTAAAGATGGCGGCGTTCACCGATCACGACGCAGGGCTTAGCTTCTTGGAAGCGCACATGCTCCCGCCAGCCAAGCGGTCAATCGTCGTTCGCCTTTTCCCTATTGGGCCACCAAATAATGTAGATTGGACCGAGCTTGACTACGGGCATCCGCCTCTGGCGTTCGCGAGCGCGCAGTTCACGATAATTCTTGACCTTCAAGGTGCCACCGGGAAACCTTATTCGAACAGCCACCGAAGAACTCCTAGCCTGGGAGTAAGCGAGGGCTAAACAGCGTGTCCAATTGTTAAAGTCAAGACTCAACTTCCAACGCAAGTTACACATACGAACAAGATTTTGTGAACTGGAACGAACTGCGAGGCTGCACGTCAGGAACGCATAACAGGCCTTTAGCCGGCGACGTTGTTGTGTAGGCTTGGTTTCTTGTTTGAGCACCTGGGGTTAGGCATAGATTTCTAGAATTCGGAAGCGTTACGCAAAGCATAAAGCGATGCGGGCATCACACGCTACCGTATGCGGCAGTAGGCATCCGCAAGCCAGTCTATGTCGGCGAACATTTGCTTCGTCGCCCGTCGACGGCACTCTGGCAGGTAAATCAGCCAGTCTCCCGCTGGGCGGGACAGCGGGGCTCCTCAGGGAGGCAGGGGGGCCGTAAGCCACGCGGGCGAGCTCGCATTTCGGTGCTGTCCCTTCTGCTTCGGTTGCATCTGCGAAATTCCCGCGTATCCTGTTTATGCGCATGTGAGCATAAGGTGGCGCCTAGCGCCTTGGATGGCCACCACACTAAGAACCACCGTCGGATGGCGACCGACAGGCTGATGTCACGGAACGCCACTCCTAGAAGGATGATCCTCTCATGGATTCCAATGCCATTATTGCGTCCCTGCCGGTTACAGGGGCCGACCGGGTTGTGTTGATCGACGCCGCCAATACCGCATTCGAGCGCGTTATCGAGCGGATCGAGCCAATCAATGAGAAACTGGCCCGAAGCCTCTGGGATGCCGGTGACTACATCGACAGTTGGCTGGCTACAGACCTCATCGATAAACTGCCGATGCCGCGCGACGAAGTTGCGTACTACGTCGATGTATTCCTGGCTCATCATGTCATCGGATTGGCAACCGAAGCGGATCGAGAGGCCGCTGAATCCCGGCCTTGAGCCTCGTCGCCTGCAACTGGGCCCGCCGGCGTTCTTGGCGGCAGCCCGATCAATACGGTGACCTTTACCGCCACCTCCTCAAGGGTGGAGGTAAGCCGGTTGATCTGCGATGCAGTTGCCGCCAGCTCCGGGCGCCGACCGCATCACCTCCGGCACCGCCCAGGTCATTGCCAACGGCACTAGCGGCTATGTGTCTCTCACCAACGGCGCTTCCACGTGGGGCTATCTCGGCGTCAGCCAGACCCTATTTGGGCGCCGCCAATTTCGGCGGCAACGTGGGCATAGGGACCATCACCCCCGCAGCACCGCTGGAAGTCTCCGGCACCGTTTCCGCCGCTGTCCTGCAGTTGGCCGATGGCCCTCCATCACCTGTGGCCCGTCCACCTACGGCACCGTAAAATTGTCAACGGCCGTCCCTATTACTGCCGTCAGTAGAAAAGTCTGGATGGGACTTGCCGCTTATTCTGTGAATAAGCGGTTCCTGCCTTGCCCGCCACGCCGCAGAAAAGTAAAGAAGCGCACTTGGCAGGCCGACGTTACTCCTTCCGTGGGTGTTTTATGCACAGTGGCGAAGAATTGAGAAAACAGCGGCGTCGACGCGTTCTCAAAGGAGCGTCGATTCTGACAGGTATTTCGAATTCCGAGGTCAAGTGCACTGTTCGAAACGTGCATTCCAAAGGCGCGGATCTGCAGGTGTCAATCGAAGCGCGCGTTCCGGATGAATTCCTTCTCTACATCCCGATTGACGGCATAGGCTATAAGTCAGTTGTTAAGTGGCGACGAGCAGACAAGCTCGGGGTAATGTTCATGGGTACGGAACCAAAGCCACATTGGCACTACGGTTAAGTATAAATCTTTAAGCCTACCTGAGACTCCATTTTCGCGCGGGCAGTACTGCGGGATCCTTTTGCCAGCTCGTAGCCTTGCAATCGCTCACGAAGGTGCGGTCCATGGCAGTTCCATTCGTTTCGGATTTTGGTATTGGTCGGCGCGAGAAAGCAGGTCGATGGAACGTTTCAAAGTCGAAGAGATGGACGGCTCAAGGACCGTCCGGAGCGTGTCAGTCGAGGCACAAACCCATGTTCACGCAGTGGTGAAGGCGATACCGCGACCGCTCAAGCCTGGTCGCGTACTCGGTAGGCCGTGGATACGCGTTACCGACTCCACTGGGACGTCCCGAGACTTTTCTAGCGGAGACTAAACCGACCCATGGCACTTCCCTCACTCGCGAGCAGCTTGATCGTGTTCCTGTTATGGTATGGAGTGCTTCCACGTGGAGAAATGGGAGGTAACGAATTGTTCGAAGATGGGGAATCCGGCCGAGCCGGAGACCAGACCTGTATGTTCTGGATCGTGGTCACCGTTTTCGCGATAGCATTCGCCACTTGGTGGACGGTGTAAGGCAGGCCGAAAAGCCTCGCCGGTGGCGACCGTAGCGCACCCTTAGCCACTGTATTTTCTGATTTTCTGGCCAATGCGTCGCGCTAAGCGCTCGAGATCCTCCATCTCCTCCAAGCCTAGCGCCGACAGTTCGGCCTGTTCGGCTTCGGTCGGGTCGCGCCGCACCGCATGGATGCGCCCGAACCCACCCATGTGAATGAACGTGTAGTCGAGGCTTATCTCCACCCATTTCCAACCGTGCATTCGCAACTCGTCGGCTACCGCCTCAAGCCGCTCGCTGGCAAGCTTCACCAGCAAGGGCCTGTCAGTCAGAAAGTCTGCCCATCCTCGGCGAACAGGTCGCGCAGTTTCAGCCCCATAGTCCGCCCATATTGCGGCATCTACCCGGTGTCTCTTTGTAGACGGCCGCGCTGCTCAGGTGAATCCAGCTGCGTCAGGCCGGAAAAGGCAGCCCATGCGGTTCTTGTGCTCTCGGCGTTGTAAGAAGACGTATCGATAACGGCGTCAAAACCGGGCACTTGTTGAGCGATCTGTGCGAGTTGGTCCGCATTGGTACGGTCCGCGGTCAATTGCTCCGCGCCTATTGTAACTTTGCTCCCACGATTGAGCACGCTCACGTGATATTCGTCGTGGAGTGCCGGAATCAAATGTCCCCCGACGAAACCCGAGCCGCCAATCACCAAAGCGCGCTTTGTCATTGCTCAAAACATCCTGATGTCATTGTTTGCGTTCTGCTCCAGATGGTCCGCAACACCGTTGAGGGCCGTTTAATAGAGCGGACCGCGGTCGCGCCGGCCCTGCGCCGCGCAGTAAGGCAGCAAGATCGCAATAGTAAAGGGACGTCACCCTATAAAGGCATCACACAACGCCGCCTGTCGTGAATCTGTCATAGAGCGCACCTACAGGCAATCTCAGGCGTCCCACAACTGACATTTCGGGGCAGCCAGTTGGGGTGTAAAAATGCAAGACAGCTGCCTGCTTGGTCGCTGCGCCTGTTGCCGTTGCGCGTTCCACTTCCCGCTGTACAACCGGCCGCGGCGAGGGACGAGAGCACGTGGTCCGCAGGCAGATGCATGACCAGATTTCAAAATCCGCATGAAGGGATTTCTCAAGAGGCCTTGGCAAGCCTGGTAGCCGAGGCGGTGCAACAGGCATTGATACAGCATGGTGTCCTGCTGGACGCCGAGGCACTCATTCCGGCCAGCGCGATTGCCGGGAGTCTGGGCGCCGCCCTGCTCTTCCTGCCGCAGGCACAGCGGCTTGCGATCGGCTCTTTCAAGGGCGACTTGACTGCGCTCGCCACCGAATTCTTCCGCACGATGGCAAACAAGATCGCGCACGGCCACACCGCCGGAGCGGACTGTGCTTCGGAAAAACCGGCGCCGACGGCCGGACCCGGCCAGCCTACGTTCCAACACATTGCCGAGGGAGCCGCAGAGCTCCAATCGATGGTGATCGAGGACTGGGCGGGCGAAGTTGCCGGATCGACCTATCTGGAAGAAAAGTTCCGCATCCCGCGCTCGACCCTGCATCGCTGGCAAAGGCGCAACGAGGTCATTGCCTTGCGCAAGGGCGGTCGCAAGCATGTCTTTCCGCTGGCCCAGTTCGTCGACGGCAGGCCGGCGCCGGGGCTCAGCGAGGTGCTGTCCCTGATTCCCAATCCAAGGCTGGCTTGGTTCTGGTTGGCCCGCCCTTCGCCCGGTCTCGATGGACGCACTCCCATTGAAATGCTCAAGCACGACATGGTGCATGAGGTCATGCTGGCCGCACGCGACTTTTCATCGGCAGGCAGTATCACCTTGCCGGTTTGACTTTCTGGTTTTCAAATAGATTAATCTGCAATTGTAATACATTATCATCTTATAAGTAATGTTCTTCTCTAGACAGTCCGGTTGCGAATCACTTTTGCGCTAGACTCACGTCTCGTTTGTGCCGCTTGTGCATTCTGTGCCGATTCCTGGCACATATTCGTGATATTTCTGCGACAATACTTCCCCAACAGTCAAAGAGCAGTGATCCAGTCTCAATCTCCGTTTGTGCACCGCAGCGAATTCGGCCATGTCGAGCGCGAAGAAGCGGCGCCAGCGCGCGACTTTTTCAACGATGAGGACGGGGTGGCAGGAGAGCCCAAGAGACCTGCCGACGCCTGTCTTGAACCTTTGACTGGAGATTCAAGAAAATGAACATCAAGAGCCTTCTTCTCGGCTCCGCTGCGGCCCTGATCGCAGTTTCGGGCGCCCGCGCCGCCGACGCGGTGACGGTCGCCGAGCCGGAACCGGCCGAATACGTCAAGATCTGCGACGTCTACGGCGCAGGTTACTTCTATATCCCGGGCACCGAAACCTGCCTGCGCATCGGCGGCTACGTCCGCTATGACGCCGGCGTCGGCGATATCGGCACGTTCGATGGCGCCAAGACCACCGACGTACAAGACGGCAGCGAGAACAGCACCTGGTTTAAGAACACCCGCTTCACGCTGAAGACCTGGACCGGCCAGGAAACCGAGCTCGGCACGTTGAAGACCTACACCGAGACGCGCTTTGATTTCGGTGTCAAAAACCTCGTCACCGCGGGCGGTGACGTCGACAGCAATCCTGCCGCCAACAAGGCCGTCGACCTGCATTTCGCCTGGATCCAGCTCGGCGGCTTGCGCGTCGGTAAGGATGAGACGCCCTATGACCAGTTCATCGGTTATGCCGGCAATGTCATTCAGGACACGATCATCCCGTACGGCATCAAGGACACCAACGTCGTCAGCTACTACTTCGACGCTGGCAGCGGCTTCTCGGGCGTCGTTTCGCTCGAAGAAGGCTCCGGCGTCACCGGCACCATCGACAGCTATGTTCCGCATGTCGTCGGCGGCTTGAAGTACAAGGGCGACTGGGGTGCGCTCACCGGCGTCGTCGCCTATGACAGCAATTACGAGGAAGTCGCCGGCAAGGTTCGGTTGGACGTCAACGTCTCCAAGGAACTATCCCTGTTCGTCATGGGCGGCTACGGCACCGACAAAAACCTTCGCGATGATGCCCACAACGCAATCGACGCTCACGGCCGCGGCTTCTACAAGCCGTGGGGCGGCAACTGGGCTGTCTGGGGTGGCGGCACCTACAAGTTCAACGACAAGACGGCGTTCAACATCCAGGCTTCGGCTGATGATGACAAGAACGTCGCTCTTGCGGCGAACGTCGCCTATACCATCGTCCCGGGATTCACGGTCACGACCGAAGTCGACTGGGATCACTTCGGCCACTTCGACGACGGCACTCCGTTCGGCAACTTCACCAAGGCAGACAAGAAGAACAGCGTTGGCGGCATCGTCCGTTTCCAGCGCTCGTTCTGATCCAGCCCAGCCCCGCCCGATCAGAACGGAAAGGCCCGCGACGTCGTCGCGGGCCTTTTGTTTCTGCCGAGAGCTGCCGTACCGGGGGGAATGTGCCCCCTCGTAAGAAGCAGCGCTCAGCAGGCTAGGAGGGGGCGAAGTGACCCGAGCTACGAAGCTTCGCTAGCAGGACCCTGGCTGTTCCGAGGTGGTCAACTCTCGCTTGCTCACTTAGCGGCGACGCATACCAAGCAGCCAAGTCGGCCACCAAAAGGGCGGTGTCTCCGTTGATCGAGGCGCATCTCAGTTGTCCGCTCTTGTCCAACACGATTATCGCTGTGCCGGTTTCGGCATATCCAATCGCAGCCATCCGCTGAACGCAGATATCGCCGTCGATACGTACGTCGAAGAGAACCGTTCCTGCGGTTTTCTCCGCGGCGTCAGCCACGCGATCACCGAACGGTTGGTGCACGCCCTCGCGATCGCCGAGTGACTGCTCAAACAACGCCAATTCTACATGCGCCGCCACCATGCCTGCGAGGGTGCGCGTCGGCTGGCGCAATCGGCAATAGGCCAAGGCTCGTTATCCACACCCCAGCCGCCGTCCCGCAGCCGCTGCGACGTCGCAGTCGCGCTGTTCGCCGGCGCTCCGTTCGCGTGTCCGCCTCGTGCTCACGCCCTTTGCTGCTACTCGCCGGACTTTTCCCGGGTGTCTCTTTGCCTTCGCCAGCTAAAGTAGCCGAAGTTAAATTTCGAGCGTTTCGGCTTGCCGGAAATTAGGGGCTCCGCGGATAAACCCGCCTGGCTTTTTGGATGCTGCAAGGAAGACTGATGCGGGGACGTGGATTAATTAGAGCGTTGCGCCAGGACGACGCTCGACAGGTGCGCGCGCGCATTGCCGAACTGGAGCGCGACCTCATGACGACCACACCTTTGGGACGCCATCGACGTTTCGAAGCCGGTCATGAACTTCGCAGGGCGAAGTTCCGCCTGGAAAAGCTCGAGGAATGCGTCAGCCAAATACCGGAGAGTTCTGGGCGCTAGCAGAGGCTTCACCGCTCTCGGCCCGAGCCACCGGGCGCACATTTCACCATCAACCGGCAAAGAATTCGTGCCGATTCCTATGGGCTCTTTTGCGGCCAGTCTTTGAAAAGTCCCGTAGTCAAGAGCCACACCAGCCGATCGAGATGGCTGCGAACCGCGTCGCGGGCGCGAACTGGACTCCTCCCACGATCAATGCCCAATATTTCAGCCATTTCTTCTACGCTGGCTTCTTCGATCCACGCTTGCAAGAGCCACAAAAAAATGGGCTGATGCTCTCTATCATAAGCAGTTATGTGGTCCGCCCAGGACATGGGTGGAAACAGCAGAAGCTTTATTAGGCATTTGCGATCTATACTCCGTCATATCTCGCTTTGCATAATCAAGACCCCGCCTTAGACGCCCCTAGCCTACCGCCAATTGAGGCAATTTCAACATCCTTTCGCTCTATACCAGCCAAGGGGTCGGCTTGCGATGCACGCGCTTTGCCGCCAAACGAAAGTTCGTTTTTGCCCTTGCGTCATACAGAAATGCCAAATATCCGGCTTGATCAGGAAAAATCTAGATGGCATAGGTTGGGCGCATATCGTCTCTTTGACGGATATGAGAATGTGGTGATTGAAGGAGCACGTCGATGCCCGGGGAACCAAACAATAATATGATTGAACTTACTGCCGATATCGTTGCCGCCTATGTCCAAAAGAACGCGATTCCAGTGTCCGGATTGCCGGATTTGATCGCGAGCGTGAATTCGGCGTTGTCGAATATTAGCCCGCCATCTCCAATAGCAGAACCCCCGCCCAAGCCAGCAGTTAACCCCAAAAGGTCGGTGTTTCCGGACTATATTATCAGCCTGGAAGATGGCAGGAAATACAAGTCGCTTAAGCGCCATCTTGCGACCAGTCATGGGCTGACACCTGATCAATACCGGGAGAGATGGGGTCTGCCGAAAGACTATCCCATGGTTGCACCGAGTTATTCGGCGACCCGTTCCGCTTTGGCAAAGGAGCTAGGCTTGGGCAGGAAGGCAGCTCCCGCCAAGAAACCCGCTGCGAAACGCAAGGCAAAGTCCTGAGGCGTGGCCGTCGAGGAGCTTTTTGGCAAGCCAAGAAATGACCAAGATCAGATCGGCGCCGATGTATTGGATCGCGGCGATTTTACGTTTTGGGATGTGGCCCAGCCGGAAGAAGCGGTCAAGGCCGCACTCGACCTGTATGGGCCGAACGCGGCCAGTGCTGCAGCTCACTGCGCCTTGACGGCCCGCTTCGACGGTCGCGACCGCGACTACCGCTTTTGGTCTGAAGTTTTCTCGAAGCTGAATGACGGTAAATCTCCAGGCACTCAGCTTGCTAGTTAGTTGGCGGCATTAAGAAGGCCGCCAAACGGTTATCGCCCGACACTCAACGCCATCCCGAAGGATGGCGTTGAGTACCGTGACGAACGTTACACCTGGATGCGGCCGAGGCGGTACGCCGAGCCGCTCGCGTTAAGACAGGAGAGGCTGACGTTGCCGACCTCCGGACGGTTCCTCTAGTCAGCCGTATGAAAGGGGGATCAAAGTGAAGGCATTTGATAGAGCCTAGGAAATCAGGCGTAGCAGGCGTCGAAACAGAAGCGCAATTGCCAACCGCCACAATTTGCGAAAGCATGGATGATGGCGATGTCCTAAGGGAGCATCGCGTTTTTGGCTATCTTCGAATTTAGGGAGCCCTTTAGGTTCCCAACCGGGCTGTCCAAATTTTGCGGTTGAAATTTACTTTTTCCGAATTGTTCGGTGCTAGGGGACCGACCAACACGCAGCTGACTACTCTACCGCGGGGGAGTGAAAGAGTGACGCAGCGTTCGTCCGCAAGGCTCGGCGACCTTTTGGCTGGAGACCTGCGCGCTTTTGGCGGGCCCTCGACGATCGAACCCCTTGCGGGCCGCATCAGGGCGGAGCAGGTCAGTATCGTGCTTCGCAACACGCTTCTTGGCATGGGTGCGAACATACTCAATGCGGCCACTTTTGTTATGGCGGTTTGGGGCTCGGCCGACCAAACGAAAGCCATCGTCTGGGCGAGTGTAATCATCGTCGCCGCTGGTTTCGTCGGACTAAGAGCGCGATCATCCTTTCAGTCGGTCAAACCAAGGTCGGTGTCTCGCCGGACAACGCAAAACCTGGTGCGCAACGCCTTCTTGTTCGGCACTTGGTGGGGCGCACTTCCCGTTCTGTTCTTCGGTGGGGCAACAAGCGCAGCCCAGGTCGTCATTACGTGCCTGAGCGCGGGGATGATCGCGGGCGGCGCCGCTTCCTTTTACACGATTCCTATTGCGGCCATCGCCTATACGCTACCGATCTTCGTCGGTTCAGCGGTCGCGATTGTGTGGGTGGAAGACACGGTCAACCTGCCCGTCGCAATCCTGATAGTGAGTTACGCCACCACGCTGTTTCGTGCGGTGCTTGCTCACGCGTCTCAATTTACCCAACGCGTCATTCTGCAAGCGGAAAGCGAACATGCCATTCGCAGGGATGTTCTGACCAGTTTGCCAAACCGTTTCAGCTTCAACGAGCGGCTGGAGAACGCGTTGGTGGACGCAAAGCAGTTTGACCAGCATTTTGCGTTGCTTTTGTTCGACCTTAATAATTTCAACGAGATCAACGATCACTTTGGCCGAGCAATGTCGGATGCCCTGTTGGTCGAGGTGGCAGCGCGACTTCGCAAATCGACGCGGGAGAGCGATGACATTGCCAGGTTGGAGGGCGGCGAATTTGCAATAATCGCTGCCCGCGATATCAGGCCAGATCAAATCAGGTCCTTGGCCAAACAGATCATAGATGCCATGCGCGCCCCTTTCTTGATCGAAGGACGCGAAATATATTGCAGGGCCTCTCTCGGCATCGCTTTGGCCCCCACTGACGGTTTGGATGCCAACCAACTCCTGCGGTGCGTCGACACCGCGCTACACAGGGCCAAGACGCTGGGGGCGGGCTCCCTCCAGTTTTTCAGCGCAAATGACGATGAGGCTGCTGCAAGGCGCCATGTCCTTGAACGCGATCTGGCATCTGCGCTCGTAAACGACCAGCTTTGGCTCGCATTTCAACCCTTTCTCGACCTCGGGAGCGATCGCATCCGAGGTTTTGAAGCGCTTCTGCGCTGGCAGCATCCGACCCTTGGCGCGATTCCTCCGTCGGAGTTCATTCCTATCGCTGAAGAAACGGGATTGATTCACGGCATCGGACATTGGGCCGCTAAGACGGCTTGCTTGGCCGCGGCACAATGGCCGTGCGACTTGCGGGTCTCCGTCAATTTGTCGGCAGTGCAGCTTAAGGACAAGGCCTTGCTGGATGGAATTGTAATGGCCTTGGCTGAAGCCGGTTTGGAGCCCCGAAGACTGGAGGTCGAGATCACGGAATCGGTGCTGATTTCCGATTTTGAAGACGCTATTTCATTGTTACAATCGTTGAGTTTTCTATCCATCACAGTTGCCCTTGACGATTTTGGCACTGGCTTTTCATCCCTCACGTATCTTCGTAAATTGCCTCTTTCGCGGCTCAAGATCGACCGATCTTTTGTCCAGGATATGCTCACCGATGCGGACTGCGCCGCGATTGTAAGATCGCTGATTGAACTGGCGCACGAGCTTCGAATTGAGGTAACGGCCGAAGGCGTAGAAACTCCCGAACAACTCGACTATCTGCGTCGAGTCAGATGTGATGAAGCTCAAGGCTATTTAATCGGAAAACCTGTCCGGATAGGCGACATTCCTGGCATTGCCGCGGGTCAGGAGGTCAGGAGTTCCGGAGGTCAGTAGTTGAGTCGCAGGACCGGCACTTTGGAGGCGATAGTCTGGTTGTCCCGTATCCTAACGGCCGCCTTGCTCAGGTAAGCTGCAGGCTGCAAGGCTAGTGCAAGCACTGGGAGTAGCCTATGATGAAGCATATAAGATCGAGGTGATCACGTAAGGTCGAGCGGCGCCGAAGCTGGGCTCGGTAGGGAGGGAGCGGCCGGTCGCAGCGACGTTGAGGGCCGAGGCCAGTGTTTGGAGATCGCGCGATCACTTTGCTGCTTTCCAAATGAACGCCGAGGTTTTCAGCCGCCCACTTTTCGTGAAGCGCGCAGCCTGCGTCGTGCAAGATATTGCAAGTCTTGCGGAAGCTATCGATTTCCTCAATGAATGGCCACAAGATCGCAGAGACTTGATCCCACGAAGCCGCTCTCAGAGCCTGCACTGACGATAGAGAACAGAAAGCCTGCGCGCGAACAGATCGAGGTCATGCTGACACGCGGTTACGCCATGATGCCGCTCGGCGACCATTGCCTACGACACCGGTCCTGACGGATCGAGCCTCGACGACGAAGTGAACCATCTTCAAACGGAATTACTCAACGTTGCCGAGATCTACCGGTGTTCGGTCGAAACCGACATTCGCGAGGTCGGCGGTCAACGATCATGGCGATCGCCCGCACCCTGCGTTGCGTGTTTTCACGCGGCCACCGTCGGCGGCATCGGTGCCAAGGTCAGAACAGAAGTTCGCTGATTGTTTCCCAGCAACATACGCACCGGGCCATGATGTAAGTCTGGTGGGGGTTCCAAGCGCCGATTTTGCCGGTTAAGGGTTTGCAGGGGCGCGAACAACCGGATGAACGAACGGGATGATGCTGGAAAAACTGCGGGCCTGTTGGGGGTTTACCCCGACCGTCGATAGGAACGTCGCCTTGGTCGAAGGCTTTCTGAAGGGCAAGCGCTTCGCTGACCTGGCGCAGGAACATGACTTGTCGACATCGAGGGTGCGCCAAATCATCGAGAGGGCCGATCGGCTCGTGGGCGGGTGTGGCAGCTTGCCCCCCCAAAGCACGTTGGTGTCATCCACGCGCGCGCGCGGTGGGACGCCCGCGCGGCAAGCGCGCCCCAGCTTCTTCTCCGGATCGATATGCGGGACGATGCTGGCCACCTCGCACCGCCCGCGCCGCGTCCGGGTGGCGGCTCGTGGACGACCGCAAAATGGCTCCCGCGCACAGGTCTCCTAGATCTGCGTGGCGGCGCCTTCTGAAATGTTTCGGCATCACTGCCCGCCACTGGTGCATGCGGCCGGCCCGCCTAGGGTTCATTGTGGCCATGGTTCTTGCCTCAACGTGCCTGCGCCATTCCGCCGATTGTCGGCGACCCGCAAGCCGGGGTATATGCCCGGCAGGGGTGTACTTATGTTTGAACGGATACTGCCTTTTTTCCTGGGGCTGGCTTTGCTGTTGGGCAGCGGCTGCGCACGCAGCGATGATGGTACGGTGATTATTCCAAGACCGCTGGATGCTAGGCGATTCTTTGACAAAGAGCCGCCTCGCCTGCAACAGCCACAAATCGAAGCCAGCGTGTTTCCGGTAGCGCCACAGGAGCCGGAAAGGTTCGAACCGCGCCGTACGGCAACTCACAAGACATCAAGGAGACGCATGTCGCGGGTCGCTAGTCCTCCGCTCTCCTCTTCCGGGCCGCACAAGCCGCTTGTCTGCAAGAACGTCAGCGCGTCCGGCAAGCGGTACCGTATGGTTTGCGAATAGCCACTTGGTTGACCACCGTTCTACCCTCGGAGCGTCGCGTCGCCTTTCCGGAGCCTATTGCCGGCGAGCCCTTCTCGCGAAACGCTTGGCTACCGATCAGAACAGTTTTTGGAAGAAGAGTCCGCGCTCTGTCGCGATCGCAACTGCATGCGTCAAGCTTTTGGCGCCCAGCTTGGCCCGTGCCAGATCAAGATGAAATCGAACTGTGCGAGGGGACAGAGACAATATCTCCGCGGTCCTCTTGACCTTCTCTCCCCTCGCGTACCACTTCAGACATTCGATCTCTCTATCAGAGCAGGCCGTCTGATGGAGGGGCCTTCCTTGGATTCGACTGATAGCATTGTGAAATTCGCCGGCGAGAGGCTGGAAGTCCCGAAGCTGGGATTTGAGAAACGCCTGCCACCCTGCTGCGTCCTCGTTGCTCGTTACGCTCAGAATGCCGCGTTCGCCGTCAGCACCCCTAACCGGGATCGTGACGCCATGCTTTCCGACCCCATGTTCCCTCGCTTCACCGAAGAACGTGCGTACGGACTTGTCTGATAGGTCGATCTCCTTCCAATCGACCAATGTCACAGCACGCAGCCCATGGAGAAGCACAGGATCGATGTCGAAAAACCTCTTGTCGATGTAGCGTTTCACCCAGTCAGGCGAATATGTGGTCACATAGAATGGCTGACTCGGCTCCTCGTAAACCGGCCTGACGGTAAGGAAGGCGGCCGTCTCTAAGCCGTAGGCTTTGACAATTGTGTTCAAAAGCTCCGTTGCGTCCGTAGGAGAGGCAACTGCCCTAATTCGCTCAGTTATGCCATGAAAATCAGACACAGATTGCGCCATCTCCAGCCATACCTCCTTGTCATCGACGTGCCGCTATCCAAGCCATTCCGGCGGTCATCTAATTAGGTTGTTCCACGCGAAATTCCAGCGTCTCACGACGTGTCAAAAGTGACAGGCGAAACCGCCAGTATACATAGGTTGCAACCCGCATTATTCCAGATTGGATGACCACAACCCGGCGTGGAGGAAACGCCTTGGATACGATTGTACTTTCGTCAAACGATGTGGCTCGGCAGACTAACTCCACACGTGCCAACCGCCGTGCATCACATCAGCGTTCCGCAACGGACGACCACGAAATTTGCCGTCTCTGCTCGGAGCTGGAACAATTAGACGCTGATCGGGAAGCTCTTTTTGCTTTCTTCCCTCCGCCTGCGTCGGGCAACCCTGCGCAGAGCAGGCAGTTTTTCACAAAGCTGAACTCGATTACGGCTCGCTATTTCGCACTCGAACAGCGGCTTCGAAAGGCTCGCAGCGACATCAGGCAAGGCCCCCCACGAAGCCGCTGAGTTCGTCCAGTCGGATGCCGCTGCAACAGCCTAGGCTGACCGCCCGCGCCCAGCTCGACACCGTGAATCCGACCCCGGCGCATCCGGCGCCGGACCCGGGCTAGACCGCCTCCCCACCGTCCGGATTTTGAGCCTGAGACACTTGCACAGCGATTTGTGAGATAGTTTACTGATCCAATGAATCTAGAGAGAAGTCAGTCATGGGAACCAGCGGCCAACTTTTGCTTCCTGGAAATGTCGGTCGGGAAACGCGCCAGGTCGGCAACACAGTCAAGCTCAGTGTCGCCACCAACCGGTCATGGCTCGACGAGGAGGGCCAAAGAAAATCAGTCAGCGATTGGATGACGGCCACCTTCTTCGAGGGAAAGATGGCCGATTTCGTGCCGCGCCAGATTCACAAAGGCGACAAGGTGCTCGTCCAGGCGCGCGTGTCGGAAAGCATGCATCAGAAGGACGGCGTCATCCACTCCACCACGGACGTGATCGCCGAAGACATCGATCTGTTCGCTCACGCCAGCCCGAGACCCGATCAGTGAAGCCGGCGCGTGAAACCATTGGCGCTGCCCTTGCGATCGCGGCGACATCTTGCGGCCTCGCCCTGACAATGCCGCCAGTCGCCCCAGCGCAGGTCCCCACGTTGGACACCGCCACGGCGCTCGACGTCTATACCCCGGGCGACCACGAAGCGAGCAATCCGATGCGCGTCGTGGTCCTGTCGCCCACGACGTTCCAGGATGTCGAAACCAACCAAAAGTACCGGCTCTACGGCGTTGACGCCTGCGACCTGGGCCAGACCGCGAGGCTTGGAAAGCAGACATGGCCATGTGGCGTTGTCGCCGTGGCATGGCTCGTGAACGCCACCTTGAATAAATGGGTTGTCTGCTTGCCGGTCCGGAAAGACGCAGCTGTCATCGTCGCGCGTTGCGCAACCGGCGAAATGGCCGACGTCGCAGGCGAAATGCTGAAAGCCGGCATAGCCATCACCCTCCCCGACGATCCCGATCGTCGCATCCCCATCTACGCCCAGCTCGAGCGTGAGGCTCGCGAATCCTATCGCGGTATTTGGGCCAGCACCTTCCAGATGCCTTGGCTGTACCGGAAATCCTCGCCAAATCCATGACCCCGGAGCACGACATGCGTTCCTTTTGCCATATGCTTCCCGTCGTCGCATCCGCGGCGTTGCTCGCCGGCTGCGCCGGGCGTTCGCCGGATGCTTCACATTCTGTCTTCGCCAGCCCCGTTGCGGTCACAGACCCCTATTGGAAGCCGGGTTGGGTCAGCCGCAGCAGGCAGGAGTATGCCCCCGACTGGGGCCGCTTCCCGCCGATCGTGACCCGGCTCACCGGTTACCCAACAGAAGCCCAGGCGAACAACGCTTTGCGCCGCTCGCGTTGGAGCTCCGTGCCTGTGCGGTCGCTCACGAAGGTAGGCATAGAGACGATCTCCGTCCCTGCAGAAGCCCCGGACATGATTGCTGCAGGCGTCCGCGTCTTTGCCTGCCGGCCAGGAGCGCTCAACGGCTATTCCGGCCGCGTGCAATATTACAACGGTCCCGTCGTCGCCTGCGCTTGCGACCTCCTGTCGGACGATGGCCGCGTGCTGGCCCGAGTACCCCTCAATTTCTACTACTGGCGGAAGGCTTGGCGCGTCCAAGACCCAAGACCGTCCTACAAGTCCGTGCCGTGGGCTTATTAGGAACCCTCGCCCCCAAAGAGCAAGGGTTGGTTCGGCGACCGCTATTAAGCGGCGCCGTCACACTCCAATGAGTCGAGCCGAACATACAGCGGAACGATCCCTGTCGCAAAACCAAGGCTTTCGCGACTGGCTTCTGCGACGCTACGGATGTGTCGTCACGCAGCTTGCCGATTTACTACCACGTCTCTCTCGCTGTCGACCGATAAAATTCAAGCAGCTACACGCAATTCAGCATTGCCGGTCCTGCTCTTCTGGTTGGTGCTCGCTTCGCACGAACACATCCAGCACTTGCGCTATATCGACCCCTGATGAGGATGCATTGCGTACCATCCCCCTCGATATCGCCGGCCGCATGGCTCCAATGACGCAGCATGCCTCGACGAGCGCTGCCACGGCATTGCCGTCGTTCTCCGTCAATAGCTGCTCGGCCAGCGCTCTCACTCCTCGCGGAATCTGATCGACATCTTCACCACCGAGCGACCATCGACGATTTTCTTCCGTCACGGCGACACCTCCCGTACTGTTCGATTTGACCATTGGCGGCCGAGCTGGCGGAGCGGATTTCCCATCACCGCTGTCAGCATATGAGACAGCCCGATCGCGCTTGCGATCGAGAGCGTTGCGGTCGCCGGGGCGCCCAGGAGTTGGCCAAGGGACCACTTGAACAGCGCCAGCACCGGCAGATGGATCAGATAGAGGGCATAGGAGATGCCTCCCAAGCGACGCAGCATCCGCCCAGGCCAGGCCACGGAACCGCCCCGCAAGGTCGCCCTTGCCACGATCCACCCGCACATCAACGCCAGCACGGCAGTCGCCACGCCATGCGTCGCCGGCGGCAATATCGCCAACATGAAGGCCGCGATCGACATCCAGAACGCCGCTTCCATGTTGCCGATCACCCGCAGGTGTTCCGCCAGACGGGGCCATGCGGTTGTCCCCATGATTGCGCCGATCGCCAAACCGACCGCGATTGCATCGATGCGAAACGTCCAAAGCGTCCCGCCCCATGGTCGGAGCGTGAACGCCCCGACCACGAGGACGAGCCCGGCCAGCGCGACAAGCGCACGCCGCGGTAGCATCAACACCAGGAGCGGAGCCAGCAGATAGAATTGCACCTCGCCGGCAACCGACCAGAATGGCGCGAACGCAAAGGCGTTCCCGCATCCTGCGGCGCCCCCGAAACAGGGCGCCCAATGCACATTCGAGATGAACGCGAAGGCCGCCTTCGCGTCTTCAGGCTCAATGCCGCTTCCCGGGAGGAGCAACCCGATCGAGAGGATGGTGCCGACGAACCAGGCCAGCGGCACGATCCGCATGGCACGCCTGACATAGAAGGCCGAGGTCGCTTCGAGCGCTCCGCGCTCGTGCCGCAAGCTTCGTAATGAGCGTTCCACCACCAGGCCGGAAATCACGAAGAACAAGTCGACCCCGACGCTCCACGCCGGCGCAAACAGCAGAGCGGCGGCCGTCCCGCCTTCTGCGAAGACCGGTCCGACATGCGACAACACCACCAGCCCGATCGCCAGACCTCGCAATTCATCCAACCCCGATAGGCGAGCTTCTTGTTCCATCCAAATATCACGCTCGACAATCACCAATCTATTGATTTAATCATAGGGTATAAAAGCGAGGCAAGGAATGCACGAACGCCTGACATTTGTCGCAGTCGCGGCTACCCTTACCTTGGCGCCCCACGCTTCGGCTCAGTCGCTCACGCATGATCCGAACGCCTGGCGGGCCGTCGCCTACGCCGATCTCGAACTCCCGAACTCGGAAGCTGTGCCCTACGCCTCGCTGTGGGCCGACCGGCTGAAGGAGAACAACGAAGCCTACGCGGCCAAAGGCGATACGCGGTTTGCGGTCGCCAACGCGCCGGCTTCCGAGAGTCACATCGTGGTGCGCAGCCCGACGAAAACCGTCGTACTCTCGGTCCTGCACACGCTTACCGGCTGCTCGCCGATCCGCAAGGATCCCGTCGGCAAGGCCACGCTGAAACGATGCCCCATGCGTCTGGCGATCTATCAGAATGGCCGATCCACAGTCGCTGACGCTGGCCCCGGCTGTTTCATCGAATATGGCGCGCAACCGAACAACGTCCGCCCCGACCTCGCTCGGAATGGTGCGATGGGTGCATATGATGTTCAGGCCAAAACCATTCGCGCTGGCGTCGTATTCCAAGGTGAAATCGCCCCGGAATGCCAATTCCGGGTCCCTGTCCCACAACCCTAGGGTAAGCCGCGATGCCCGATGTGTTTCCGGCAACCTCGATATTCGGAAGGAGCGCAACCATGATCGACATAGAAAACCTGACCTTATTCAGTACACCAGCCTGCCACCGGCCATCGCCCGCGGATCAACGCTTCCCTGACGGTGCGCGATGCGCGGCCTTGACCGCGGTTTCTGGCGGCGGCCACGGCAGGATGGTGTTCAGGTGGTTTAGCATGTCCAGCCCGACAGTCTTCACGACTTTAGCCGTCTTGATCTCGCCGGCAATCGCGCAAGCGCTTGATCCGCTCAAGGCTCCGCAGGGATCATATGTAGAGTCTAAATACACATGTGCCGATCTCGATCAAGGCGTCGGCGCTCTCGAACTTGCCGAGTTCGACGGCGACGCAATCACCGTCGGCGCAAGCACCTGCAAGATAGCAGGCACCCGTCATGGAGACGATGCGTTCCAAGCCTCATGTACAGAGCGTGGCAGCAACTCCCCGGTCATCACGCCGATGAAGATTACGCGCCCATCCAGCGACGCGCTCTCCATCAATGGCACCATCTATAATTTCTGTCCGGGGAAGTAAGATGCTGCGTCCCCTGTCGATACTCCTCTCCGCGCTCCTGGTCGTCGGACAAGCGCGTGTTGCGCAAGCGAATTCCTTTGACCAGGATGCAAATTCTTGCGACCTCAATGACAAGACGCCCTTGCTTTCCCTTTGCAAGAAGGGAGCGGGTCTGCCGAGCTATCCGTCCACGCAAGAGATGATGGAGCGCAACCCGAACATCGCAAATATGATTGTAGACGCCGCCACCAGGTATGGCGTTGATCCTAAGCTCG
The DNA here is from genome assembly GCF_016756495.1 of Mesorhizobium sp. 113-3-3. Classification (NCBI taxonomy): domain Bacteria; kingdom Pseudomonadati; phylum Pseudomonadota; class Alphaproteobacteria; order Hyphomicrobiales; family Phyllobacteriaceae; genus Mesorhizobium; species Mesorhizobium sp. 113-3-3. The sequence goes on from NZ_AP023244.1 coordinate 239,242, forward strand.
CTCTTGCCGTGTCCGCTCACGAAGGCGCGATGTCAGCATGTGCCGGCTCCTTCAGTGGCGTTCTTGGACCGATGCAGCTTACGGGGGCGACCGGTCGCGCCTACGGAATGGATCGGGGCATCTTGTCCGAAAACATTGAAGGCGGCGTAATGACGCTTCGCGATGCTGTCAAATCATGCGGCGGCACGTCAGGTATTCGCTGCCTCGCCGATCGTTACAACGGCAGCACTGAAAGCCAGCGCCGTAACTGGACGAACGACGTAAACCGCCGCTATGCCGGCCTCAATTCGGCCGGCCAATCCATTCCTCAGGGATGCGGCGCGCAAGCGGTCTGCCAAATGGGACCAGGCGACTTTCCGACGCCTAACGGTGGTGACACAAAACTCGCTTCATCCGCTCCCGGTCCCGCCGGCAGCGACATCAACGTTGCCTCTGGTCAGGTGTGACCCCGTCTCCCTTATCTGAGGCCACGCCGTCGGGGCGCAGCCTTCAATGGGAGAGATTTCGCGACGAGAGCTTGCCGAATCCCCGTTTCAGATGACTCGCCAGTTCCTGGCGCACATCATCAGGCCATTGCTCCATCGCAACGCAATTCACTTCGGCCGCAACCAGCGACCAGTACAGCAGATCCGCGTGTCGTCCTTCGAACAGGGCCGCCACGATGAACTGTCCAATCACCAACGTGATCGTCTCGGGCTTGCCTTTCTTCCGCAGAAATTCCGAAACCTCTTCCACCCATGGTTTCGGGTGGCAATCGACGAACGCTGCCGCTTCCCTATAGAGCGCATTGTCTCCTGCGACTTGCCAGAGATTCGCTTGCATCGTGATCCCTTCAGCAAAAAATGATGCCATTGCATCGACGCTGGCGGATTTTCTGATGCCTGTCAAAGAAATATAAAATAGATTTGCTACCTATCGTAGCAAATAAATCTACGCCCGTTGTTTAGCATCTTCTACTTTTCTCGTATGCTACTGGCTTTTGCTGCGTCCCTTTTTGGCCGGAGGCAGCCGCTTCTTCTCGGAGGTTGCCCCAGCGGGGCTGGCTGCCTCTTTCAAAGTAGGTACACCGCTGAACTCCGTCATCGAGCGCTTCACAGCACGCGTGGCCTCAATATGCCGTGCAATCTCGTTGAAGTTGAAGCCGAACGTTTCGATGTCCCGCTTCACACCGTCATCGTCACCAGTCCGACCAATGAGCGTCCACACCGGCACTTTCAGGTGCCGTGCCAGCCGCTCCAGGGTGACGAATGTCGGGTTCCCCTTCCCCGCCCGCAACTGGTAGAGCGTGCCCCGCGATAGCCCCGTAGCGTCGGCGAAACTGGCATAGTCCGGGTACTCGTTTTCGATTTGGCGAAGTCGCAGCGCGAGCAGGATCGAAAGCCAACCATCGCTGTCTTCTGTCTTGTTTTTAAATATCGGCACAGTTGCACTCCCGCTTATCGGTCGGAATATGACCGCTATTTCTTGTAAAATGTCTAGTGGTTAACCTGGTAGTTCGAAACGATGACACATTGCCCTATTAAAGTGTCGCGGCATCGTCCCCTTACCTCCCCCACATTGAGGGCGTATGGCTTTGGCCGCCGCTAAATCATTCCAGGGCACGATAGCATTTCGATCTTCATGCCCCTGCTAAAAATGAATAATTAAATGATCCAGTTGGATGGCCTGGTTCATCCGAGTTATGAATTTGTCGTATAACACCTCATCGGGAGTGACAACCCTGATCTCTGCCCCTGCGAAGCAGGCCCTGCAATCGTTACCCCATACCATTTCGAATAAGGGAAACCTCGACGCCGCAACGTCGGTGTCTCAAGAGCCTGCATGACCTCCCGCAACATAAACATGTAGGTGGCGACGTGCAAATTCGCGCTTCGCACTGCCGATACGCTCAAACGGGTCGCTAGGCCTTGTCCCGCGGAGTCGGCGAAAATCCAATCTCTATCCCTGTTCGAGTTGGAAACGGCGCCGGGCAATACGCCGAGCCGATATCGTCAAAAGCGGCACCGTGCCTCATTCATCGAAAAACGCTTGATCCACGAGGAGCCCATCCTACCTCCGTTGATCATTATAATGATTGTCGATCTGTGATATTATAATGATCGACATCGCAACAGAAGGCTCTTTGTCATGCTAATGAGGTTCGCGTTCGCAATTTTCGCTGGCGGAGTGCTCGCTTTCTTCGCCCTGCCCGATCAGGAAGCCGGCCTTCGCATGCTCAGCTTTTCCACGGCTTTCTTGATCCTGTGCCTCGCCACCGTCAGCGTCATCGCGTTTCTGACGCACAAACTAGGACGCTATCGTCTTCCCTCCTCTTTACAGCTGTCGCGCTGTGATGACGATCTTCCTTTACATGACGCTGCAAAGCCCGATCGCTCCGCTTGGTCGACATCCGGCGTCAACCCCAAGGATCCGAACCTCATCTGGCAGTATCGCCTCAACGATCGGCGCCTTGGCCGCTTCGAACTCTAACAGTCCCAACCGCGCCAGGAACCACTCAATCACGCGCACAGACCCCTGGGTCAAGCGATCATTGAGGATCCTGCACGGAGGCCGCGCGGCTGAAGCTGGCCTTTGCACTGAGACAAGGCAAGGGGCGGCAGGGGTCATCCGGTGAGGGGACTTCGCACGCTTGAAAGTAATGCTGAAGAAATTCGACATGGATCCGGGAACGGGCATTGTCATCGCAACAGTCCTGATTTTGGTGCTGTCCGGCGCCCGGCTTTTGAACCAGTGGGACAGTCTATCGTTTTAGCGAGAGCCGGGGCTGATCGCGGCTATTGTCCTTGGCTTGATTTCGGCGATTGCGCTGGCCGTCGCGTTCGTGGTCCGGCGATGGCCTCTGAGGATGTACAGTATGATCCAACGCGCCGGGGACCGGTTATCGATTTGCAGGCGGATTCGAAGACTGACCAGCCTGGTTAGATGCGTTTCGGATATCGCGGAGGATGATGGCATTCGGATCGGGCACGTCGGCAAACTGCCACAGGCCAAGGTGCTGCTTTTTAGCGACCTCCTGCGCGACGATATAGGGAGCATGGACCGGAGCGCCGTTCGGAGTGACGGCCGCGAACGCCCAGCCGGTCGAGATCAGCGCCGTGCCGAGGTCGATGCGAGAACCGGCCGCGGATCCTGACGTAGGCTGTGCGACGCAAACGACGAAGCGCGTTTTGGTCGCGGCCTGCCAGGCGGCCGTGTAGCATTGAGGTTTGAGATCCCGGATGAGAGAGACGAGCATTGCAAGGCTTGCCTCCCCGCAATCGACATGCCCCCCTTCCCTATTTGTGAAATAAGTGCCTCGCAAGCAGGCTTGAACACCATAGAGACGGTGGGTCTCGCCGGCATAGGTCCAGGTGTCGCCGGTGCTGAAAGATGCCGTGGCGGGGATCGGAAACCACGGATTGGGTTTGTCCTCGGCCAGTGCCGGAACACTCCCGAGGAAGGCCGCGAGAATGCCGGCGGCGGCGAAGCCAGGTTTCATTATTGATACCTGCTCAGATTGAACCAGAAACGCTGTTTGCCGTCGGTCGTCGTGAGATCGAGATAGTTTGGCTCCGTCCTCTGCTCGCGCGGCGTCACGGCCGATGTTGGACGCGTTCCGTAACCCGAACCTCTCGGGTTCGTGCCCCAAGAGGAGTTCGTCGCATTCCGCGCAGCACAGAAAGCGCCGTTGCTGTCGGGCTTGTAGACAGTTTGTGAGCGAGAGCTGTTGTCGCTCCCGCTCGATTCCGCATCGGGCGAGACGGCGATCGTGCCGTCCGGGCAAGGTTTGAATTCCTCATATCCGATACGACCGGAACTGCCGGCCTCGGGGCACTGAGGCCAGGGCTCCCCATGCGCCACCATCCGGAAAGCGCGCTCGACCGGGGGCACACATTCCCCGACGCTCGCCCAACCCTGCGGGTTGAGGATGCACAGCAAAACCTTGCAGCCAAAGTCGTCAGCTTGGGCCGGCGCCGAGGACAGAGCCGCCAAGGTCGGCAAAACCACCACAACGGGAAGAACCCTGCTCATTTTCATTGTGCCAGCCTCAATTTCGCGATTGCAGTTTATCGAATCATTGTATTAATTCGATATCGCGAAATCGGCAACGGCCAGGATTATTTTGGTGACTCCATTCCGCAAAACGATTCTGGTGGCGGGTGCGGCCCTGTCGGTGTGCCAAGTGGCGTTTGCGCAGGAAGCTTCGCCAAGATCCCAGAACCGAGTAACGGCACCTGCCACGCGCATCGTTAATGCTGCTGTCGACGCCAATGGCCGGGTGATGCCGGCCTATCAGGTTGAGAGCCAAGACGTGCAACGGATCGGTACGGCGGAAGGCGCTGACAGCGCGGCCGCTACTGTGACGTCGGCCAAGGCTGACAGCCCCTGCCCCGGAGTTGCGGCCCTTTCGAAGGAAGAAGGACAGCGGATCGTCGAAACGGTCGCGCGCCAGCAAGGCTTTGCCCCGCTGCTTGTTCTCGCGGTTGCCCGGGCCGAAAGCCGCTTCAATTCCGGCGCGCTATCGCCCAAAGGGGCCTATGGCCTGATGCAGCTTCTTCCGTCCACGGCAGCAAGCTACGGGGTCGATATCTGCGATCCCGCGGATAATGTGAAAGGTGGGATCGGCTTTCTGCGCGATCTGCATCGCAGGTTTCCGAACCCGATATACATGCTCGCCGCCTACAACGCCGGCGAGGTCGCGGTTCTCAAATACAAGGGCGTGCCGCCCTACTCCGAGACGGTTGGCTACGTCGCCAACGTCATCAACGATTTCTACCAATGGCCATCGGTCGGGTCTGAGGCAGTGATGCCCGCAGGGGCGGTGAGCCTTGACCTGGCCGGCGTTCAACCGGCTGCGGCCGGCGCGGCGGATCAACAAAATGATCCGACATCCCGCACCAACTCCCGCAATGGCGGCACCACGAAGTCTGGCGAAGCGACGGCGCCGGTCTGGCAGGGCGGGATGGTGCAAAACTTTGACTGAGGAGAAGCTTTGATGACCTTGTGGAAGATGATTGCGACACGCAGCGCTGGTGCGGCGATGCCGTTCATGCTCTTGGCAACGCAGGCGATGGCCGGGGGCGGAAATCTCCAGCCGGTGCAAAGCACGCTGCAGACGTTGGTGCAGACCTTAACCGGTCCAATCGCGACGGCTTTGGCGGTTCTGTTCTGCATTTTCATGGGCTTCATGGCCTGGGCGGCACGCTTGTCATGGTTTGTGGCCGGAAGCTGGGTTTTGGGCATCGTGCTGGTCTTCGGCTCGGCCCAGATCGTCGAATTCTTTCAATCCGCGGTCGGCAGGTGATCGGGATGGCAGACGGGCGGAACGATCCTGGTGAGCTCAAATTGCTGATCACTCCGCTCGTCAAGGGCTTGACGCGAGCGCCGACGGTGCTCGGCATCCCCTACGAGCTCGCGGGGTTCATCGGCGTGCTGACCGCTGTCGTGTTCCTTGCAACCCATAATCTGGTCATGCTCTCTATCTGCTTGCCGCTCTATGCGGTTGCCAGGATCGCGATCATGCGCGATCCCATGTTCATCGAGATCATGTTCATCCGTTCACGAAAGATGCCGCCCCGGAGCGCCAGCTTCTGGGGCGCGCGCAGTTATCGGGTGTGACCGTGGCGATCGCACGGGCTCTTCGTGATGAACTGAGTTTCGGGGCCGTGTCCCGTCGGGAGAACCCGGTTTCGGCCCACATACCCTATTCGCGGCATGTGTCCGACGAGGTGATCAAGACGCAGGACGGCATGTTGATGTCCTTCGTTCACATGAGCGGGCTGTGCTTCGAGACGATCGATATCGCGGAGATCAATTCGCGCCTGCTCGGTCGCAACGATCTCATTCGGGGGTTGGCGAATTCGCGCTATGCGATCTACTCGCACATCGTGCGCCGCGAGGTGAAGCCGGCGATCGAATCGAGCTTCGAAAATAAGTTCTGCCAAGAGCTGGATCAGCGCTATACGGCGGCCTTGCGCACCCAGCGCATGTTTGTGAACGACATCTACCTGACGATCGTGCGGCGCGAGCTGCAGGGAACCGTCGGGACAGCGGATCTTGTGATCCGCAAGCTTTTGGGACGCAGGGCGGCGGACGGTCGCTCTTCGAGCGAGGAGCGGGCGCTGATCGAACTCACGGACGTGATGAAAGCCGTCCGAGAGAGCCTGCAGGCGTATGGCGCGCGGGTTCTCACCGTCGTCAAGCGCAATGACGTTTGGCATTCCGAGCCGCTGGAATTCCTGGTGCAGCTTGTCAATGGCGGGTTTCCGCGGCCGATGGCACTGCCGCGCATGAAGCTGGCGGAGGCGTTGGCGACGAAGCGGCTGTTCTTCGGCCCCAATGCACTGGAAATTCGCGGGGCGTTCCCTGGCGAAACGCGGTATGGCGCCATCATTTCGGTAGGCGAGTACCCCTCCATTACGGGACCGGGGATGCTCAATCCAATGCTGAAGGTGCCGCACGAATTAATCGTGACGCAATCCTTCGCCATCATCGACAAGCCCCAGGCGCTCACCCAGATGGAGCGGGTTGGGCGCAAGATCGACATGTCGGATGAAGCCGGCTCGATCGTGGGTGATCAGCTCGGTGAAGCGCGCGATGAGCTTCTGTCCTCGGAAGCGCTCTACGGCTTGCATCACCTGACGGTGCTGTGCCTCGGGAAAACCATGGACGACGTGGCACGCTGCGTGACCGACGTCGGCACGGCGCTGACGGAGGTGTCCGCCCTGTGGGTTCGCGAGGACCTGAATTGTGAACCTGCGTTCTGGGCCACCCTGCCCGGCAATTTCGCCTATGTGGCGCGCAAGTCCATGATCTCATCGAAGAATATGGCGGGCTTCTCGGCCTTCCATAATTATCCCAGCGGCCGGACTGGCGGGGTTCATTGGGGAATGCCGATAAGCGTTCTCGAGACGACGTCGCAAACGGCCTACTTCTTCAACTTCCATGTTCGAGACCTCGGCAACTTCACCCTGAACGGTCCCTCGGGCTCGGGCAAGACGGTGCTGCTCGGCTTTCTTGCCGCGCAGGCGCAACGCATCACGCCGCGCCCCAAGCTGGTGATGATCGACAAGGATAGGGGCCTGGATATCTTCGTGCGGTCGCTTGGCGGCCGCTATGAGGTTCTGAAGGCCGGTGAGCCTTCCGGCTTCAATCCGTTGCGCCTGCCCGATACGCCGCGCAACCGGGAATTCCTCTTCCAACTTTTCAGCTTCATCCTGCGTCGATCCGACGGATATGCCCACTCGACGCGCGAGGAGCAAGTCATTCGCAACGCGATCGCCCAGGTGGCGAGCGCGCCGCCCGAAGGTCGAACCATGGAGGAGTTCGCGGAGCTGTTGCGCGGTGCGATGCGCGCCGGCGATGACGACCTCTATTCGCGCCTTCAGCCATGGATGAGGCCGGATCAGCGCGGTTGGTTGTTCAACAACGCGGAAGACTCGTTTTCGATGTCGTCCATTTTCGGCTTCGACATGACGAGCGTGTTGAGCGACGCAACGACCAGTACGGCGGCCTTGCTCTATATCTTCCATCGCATCGAGGAGCTGCTCGACGGGCAACCGGTCATGATCTTCCTCGATGAAGGCTGGAAGCTCCTCGATAATGATATTTTCAGCTACTTCATCAAGGACAAACTGAAAACCATTCGTAAGTTGAATGGCATCATTGGCTTCGGCACGCAGTCCGCGGCGGATATTGTGAAGTCATCGATCGCCAACACGCTGATCGAACAGACCCCGACCAATATCTTTTTCCCCAACCCGAAGGCCGACGAGGAATCGCACAGGGCGTTCGGGCTGTCGGAGCGTGAGATTAAATGGATCCGCGAAACCCCGCCGGAAGCCCGCAAATTCCTGATCAAGCATGATCAGGACAGCGTCATTGCGCGCCTCAATCTGGGCGCGATGCCTGACGCGATCAAGATCCTCTCCGGTCGAATTGAGACAGTTCAGGAGCTCGACGCGCTGCGCGCGCGCGTGGGCGACGATCCGGACGTTTGGTTACCAATCTTTCTTGCGAGGGACCCGGAATGAAGACCATCATGGGCGCGACGGTCGCCCTTGTGACGATTTTCGCGGGATCGACGGCCATAGCGGCCGTGCCGGTTTCTGACGGCCCGATCTTGTCACAGCGGAGCGAGGACAAGGCCGACAAGGTTCAGATCAAGCTCATCCAGGAGGATACGAAGTCCGCCACGCAGGGTGTCAATTGCTCGGTAACGACACCCAAAAAGGCGCAGGACGTGAAGAGCCCGAAGGCTTCGGTCGATCCGGCGAGTGGCCGGGCGTCCTTGGAACAGGCCAATCCGGACATCAAGGGCTCTTCGGCGTTCGCCTCGACCGGGTCGGGATCGGGCGCTATCGGCGGCAATGCCGGTGAACGAAGCCTGCTCGACAGCACCGGCCAGGTTCTCGGCGGCATGAACGGCAGCATGTCAACGGTGGCCCCCAATAGGCAGTCCTTCGAGACCATGGGGCAGGATATCGGGACCGACAAAACGGTCATGGAAGCCTTCGACCGCAACAGCGGGATTCGCGCCCAAGGCGGGCTGACCTTCAACGAGGTGATCCAGGCAACCGGGTTCTTCGCCCAAGCTTTCAATGTGCGAAACATCGGCACTGCCACACTGACAAGTCGGGGATCCTCAGGCCTGGTGGTGCCCACTCCCCCGCCCCCGCCGTCTGGCTCGGGTGGCGCGACGAGCTGCCCCGGGGCTACGAGCGGCGGCGGCACGGCCGGCAACCCGTGCTGCTCGTCGACGGACAGCGCATGCACGGCGCCGCGCACGACCGACACGGTTGAAAACGTCTCGCCCATGCTTTCGCAAATCCAAAGGGACGCGAACAGCGCCCCCGTCACCATGACGACCGACGAACTTATGTCGGCCGTCAAGCAATATCAGGCTCAATAGGAGAAAAGCGCTATGCGTGGAATTCCGTTAACAGCGGCACTCTTGCTTGGCCTTGGCGGCATCGCCTTTGCGCAGGTGCCTACGATCGACGAGGCCAATCTGGAACAGGCTCGGCAGATTGCATCGGCCACGAGCGAGATCCTCAGCACCGACCGCAACATCATGAACTATACGCAACAGACGCTCCAGGCCGTCACGGGCGACCGGTCGAGCCAGGCGGGCCAGCTCGCGCAGATGGCCTTGGGCAATGGCGGCTTCTCCATGGGGAGCGCGCCTTCGCTTGGTAGCGTGATCTCGGGCGGCTCGTTGTCGTTCGCCGGCCTCGGCAATGGATCGCAGGGCATCGTTTCGAACATGATCAACGGCTTGCAGCTGGTGAAAACCATTTCGGGTCTGATCAATGGCCAGACGACGCAGATGGATAAGAACTACAGCGCCCTGGTGAACGTCGCGGCCACTGTTACCGGGCTGGTCGACTCCTCGCAAAATGGGGTGAAGACCCGTTCCAGCGCTTTTCAGTCGGGCGCTCAGCGGATCGGAACGGCGCAGGACATCAAGGGCTCTATCGATCAGAACAGCCAGATCATGGTGCAAACCGGTCTCACCGTGAACGAGCTGATCGGCGCGGTGAACACCGCGACGGCTGCCGCCAATCAGGAAAACATCGATCGTATGAACCTGATCACCCAGGCCTCGCGGGGGCTCGAATACAAGTCCGGCCAATGACGGTGCGCTTTCTTCTATCAGCGGCCGCCATCGTTGGCGCTGTTGCAGCCTTGGGGTGCAGCCACAAGCCACTCAAGGCTCCATGCTCGCGCGACGAAGGACCAATGCAGCCACTGGCGTTCGCGGCGCCCGAACCAAAAACAGAACCGGCGAGGCCATTTGAGTGCGGTCCGATGCGGGCACTCAAGAGCGATCCATCTCTGTTTTCAGCTGGGATGGCGAAAAAATGAACTTCAATATCACGACGCTTCTGCAACAGGTCGACAAGTTCGGCAATAACTATGTATCGCAAGCCTACCAGAACCTGGCGTCGGCCCTGACCGGCGGGGGACAGGTGGGTGTCGCCGGCCTGATGCTGACGCTGTACGTGATATTCTGGGCCATCAGCATCTGGCAGGGAACCTCTACGGGATCGGGAAAGGAGATGGTCTGGCGCCTGTTCCGCGCCTTCGTCATCTACGCTCTGGCGACGAGTTGGGGGGACTTTCAAACATATGCCTATTCGTTCGCGAATGAGACACCTTCGGCGATCGGGAACAGCCTGCTCACGAGCGTTTCGGCCAATGTGACCGGGACATCAGCCGGGCTGAACTCCGTCAACTCCGTGCAGACGGCCCTGCAAAACATCTGGGATTCGCTCGCCAATTCCACGTCTGCCTTTATCAAGAGCCTTGGGGTGTTGAACTTCGGCGGCTACGTACTGGCGGCGATCATACTTGTCGTCGGCGCGCTGCTCATCGGTTATGCGATCTTCCTCATCATCCTGTCGAAGATCTTTCTTTGGCTTTTGCTGGCGCTCGCCCCTGTGTTCATCATTCTCATGCTGTTCGGCTACACGACCCGGTTCTTTGCTGGCTGGATAACCGCGATCGTTCAGTACATGTGTGTGCAGATTCTGGTCTACGCTTTCTGCGCATTCTTCATCTCGATCACCCAGACCTATTTCGACGCGGTCAACCGGTCGAATGGCGCTGCGACAACGACATTGACCGAAGCCGCGCCGCTCATCCTGATCTGCCTTGTTGGCGTGCTGCTGCTGTCGCAAATCACCAACGTTGCCGCCTCGCTCGCGGGCGGAATTGGTATTGGAACGCCTTCGTTTGGGCGGTTCTACGGCGGCGCTTTCGGATCGATGGGCCAAGCCGGTCAGCGGACGCTGATGGGACGCATGGGCTGGAGCACGAGGCAGGAACGCTTGGCGGGTCGCGAGCGGGCGCGCGTGAGCCTCGCACAAAGAAGGTACGAGAATTCAGCGGAATATGCACGGCTTTCCCGGAAGCTGACGGATCCCGCATAGGTTTGGGCACCAATGAGCGATGTGAAGGAAAGCGCTGGGCGACCGGCGAAGGAAACCGAGTCTCCATTGCCGTACTACGTGGATGCGGCAATCTGGGAAAAAGATATCGCGCGGCGCAATCGCTGGTCGCGATCTCTGGCGTGGTGTGTGGCAACTGTCGCCTCGGTCATTGCCGTTGCAGCGGTGGGAGCGCTGATCCTTGCGCTGCCGCTCAAGACTTATGAGCCCTACATGGTGGTGGTCGACAAATCCACGGGGTTTGTCGAGGTGAAGCGGCCGCTGGCTGACGGGCCTTTGCAGCAGGACGAGTCGATGGGGATGTTCGATATCGTCCGTTATGTGAAAGCTCGCGAGACCTACGATCCGAAGGCGCTGAAGGACAACTTCGATCTCGCGCAATTGCTGAGCACCGGCGATGCCTCGAGGGAGCTCGTCGAGCTTTTCAGCCCGGCGAACAAGGTGACGAACCCCGTGGTGCTGTACGGGCGAAACACCGTCGTGGCTGTGACCGTGAAGTCCGTGACTTTTCCCAACCAAAGGACCGCCCTGGTCCGGTTCATGACGGAGGAAAAGAGCCAGGCCAACACAGTGCAGCGGCATTGGGTGTCGTTGATCCGGTTCCGCTACACCGGCGCGCCAGCCAAAAACGAGATCCGCTTTCAAAATCCGCTCGGCTTCCAGGTGCTCGAATATCGGCGCGATCAGGAGACGGCGCCGGCACCCACCCCGGAGAGCCCGCAATGAAGGTCGCCGGCATCCTGACGGCAATCGGGCTCGCCGTTTGCGCGGTTCAGCCAACCCTTGCCGAACAGACCCCTCGGGCGGGATCTCGTGACAGTCGCATTCGCTTCGTCTGGTATCAGAAGGACGATGTGGTGTCGGTGCCGGCCAGCTATGGCGCCTCGACCATGATCGAATTCGGCGATGACGAGAAAATCGAAACCCTCGGCGCCGGCGACGTCCCGGCCTGGAGCATCGAGCCCAACAAGAAGGGCAACGTGCTTTTTGTGAAGCCAATCGAGAAGAATGCAGGCGGGAATCTCAACGTCCTGACGAACAAGCGCAGCTATGTGTTCTTCCTGAAGGGCGAGTTTCGGCCGGTTGCGCAACAAGTCTATGCGATCAAGTTCCGCTATCCCGAAGAGGCTTCGGACGCGGCGCTGATGGACGAAGCCCGGGCTCGGGCGGCACAACCGAACCGGCAAGGCTTCAAGGCCGAAAACGCCAACTCGTCCTATGCCTATAAGGGGTCGTCCGCGAATAAGCCGCTCGTGATCTACGACGACGGCGTGAAGACCTGGTTCCGCTTCGATCCAGCAAGGGAAGTGCCGGCGATCTATGTCGTCGATAGCGAGCGCAATGAGACCCTTGTGAATTATCGCCGCGAGGGCGCGTACATCGTCGTCGACAAGGTCAATTACCAATGGACCTTGCGCAACGGACACGACGCAACCTGCGTCTTCAATCTGAGACTGAACAACGTGAACGAACCGACCGGGCTTGAACCTTACGAGCCACAGCGTGTCGGCGGTGGGATTGTTCAGAAAGTGAGGGCACCCGATGCCATCTCCCAATGAGTACAGAATGCTCGCTGAGGAAGGCACGGCGGTCGCCGCGCCAAAATTCGGGACGAGCACATTCTTCAAGATCGCGGTGCCGCTGGGCGCGGTGGTCTTCGCCGGCTGGATGATCTATGCGGCGACGCGTGCGCCAGACAAGCCGCTGTTGACGGCGTCGGATGGCGAGGAGTTTCACACCACACAGTTTCCTGCACCTGGGCTCGATACGCCGCGTCCCCAGCTTGATAACGGGACCCTGAAAATCCCGACAGCTCCCGAGGAGGCGCCGGCCGCGCCGGCGCAGCCGCCGTCGACGATCGAGGCTCCCCCTCCCCCTCCGCCAGCCTTGCAACCGCCTGCAGCTCCACCGCAGGTTCAGGACAATTCCGAGGCCCGTCGTCTGGCTGAGGAAGAACGGCGCAGGCAGGAAGAAGAGGAGCGCCGCAAATGGGAGCGCTTGCGCGCCAAGCAGCTCGTCGTCGATAGCGGCGATGCGCCTGGCAGTGCGTCAGCATTGGGCGGCAATGGTACGGATGCAGCGGCGGCCGGAAACGCAGGCGAGGGCGAGGAGGACCCCAATCGGCGTTTTTTGGCAAGGGCGAGCCAGAGCGGAGCGGATACATCGAAGGCCACGATGAACCCGCGCACGGACGCTCTGGTCGCCCAAGGGACGATGATCAAGGGCGTACTCGAGACCGCGATCCAGAGCGATCTTGCCGGTATGGTTCGGGCCGTCGTGTCGGAGGATGTGTGGTCGTTCGACGGTCGCAGGGTTTTGATCCCCGGTGGCTCCCGCCTTATCGGTGAATATCGCAGTGGCCTCGCAACCGGCCAAACGCGGGTGTTCATTGTGTGGACACGCCTGCTTCGATCGGACGGCATGTCGGTGCAGCTCGGTTCGACCGGCACCGACGAGCTCGGTCGCAGCGGCATGCCGGGCGAGGTCGACAACCATTATTTCGAGCGGTTCGGCTCGGCGATCCTTTTAAGTGTCGTGGGTGGCGCGACGCAGTTCATCGCCAACCTTGGCAACGATCAGAACGGGTCGAACACCAATCAGACCTATACTGATCCGCAGACCGGACAGACGGTGACAATCCAGACGCAACCCAATCAGTACATGCAGAACGCGCGCCAGATCGGCGCGCAACAGGTCTCGCAAAGCCTCAACCGCATTGCTGAAGAGGCGCTTCGCAATTCGATTAATATCGCGCCCACAATCCATGTCGATCAGGGGTCGCGGATCATGGTGTTCGTCCGTCGCGACCTCGATTTTTCCGAGTTCTATCCGGACCCGGTACGCGAGGCGTTGACGGAGATACGACGTGAGCGGGCAGCAAAGAACCGTCTTTCTAAATAGGGCGCTGGAGCCCGTGCGGCGCTGGCTCGATGACGAGCACGTGGTCGAAATCTGTGCGAACGGGCCTGGACGGGTGTGGGTCGAAATCGTCGGCTCCACGCATATGGAGCCCTTCGACGTGCCCGAGCTCGACCGCTCCGCGATCACATACCTCATGGAACGTATAGCGGCGTCATCGTCGCAATCGGTCAGCGAGGAAAATCCATTGCTTTCGGCCGCCCTCCCCGGCGGCGAACGTTTTCAGGGCGTGCTTGCGCCGGCGACCCCGACAGGGGGCGCCTTCGCGATCCGCAAGCAGGTCGTGAAAGATATGCGCCTTGAGGATTACCGGAAACGGGGGGCGTTCGATACGATCTCCGTCCGGGATCCCGGCGAATTGAGCGAGACCGACAGCGCCCTTTGCGAATATCTCGACGCTGGCAAGATTGAGGATTTCATCGGCTTGGCCGTGCGGGAACGGTATTCGATGTTGCTTTCAGGAGGCACATCGTCGGGCAAAACGACCTTTCTGAACGCGATTTTGCACGAGGTACCTTCGGATGAGCGGATCCTCACCATTGAGGATACGAGAGAAGTCAAACCACGCCAGCCCAACTATCTGCCCCTCGTCGTGTCAAAGGGCGACCAGGGCCTGGCGCACGTGACCGTTGAAACGCTGCTGCAGGCGGCCATGCGGTTGCGGCCGGATCGAATCTTCCTGGGCGAGATCCGGGGAGCGGAAGCCTATTCGTTCTTGCGCGCCGTCAACACGGGCCATCCGGGATCGATCACGACGATCCATGCGGACAGCCCGACCGGTGCGTTCGAGCAGTTAGCCTTGATGGTCATGCAGGCTGGGCTCGGGCTGAGCAAGGCGGAGATCATCGATTACGTGCGGTCTGTCCTGCCGATTGTGATCCAACAGACGCGTCGGGGCGGCTGGCGCGGTACTTCGGCGATCTGGTTCAACCGCATGACCGAATGGAGAGCCGCCAGAAAGGTTCCCCAGAATGTCTCGCGTATTCGCATATAGGCTTTTCCTCGGCCTCATCGCCCTACTCGCCTTGTTCGCCCTTTGGAGCCTGGCCTACGAGCTGGTGGCGACATGGCGGTGGAATCCCGCTCTCCCTTCCGAAGGCGCCTCGCGCTGGGGGCTTCTAAAGTATCAGAACGCGCAACGCAGCCTAAGCGGCCTGATCGTTGCCTGGCAGCATTTCAGCCAGCGCCTGGCCTATCATCCCACGCAGGGCGAGACGATCATCCGCGGCGTGATCGCGGCCGCGGCTGTCGTGGCGATCGGCGTCGGCCTGATCTTTGCAAGCCTGATCAACCGCAAGCCAAAGCACTACGGCGATGCGCGGTTCGGCACGATCATGGACGCCGAAAAGAAAAACCTGCTGGCAAAGCAAGGCTTGATCCTCGGCAAGATGGGTGGGGCGACGATCCGCTCGGATGATCCCGCGCACGTCCTGGTGGTCGGGCCGACCCGATCCGGCAAGGGCGTCAGCTTTGTGATTCCGAACGGTTATATGTGGCGAGGATCCTCGGTGTGGTTCGATCCGAAGCGGGAGAACTTCGAGGCGTTCGGTGCACACCGGCAGGCTCTCGGCGACAAGGTCTTTTTCTTTTCTCCCGGCGAGCGGGATTCGCATCGCTACAATCCGCTGGATTTCATCCGGCGCGATGCGCGCATGCCGACGGACTGCGCGGTGGTCTCCTCCTTCATCATCCCGGGGGCGACAGGAAGTTCCGAGATCTGGGCGCGCGCCGGCCGGCAGCTGCTTTCGGCCATGATCGGCTATGTGCTGACGTCACCGCGCTATGAGGGGCAGCGTCACTTGCGCGCCGTCGTGATGCTTCTTTCGACCGGCGTGGACTTTCTGAGGGTGCTGACGAATATCCGCAATGATGAGGAAAAATATCTGCCTTCGTGGGTCGTGCAGGGGCTCAACCAGTTCATTGCGCTGGAAAAGGAAACGCGAAACTCGGCCTACTTCAACCTGACGGCGGCTCTCAATCCCTGGACCAATGACCTCGTTGCGGCCGCTACGGCGTCGACGGATTTCGATATCTCGAAGCTTCGCAAGGACCCGACGGCTCTCTTCATCGGCTGCTCGGTGGCGCAGCTCGACGTGTTCCGGCCCATCGTCAAAATCTTGGTCCAGCAAATCCATGATGTGCTGATGGCCTCCTTGCCGGGTCCGGACGAGCCCTATCAGGTTCTGGTGATGATCGACGAGTTTCGCCAACTCGGCAAAATGGAGTCTATCGTTTCCAAGCTGGCGATCAACGCGGGCTATGGCTTCCGCATGGTTCTTGTCCTGCAGGACCTCGCCCAGCTCGACGAGGTCTATGGAAAAGCGACGCGCCAGACCACGGTGTCCGCATGCCAGGTGAAGCTTTTCATCCGCATGAACGACGTCGAGACATCGGAATATGTCTCTATAATGCTGGGACCGACCACGATCGAGGTGCCCACACCGATAATTAGGGCCGGTCAAGGTATATTCGGGGCTCGAGACAAGAGTTTAAGTTACCAGGAAAGGCCGTTCCGGACGGCGGCGGAGCTTCGGCAAATGCCGGCTAAGCAGGCCGTGGTTCTGGTCCCGAGCGCACCTGGTTTCAGGGTGCGCAAGATCACCTACTATAAGGACGCGCCCTATAAGGCGACCTACCAGCAATATCGCCACCGGCGCCTGAAAGTGCCGCCTCTCCCCCGCTGGCAGGATCTTCCGCTGCGCTCCATGGCGGACGTCCAAGCGGCGGCTAACACCGCGCCAGCGGCGCCTTTCGAGTTGCTGGACCCCGATACCGTCGAAGCGCCGGTTTCGGGCGATACAGCCTATGCCGGTGCGGCGCCGCCGGCGACTGGTGCGGCGGCTGAAGGGTTTGATCCCGTCGAGTCAAAGCCGAAAGTGAATAGCGACAGCTCGGACGCACCGCGGGCGCTGCCAAGCCCAGGCCGTCGAGCGGGTGGTGAGGCTGAAGCCAAGCGTGAGGACGCCGCTGAGGCTACGGAGTTGAAATCGAAGCGGACCGATCAGACGGCCGATGATGCGCCGCGGCCGCTTCCCACCCTGGGCCGGCGATCGGCGCCGGCGGCATCAAACACGTCCGACCCGAGTGCGTCTGTGGGCAAGGCCAGTGTCTTGCAATTCCAAGTCCGGCCGGGCAACAAGCCCATGTCTATCGCCGCGTTGCTCGCATCGCTCGATCAGGAGGTGGAGGCCGACGCTCGTTCACTGTCGCCGTCAGTGGATAGCGAAGATGTCGACGGAGCGCCGTCAGCCGCTATTGAGGCGTTGCAGGATCAAATTAGACGTCACGGCGATCGCCGGACGTGAAATTCAGTTGAATAGTAAGAGCGATTCGTGCGTTCGGTGCCGATGTCGAGTGTGAGAACAAAACGAAGGGTTCCCTACCCGATATAACGGGCGCATCGAACGGTTTCTTTGAGCCCTCGGTGCTATGTGTGAGCCCGTTGGCGAGGATCACGCAGGATCGGCTAATCCGGTTCTTGGTGGGGACGTGAGCTGATTGCTGGTCCTGGCGAACGATTTTCACTCTAGCCAACCTGTATCAATACCGATACACTGCGCGCGATGAAGGTGATTGAATGGCTTGGAAGCAGCAGAGCGGATGTTCGAGCGTTTCCTGACGATGCACGGATAGAGGCCGGCTGGCAGCTCGAACTTGTCCAGCGCGGCGACGATCCCGACGACTGGAAACCGATGCAGATCGTAGGGGCCGGCGTCAGGGAAATCAGGGTTCGGGAGGCATCGGGAGCGTTTCGCGTCATCTATCTGGCAACACTAGAGGACCGCGTTTTGGTGCTTCATGCGTTCCAGAAGAAGATACAGGCCACATCCAGGAAAGACCTCGATCTAGCGGCTCAACGGCTAAAACGATGGAAGGCAGAACGATGAACGTAGAAATCTATGAGAACGTCTGGGATGCCCTGGCGGACACCGAACAGGAGGCAGCAAACCTTAAAGCGCGCTCGGCGCTGCTCTACGAAATCCGTAAGGCAGTCCAGCGTTGGGACATTCCTCAGGAGGAAGCCGCCAAGCGGCTCGGCCTGACGCGTCCTCGCACCAATGATCTGCTGCGCGGTAAGCTCGCCAAATTCTCGCTTGACGCACTTGTCAACATCGCCGCCTCCGCACACCTGGATATAGAAATCCGGGTAAAAGAGGCTGCATAATCACGAAGTGTCAAATCCCTCGTCTTTCCTCGGAGCGCATTTTGCGTTTTGTCGCGAGCGAGTGCCGGACGGAGCCCCAGCCAGAGCCCGGCTTAGGGAACAACGAGTCCACGCAGTGCTGCATGACGAGGCAACTACTGCTTTTGCGGCTTCTGTGAATCCGGCTCTTCGCCTTCGACCGAAGCGGTGTTGATGCTCCTCGACTGCAGGCGCTGCAGTTCTTCGAGCCGTTCGCCTTTGACGATCTCGGGATCAAGCCGCTCGTTGGGATTCTGCGCCAATGAACGCGCGGCTTCGCTTGCGGCTTGTGCCTCGCGGGCTTCCTTAGCAGCGATGCTTTCGGCGTTGCGCACCATTTCGCGGTCTTGTGCAACCTGCTCAAGCGAGGTCGGATCAGCCGATCCAGCTCGTTCGTCGCGGATCTCCTGCTCGATGGCGCGGTTGCGGATCTCGCGAGCGCGGTCGGCCTCAAGCCGCTCAGCGGCCTCGATCTCCTGGGCGCGATGGATCAAAGCTTCGGCGCGCGCGCCGGCAATCCGATGGGCTTGGTCTTCACTGACATGCGTGACACCGCCTTCCTGCAGGGATTTGAGATCCGTCCGGATCGCAAGCAGCTCCATGGTGGGCGCTGCGCGCCGTAAGAACTCCGCTTTCGTCTGGCCGTTCATCATGGCCGCTGTCTTGTTAACGGTCTCGTTGATCTCTTTTAGGTTTTCCCGCATCTGGTCCGCGGTGGCATCTGAACTCATTTGAACACCCTTTCCATCTCGGATAGCGACCACAACAGTACCGGATCGGACGGCTTGCGTCATCCGATCATTGAAGTGACTCGCTATCGTGTTATCCGGCTGAGATGCGGCGACCGAGCGCCATTCCTGAAGGCCTGTCTGGGTGGCCTGCAGCTGGCGCGCCGAAATCGGAATCTTTATCGGGTTGGCCTTTGCGTAAGCGATCCGCTGGCGGGCTTTCTCGATGACGTGCGGGTTTGCAAGGGCGTAGGCGCGGTCCCGCGCCTCCCTGCCAGGCCGCGGCTTCTCGGCCGTGGCCACTATCGCCTTGTCGCGCGGACCATAGCTTTGTGATGACGCCCGATAGGCCGCGGAAGTCGCGACGATTTTCATGCCCTGCGCTTGGGCGTGCTGGGCATAGAGCGCGCGCCATTCGCGAAGCTGGGCCGGGCCTGGTCGCAAGCGCTCACCGTCCTCACCCTTCACGGCGACGATGGCATGGACATGAATATGGCCGCCCTCCTCGGCCATGTCGGCATGCATGCCGAAGGCGAATTTGTGATTGGGGAACTGCTCATGCAGGAACCCACGTGCGGACCTCACCAGAGCTTGCCTGTCCTCGCCCGCCTTGGCCGACAGGATCATGTGCATGGTGTCGCGAGGCTTGTAGGAATTCAGGGTCTTGTCCCAGGACTGCGCGGTCTGCCGAACCGCCTCCTCAGAAGCGATCGTGGCGCCGTCGGCGCCGATCGCCGCTCCGTCATGGGTAAGGCGCGAGAGCTGAAACACGACACCGGCTTTGCCGTGGCTGGGTTCCCCAATTGGCTTCACCGAAACGGCATCCTCCTCGACCCCAAGCGCCTCGGAGATCCGCGAGGCGATCATGGCCCGGGTGGGGGCCGAGAACTGGTGATCCTGCTGGCGTCGATCGGAAAGGTGAAACCGATGCTTCACCTTGTCGTCCCCGTTCTCACCCCGCACGACGCTGTATCCGGCCATGGTCGCGACGACACGCGCGACGCTCGATCCATCCTGCAGTGTGTCGATACGATAGGCAAAACCGTGGCCGGCGAAACCGGCCTGAACTGCCTGTGAGAGGCGCTCGGCGCTCTCCTCCCCTGCCAGCGAAAGCCGGAACGTCGCCACATCCTCGCTTTCCCGCCGCTTGTCGAAACCCTTGCCCCACTGTTTCATTTCCTCGGCAACGGCCCCCTGCGTTGCCAGGATGCGCGCATCATGCGTTTCGAGCGCGACGCCCTCCTTCTGGATGTATTGACCGATGGCGGCTGCCCTTGTGACGCCATGCCCGTAGGAAATCACCTTCAGAACCGCCGGCTGATACCCGGCCGCCAGCCTGTCGGCAGCCGCCCTCGGCCGAGGTCCGCCGGCGAGCTTCCGCCGCTTCGTTGGCGGTGCGAGGTTTAGTCGCCCGGCTTTACCGCGCGGCGGCTCCAGCTCCCGAGGAGACGAGCGCGGCACGGCCGGTTCCGGTGACTGGCTTCTGCCGAAACCGCCCTCCCCCTTCCGGCCGCGAACCGTAAGCAACCAATCATCGTCATTTCCAGCAAAGGACAACATGGCCCGATGCCGGCGCTTGCGGTTCTCGTCTTCAAAAGCTGCGCTCGCGCGAATCCGATCGGCTATGGCCTGTATGGACGACTGGTCGAGGTTCACGCGCCCTCACCCTCCAGCAGATGCGCCGTCTTCCGAAGTTTCAGGCCATGGGCGATCGTCATCGCCGTCAATTCGGCGTCGACAGCTTTCACCCTCTCATCCAGTGCTTCCCATATCGGCAACGCCGCCTCCATGGGGGCAGCGTGGCCGGAATGAATCGCATGGAGAAGCTGGCTGAGGTTTCGGCCGACCATCCGGACTTGCGAGGCCAACGCCGCGACGGTGCGTGAATTCTCAGCTGACAGAGCGGGACCGACATCCAGGCTGGCCCGGATAATGCGCCGCAACGTCTCCGCTCGGTCAAGCTGGAACACCTTGCAGGCCTCATCCAGGAGCGCGCCCGCCTCCGGCCCGATATCGATCCGGGAGCGCTTTCGGGTGTCCTTGTGGGTGGCGCTGGTGTCCAAAATTCCTCGCTATGGCGGATGGGCCTCACGTCGAAGACGATCCAGGTCGAAGCGAAGCGACGACCTGCTCAGCCAATTTGGACCCAAATTGCGTATCTTGTCAATTCAGCATGCAACATTATACTGACTCGATGACCTCAAAGTCCGGAACCAATAATGCATCCCGGAATATTGCACCGATGCGCAAATTCATATTATCACATAGGCACTTATGTGCCTTCCCACTTTGTCGCATCGGTGCATAGGCATAATGCAAGAAAGTCACTTTGGCGCCAAATCGCCTATGTGTCTTGACGCCAAAGTCGAACGCGAACATTGGGAAAAACAATGCCGGAGCAACGCGCGGTGCAAATCACAGTGGCCTCTCCCAAAGGCGGGGTCGGCAAGACCATGACCACCATCCTGCTCGCTGGCGAATTCGCCGCCGCCGGTCATCGGGTGACGGTGCTCGACACCGATCCGCAACTGTCCGCGGTAGAGTGGAGCAAAAACAGTCGCCGCGCCGGGTACGCTCTTTCAAACATCGACGTCATCCCTATCGGCTCAACCGACGAACTGATCGATCGCCTGGCGCAATCCGACGCCGAGGACCTGCTGCTGGTGGATGTGCAGGGCACTGCCGTGGCCGCACTCGGCCCGGCCGTCGCCAACGCCGACTTCGTGCTGATTCCGACGAAAGCGCATGTCTTCGATGTCAAGCAATGCCTCGGTCTGATCCGGCACATCCGCTCACTTGGAGGGCGCCACCGCGAAATTCCCTACGCGGTAATGCTCAACATGGTTTCCGGGATCGAGCACAACACGATGGCCTTCCGCACAGCAATCCAGCTGCTGCGGCAGGCCAACGCCAGCGTGCTTGAGACCTTCTTGTCGCAACGGCCGACCTTCGCCTCAATCGCAACGGCCGGGACGCTCTACGAAGTCCAGCCTGTGAACAAGGCCGTGCAGGACGCTCGCGACCAGACGAATGCCCTGACTGCCGAGATCATCCGCAAACTGAACGGAGCCAACACGCCATGAACGAGAAAACCGATCGGACTGCAAACCAGCCGCCGCTGCCCGCCTTAAAACCGCGTGCCCGTTCGGATGATCCGTTCTCGCGCAACATGGCTGCCATAGTGGAATCCAGCATCAGCGAAACGGACAGGCTGGAGCAGCAGACGAGAGCCCAGTCTGCCAGAGCGGCGAAAGCGAAGCTCGAGAGGCCAAAGGCAGACGGTGAGATAGCCCGGTTGCACACGCGCATTCCGGTCTCGCAGATGATCGAGCTGCAGGTCCATTGCGCGCGCAATAGGACAACCATGCAGGAGGTGGTGCAGGGCCTGATAACGGAATTCCTTGCCCGGCAGCCGAAGTAGCCAGACGCGCCGATCAGCGTCGATTTTCGTTACGACCGACCACGCATGACTCGGGCCCACCGAGGATACGATACATCTCTCCGGGAAAGCCATCAAAGACGCTGCTGGACGACTGACGCTCGGTTCCATCCATCACGAGAGTGAATCGATCCGCGTCCGCTGATTCAAACCATTCGTTGGACGCGCGCGTCCGGCTGCGCGATTCTCTCCCCTATGATCGCGCAGCTCTATCGCCTCCATATCGAACGCCGCGACGCGGATCGGAACATGGCGCGCTTCTATGCGCTGTCGATCGAGGAGACTCTGTTAGGCCAGACCTGCCTGGTCCGCCGTTGGGGCCGGATCGGAACCACCGGCCGCACGGTACAACACTCCTTCGATACCGAGGGCGAAGCCGTCGAGCTTTTCCTCAAGCTGCTGCGCGCCAAGCGGGTGCGCGGCTATCAGCCGCGATCAGCCTACCCGACGCGCAGAAGCGATCCCGTCTGGGTGACAGGGCAGCCGCTGGGGTGACGGGAGCCGCCCTTGGAACGAAAGTCGTCCGGGTTCTCGGTCTGGTTGAAGCTGTCGCGATTGGGTCAAGCGAGGAATTCGACGGCGTCGACGATGATTTTGGAGCTGTTGTCGCTCGATGCCCGCCTTCATGTAGTGGTCATGCCCACGCACCCCGACCGACATGCCCTTGACGCTTCTGCAACGTCTCGGCGAGGTGTTAGAGCAATTGATGCGCGGCCATTCGATGTCCTGCACCGCGTAGCCGTTTCGCCTTGACCACTATGCCATCGGCCCGGCGCGGGCGAGATGTCGCCAACCGTAAATCAGTCATCTTGACACTGCCACAGGTCGCACTTTCGAGCCGCCGCTGATTTGCAGTCAACGTTCCCCAGGCCCGCCGCCAGCGCAGTAGAAAATAGGACAACGGCTGCCCCTGTGGTTTAACGCTTTGCTTTCCGCCAACCGGCGGCCACCGCCTCTTCCTCGTTGCAGAACCACCGCTCTCCCTTGCCGGTCGTTATCACGGTGCGATCGTAATATTCTTGGCCGGGCACGTGATAGATGTGCTCACCGCGAGCATTGATGTTGCCCTTGATGTTGCAGGCACTGGGCGACGCAGCGAGCAAGGGAGCGATCGCCGATGGCTGTTCATTGTCAGCGCGATGCTCGGCACGCCAATCCCAAGGCGCTTCAAACGTTCCTGCCCAGATGCCAACCCTTGCCGCCTTGGCCTTCTCCTGTAGCATGGCGTAGGCACCATGGCTGTATTTTGGCCAATCAAGAGCTTGGCCGTTCTCGACCATCCAGGCGGCGACGCTGACCCCATCGGCCCGGCTACAATTGCCTACATAGCGGCCGTACCGATCCCATGACACAAACACGCACTGGGTCGGCCGGGAGGCGGCGAGAAAGGCATCGAGGGCGGCGGCAGACTTGGCGCCACATTGATACTGGAAGCCGTTTGCGTCGTTGCACAGCTGTGCTGACTCCGGTGCATCGACACCATTGAAGCGAATGCGCTGGCCATGGATCTCGATCGTGTCGCCATCGATCACAGATGCGACCCCAGCAATTGCTACCGGTCTCGGCTTGATTAAGTTCTGCAGATTGATTTCCGGCAGCGATCCGCTGTTATGCATGACAAACTGCGTCACCAGAGCGAAAGCCGCAGCGATGGTGACGAAGACCAGCCGCATCGGCACGCTGGCCCAGCGCCGTACGAGCGAGGGTCCTGCGCCAGTCCGCTTGCGCCACGGGCTCGACCGATCATTATAGCGGGATTTATCCAAGCCCCTTGTCCCCGGCGCAAGAATGCGCCCAAAATACACGAAAAGTCCAGAACCCCATCGAAAGTGCTTGGATTGGTCGAGGCGTTTCAGCAGCGTCGTGGATTCCGTCGCGCTTAGGACGATCGCCGCCACCGTTGCCCTCGATAGCGAGGCGGCGACTTTGCCTGGGCAATCCACGCCAATGCGCTAGGCTAAAAATGTTCTCGCCATGTTCAGGCATGATCGGTTGTTTCGTTGTGCCACCATCGCCGCTGTTCTAGCTTTGATCTTTCTGGTTGTCAGTATGGTTCAGCATGTCGGCGGACACAGCACAGGCGGCCTGACTTTCATGCCCCGCCAAGGCGCAGAGAGGCGCGGTCACCGGCTGACAAAGTTCGCGGTTCAGCCAATCTCAGAAATTCGTCAAGGCTCTCTCGGGCTGCCGTTCCGGCAGCGACGTTGTCTTCGATTAGAACTTTCCAAGAATTTTTGCCGAGAGTACCCCTTTAGGGGTTGACCGCGGTAAGCAGGCGGTCGTTACAAAGGCGACATGAAACGGGAATCGTCCCGGATGTGGCGGAAGGAAAAGGACCCCGGCCGTCATCGCCAAACCGCATGCTCCGACGCGAACCGGATCGACGCAAGAAGCGGCTTTTGGCCTGATAGGTAGTATGAGGCAGCGACCTGTGGTCAAGAACACTGTTCCGTATGAGGAAAAGGCCGGCCTGGTGGAAACGTCGGATCCTGAGATCGACAAGCCGATCTTTCGTCGTTCCGGATTCGCGGGAATAGACCAGCTTGGCGAAATGGACGAGCGGATTTCGGCCTTCCTCCTCAAGGCGCGGCGTGATGTGGGTCTTACAAGAGAGGAACTCGCGCGCTTGCTGGGCTTGTCCACCCAAGTGTTCGGGCGCTACGAGAAAGCGATCTCGAAGCTGCATGTGACGCGACTGGTGCACCTGAGCGAAATCCTCGGCTTTTATCCGATGGAACTGGTCTATGCCGCGGCGCCCCATCTCTTTGGCAAGAGGCCCGAGGAAGCGGAGGACCAGATAAAACTCGCCAAGCTGATCTGGACTCTGCCGCCCAGCACGGTCAGCGCGTTGGTCCACTTGGTCGATGAAATGCACCCCATGTCCGCCGGCGGCGAGGGATCAACGGAGAAGTCGACACCCGTTCGGGCGGAAGAAAGGTTTGGGAAAGCCTCAGGCCAAGCGCTCGTGGTCGATCGGTAGTTCACCAGACTTGCGCAGCTAGGCGTGGGGTTTCCAGTCGGTTGCGGCGATTCAACGCTCGCTATGCGCAAAAAAAGACCGGCGACGGACAATGCCATCGCCGGTCTTTTTTGCGCGTTCGCCTATTCGGATCGACTGAGGCGCTTCAGGGCTCCGCCGAGGTGCCGTCACGCTCTGGTCGACCGATGTCGACTGCTCGGTCCTCGATCAGCTTTATGCTGAGTTCGGTCGGCAGCGGCATGAAGGTGTAGCCGAGCGCAATGGCTGCATGGCGAAGATCCTCAAGCGCTTCGAACGCGCGGTCGCGGGTGCCGAGCCAGAGCGCGGGCTCGTCGGTTTCTTCGTGCGGGAACGCCTGCAGGAAGTAGGTCCGAAGCGGTGGGTCGTAACCGATGACAGCGTCTGGATCCGAGCGAACCTGTCCGGTGACGGTGCCAGTGACAGTGATGGTGTAGCGGCTCATCGCATCCTCCTTTCGCCGGTGGCGAAGCCGGCCCCTTGGGGGGCCGGCTTCCGATACCTCACTGGGGGTTGTTCCAGAGGATGACCTTCTTGTTCTCCTCGCCGCCGGGGGCTGGGGCGACGTTGCCGAAGATCACGCCGATCTCGGGCGCCTCGAGCTTGACGGAGAGGTACTCTTCGCCAGACCGCTGCGAGCGGCGATACCAGCCCGCGCCGATCTCGAAGCCGGTGCGCTTGTTGAGGATGCGGTAGTCGGGCGCGTCCTCGCTGGCCTTGGAGTTCGGCACGAGGGCGATCGGAGCGTTGATCCGGAGCGTGGCGAAGACGCCTTCCATTGAGCCGTCGGACTTGGTGGTGAGGTTAGCGATCGTGGTAGCCATGGTGATGTCTCCTTTTCGGTTGCATCGGAAACCATTCCCGATGGCGTCGAAGGAGAGGGCCGTCCTGCTGCGGTCATCTCGGCGCAAATTCTGGAAAATTCTATTTTCGAAAGAACGCGGGCAGGCCCTTCGCCTGCCCGCAAACCAAAGAACAGAAATCGAATTTTCCTGAATTTGCGCCGAGAGTACCCCGCAAGGGGTTGACCGCGGTAAGCAGGCGGTCCTCTACAAAGGCGACATGAAAAGGGATTGGTTCGCGTTGCAGCCGAAGCCGGGGCGATTACCGCTGGCCGCTCCGATCGCGCCCCAGCAGCTCCCGCCGGCGATCGCTGGGATGGTTTGGCCGCTCCCAATCGTCGCCCCTGCACCGCCGTTCCGGTAGCTGCCCCATCCAGCGAGGAAGCGCGTGGGCTTGCGCAGCCTCCGCAAGCCGACGACACCCGTCGATCATAGCTATGGTTTTGCAGGTCGCAGCGGTCCGGCGATGAGGCCACTTCGCCGAGTGTGGCGTTCGCCTGCGCGAGCTTTCGCTCTGTCGCGCGGGCCGCCGATAGAGGAGACGATGATGTCGAACTCCTCGGGGGCGACCCGCAAATGAGCGGAGGTGCCGACACAGCAAGCGGCCGGTAGCCCCTGCCGCAATCGGCTGCCAAACAGGCGTACGGACATTGTCGCCGACCGGCCATTGGAACGTGCCGTCATTGGCTGCGATCCGACGGGCGGTGTCACTAACCGCATGCGGTACCGCATGCGGTTAGTGCACCCAGCCAATTGCGTGGGAACTGCAGGCTCATCCCGGCGTCATCGCGCGCCGCTCATCCGGCGTCATGCACGCTGCAAGGACATCCCGGATGTCCGGGTCGGCGCGTGACAGCATGGTTCGCCAGTCGACGACGTTGCGGGTGGTCGCCATCAACCCATTGGCGACATCGTAGGTGACGCAGGGCTTTTCGGCCATTGCAAGCCGCAGCACGTTGAGGACGGTGCCAGGGCTCGTCCCGTTCCAGATCATCAGACCGTAGTCGGCGCGTCGGACCATTTCGCGATCCTTCTGCGCCTCCGCTTCGAACCCATGTGTGTCGGGCAGCGGCGGAACGTTGTAGACGGCCCAATCCCCGAGATTGTTGCGCGGTTTACTCCCGGTGCAAAAGACGCCGACATGCTCGTAGCCATGCCCGCCGAGCAAAGCCTGCACTTCCGTGTCGGCGCCGGGTGCATCGCCGACGAGAACGCCGTGTTCGGCTGCCATGATCGAGGCGATCCGCCCGACTATCGCGTCGGGCAGTTCGACGATGTCGCGTGAGCCGCCAATAAAAATCATCGCCATGGTGTCTCTCTTTCTCTCTAGCAGCCCCGCCCCGCTCCAGCCCCCTCTCCCTCGCGCGACTCGCGTGCCACGCGATCAATCCTTGAAAAGCCGCGCGTCAACTGTCATATTGAAAAGAGACAAGTGACGTATTGAGGTAATGCCATGGTGATCGCGGCCGAGAACATAGCCCCACACAGAGGTGTCGGCGACCTGCAGAAAGTGGCGGACCTGTTGGGCGGCGCCCGCGTCCTGTCGCGACGCGTGACCAGCGCGCTCGATGCTCATGAGCTGCTTTTGAATGGGTTGCCGACCTCGGCGCTGGATTATCTCGTCGGGCGTCTGGTGTTCATTCATAAGGCCGAGTCGCTCGAAAAGGCCGTGGGCATGAGCGTACGCACCTATCAGCGGCGCAAGGATACACCGTCGAAGCCGCTCAGCCAGGAGCAGAGTGGGCGGACGTGGAAGTTTGCCGAGATCCTGGCCAAGGCAACGGATGTGCTGGGATCGCAGGCCGAGGCGGAGCAGTGGCTTGAGCGCGCGGCGATCGGTCTGGACCAGCGGCGGCCGATCGATCTCCTGGCGACGCCGGCGGGCGTCGAGCTTGTCGAGGATTACCTCGAAAGGCTCGAATACGGCGTCTATGCATGACGCCGCTGCCGGCGGCGCTCGGCGGTACAGAGTTTCTCGTCTGGCGCCTCGATCAGGCCCGCTTTGCGCCAACCTGGGACAGCGGTGAGGGTGCGTATCGGGTCGGCGGGCGGTGGAACAGCAAGGGCGTGCGTGCCGTCTATTGTTCCATCGATCCCTCGACCGCGATTCTCGAAGTGGCGGTCCATAAGGGCTTCAGAACGCTCGACATAGTCCCGCATGTGATGACGGCTGCCGTCATAACCGACGCAACAGATGTCCATGTCGTGGATCCTGGCGCGGTTCCCAACCCCAACTGGCTGCGTCCGGGCATTCCCAGTGCCGGGCAGCAAGCGTTCGGCGACGACCTTCTGCGGCGTCATCGCTTCGTGGCGATTCCCAGTGCTGTTTCCTCGCATAGCTGGAATCTCGTCTTCGTCGCCAGTGTCGCTGCGGACGCTTATGCGCTGAAGCTCCAGGAGCTTTTTGCGCTCGATACGCGCCTGCATCCACCGGCAACACCATGATGGCGACGTGCATAGATTGAGGAACGGTGACGGCGCTTACCAGACCGCGTCGAAACGCCATGCGGATTTTCCGCATGGCGTCCTCGTGTAGTCGACTGCCCGCGCTGGCTTGACCCATTTCAGCCTGTCCTGTTCACATGCGGCATGTTTAAGACCATCAACGCAGTCCTGATTCACGTTTCGCTGGATGAGATCCAGCCGAAAATCTGGCGTCGACTTGTTTTGCCGTCAGGCTGGACTCTTGAACAGCTCCACCTTGCCATTCAGGCGGCCTTCAACTGGTGGAACTATCATTTGCACGAGTTCAACATCGGTGGCCTGCGCTATGGCGATGTCGAGCTCCTGACGGAGGATGCCGCTGAAGACGACCCCCGCGTCTTTGATTGTCAAGAGGTTCGCCTCCGCGACTTCGGGCGGGGAGCCCTGTTCAAATACATCTATGACTTCGGTGATAACTGGTCTCACACAGTCGCGATCGAGGAACTCGTTGCCCTTGACGTCGCGCCCAAGCACGGGACCTGCATCGATGGAGCGCGCGCCAGGCCGCCCGAAGATGTTGGCGGTATCCCCGGTTATGAGCGCTTCCTGGAAATCATGTCGGACAAGACAGACCCTGAACACGCCGACACCAAGCGGTGGTGTGGAGGATATTTCGATCGGGACTGGTTCGACCTGGCTGTGGTGGACAAGGATGTGCGCAATGCACTGCGCCCGAATGTTAGGCGTCGGCTGCATCAGCCAAAGCCAAAGCGTAGCGGACCGACAACTGCTTAAATCAACAGGCGACGATTTGACCGCCATGATCGAACGGGCGTCGACAGCATCGGCTCGTTCGGCGCAGATCGGCCGATAGCATCACGGGCTTTTGCCCGAGCGTAAGAACAACGCCCATGCAATCCCCTGTCTGCAGCTTCACGGTCGAAATCAGGCTCGTGGGCGAATCCAAGTCCTCGATATTGTCCGGTGTTTCGCTCCAGGGGGCAAGAAGGGCCGAACGAGGACAAGCGGGAGTCCGAATGGGGTTGCAAAAACATGATGAACATAAGCCTGCGCCGAGCGGCAGGACCCTCCCCGATCTGTCGTCGAATGCAAACGCAGCAGGCGAGCACGACATTCTGAAACGCGGCAACGAGACATAACTCCCGGCATTTCGATCGCCGGGAGCTTGCTCGCAATAGCACCCGTGGGGTCACTGTCACGCGCCGCCATCTCCGAAGCGCCAGACCGGGATGCCGAGGCGGCGGGCCTTGTCGGCGAGATTGCCGGTGATGCCGGAACCGGGGAAGACGATCAGGCCGGACGGCATGACCGACAGCATCTCGTCGTTCCGGCGGAACGGGGCTGCCTTGGCGTGGCGGGTCCAGTTCGGCTTGAAGGCGATCTGCGTCACCTTGCGGCTTTCGGCCCAGCACGCCGCGATCCGCTCGGCACCTCGCGGCGATCCGCCGTGCAGGAGCACCATATCGGGGAACCTGGCGCGGGCCCGGTCGAGCGCATCCCAGATCAGCTCGTGATCGTTGAAGTCCATGCCGCCGGAGAAGGCGATCTTGGTGCCAGCCGGGATCAGCACCTCGGTCTCGGCCCGGCGGCGCGCCGAGAGGAAGTCGCGGCTGTCGATCATGGCGGCGGTCAGGTTGGCGTGGTTGACCTTCGAGCCGGTGCGCGGTCGCCAGATCGAGCCGGTCTGCGCCTCGAACAGGTCGGCCGCGAAGTCGCGCATGAACTCCAAGGCGTTGCGGCGCTCAAGAAGCGTAATGCCCTCGGCCACGTGGCGCTCCAGCTCGACCGACTTGACCTCGGTGCCGTCCTGTTCGCGCTGTCCGCTGCGCTGCGCATCCTCGTTGCGCTGCAGGTCCCGCTGGATGCGGTCGCCGGCGCGGTGGAAGAGATTGACGGTCGACCAGAGCAGGTCTTCCAGGTCGGGCTCCAGCCGTGTGTCGCCGAGCATTTCGGCGAAGGCGTCGAAGATGGCCGTGAGCGCAGACTGGACAGCCGGCTCCTCGGGCAACGGCCGCGGATCGGGTTCGTCCTGGAAGGGGCGATGGCCGTAGAGCTGCATCTCGAAGATGTAGCGGGCGGTCGGCGAGGACGCGTGGGGAGGCTCGTAGCTGTCGTCGAGGGGAAGGGTCAGGTTCATGGGATTCTCCATCGGGTTAGGGCCGCGTCTCTCGCGGCCTGACGGCGATCCCCTCCCACGCGCTCTGCGGGCCGGAACCGCGAGCTCCCGGCATGATCCCCAAAAGCGGGAACCGCTTTTGGGAACAGATCATGCCGCAAAGGGAGCGAAGCGGCCGAGCGTAGCGCTGGGCGGCGCCAAGGCAGGTTTCCTGGCCCGCGAGGAATGGCCGGCCCCGCACGTCGGCCGGGAAGCCGGGCAGCGGCTTTCCGGTGCGCCGATGTGCGAAAAAAGGCCGGCCAGGGGAGGAAACCTGCCGGGCGCTGCTGAAGGCCCGGATGTCGCGTGGTAGGGGTCGCCTCCCGGCAGGCCCGCGGGCGCGCCCTTCCCGGCAATGGAGAAGCCTGGGAGCCGGTCTTCCGCACGGCCACAGCCTGCGCCTGCGCGTCCGTGCCCCGAGTCACGTCGCGAGGAAGGCCATCGCGTCTTCCGGAACGAGCTGTTCGCGAAGCCGCTCCATGAGCCTGTCCGGTCCGAGACGGCGCAGATCCTCGTTGAAATCGCCGAGCTCCGGCGAAAGCACGAGCGGCAGCAGACCAGCAGCCTGCGCGCGGCGGCTCAGCTGATCGATGCCATGCCGGCCGGCCGCATCGGCATCGGCAGCGATATAGAGGCGGCTGCTACCGGGCGGGAAGCGGAAGGCCGAGAGGTGATTGGCCGAGAGGGCTGCGACCACCGGCATGGCCGGCATCACCGCGTTGAGGGACAGGATCGTTTCGATGCCTTCGCCCGCCGCCATGATCGGGACCGGGCCGATCGTCGGGAACGAGAAGCGCACGGCATTGCCGAGAAGG
Organism: Mesorhizobium sp. 113-3-3; assembly: GCF_016756495.1. Lineage (NCBI taxonomy): Bacteria > Pseudomonadati > Pseudomonadota > Alphaproteobacteria > Hyphomicrobiales > Phyllobacteriaceae > Mesorhizobium > Mesorhizobium sp. 113-3-3. Next base: position 270,697 of record NZ_AP023244.1, read on the forward strand.
CCGCCGAGCGATCGCCTTGGATTGTCGACCGGAGCCTTGCCGGCTCCGCATGGATCGAGCCAGGTCCGATGTACGCCGGTGATCGTGCCGGCGGCATCGGTGACGGCTGCGATCATAGCTGGGAATGTTGATGTCGCGCCCGTCGTGAGATCCCGATAATAGCAGGAGGGATGGAAGCGGAGCGAGCCGTGGCGCGCGGCCGCAACGATGCCACGATGGCGCAGATATGCCTCGGCCAGACTGCCATGGAACGCACCGCTCATCGCGAAGAGGCGTCGCGCGCGTTCGCTCGCTGACGACACGCCGCCAACCGGCCTTCTATCGCTGGCCGTTGACCGCGAAGGCTCAGGGTTCGGCAAGCTCAGGAAGCGCCGCGCCTCGTCGGCGACGTCATGGAAGTCGACAAGCCCGCAGGTCTCGCGCACGAGATCGAGGAGATCGCCGAACTGGGCCGTGGCCTCGTCTGCCCATCTGCCTCGACGCGGCCCGGAAAGATGGACATAGAGGGAGCGGCCTTTGCTGTTCCTGACGTCACCGACGATCCAGTAATTGCCCGCACGTCGGCCGGCGGAGAGATAATGACGGCAAACCGCCTCGGCGCTCTGCGCGAGGCGGTCCGCGAGTTCGGATGCGGAGGCGCGCATAACAACCGCCCCTCCGTCAGACGCGGCTGGCGATGTCGACCAGGCGATGGCGTTCCATCAGCCGGGAAAGGATCGCGATGGCCTCGCCGGTCATCGGCACGAAGAACCGAGTTTTCCACTGGATCATCTCGCAAAACAGCCCGATCGCCTTCAGCCAGTCGCACATGCCGTCGGTGAAGCCGTTGAGTTCGACGCGATAGTCGTTCATGACTTTCACGCGCCGTAACGTCATGTCGCCGGCAAGGCCGATCACGGACGAGTCGTTGGTGAGCGCGGCCCAGACCTGTTCGGGACTGATCGTCTGGACTTGGTCCAGGCCAAGATTGCGGCATAGCGCCGGCAGATGCGCGGGCGCTATCGTGCGGCCGACGATCCTTTCGCCATCGTCGGTCTGCAGCCGGAAGACGCGGCAATAGTCCTGCGGCAGCAGGCGCCAGATCGGCAGCAGCAGCCCTGTGATGATATGCAGCTGCGAGTCAGAAAATTGCGGAACCTTCGCGACCTCGGCCTGCCAGGATGCGGCGAACAGCACTTCGTCGGCCTCGTCCCAATTGGTGTCTTCGAGCTGGCGAACTTCGTAGCGCAGTTCGTCCATTGGCCGGATGAGCGCGACGCGCGGTTCGATCGTGCCATCGTCCAGCATGACGCTACGGGTCGGCATCATGACTGCCGCACGACCGGATTTGGCATTGACCATCAACGTGGCGCGACGATCGCACTTGGTCATCGCAAGTGCGTCCGAGAGGGACATCGGCTTGTTGCGTGTACGCTGTGTGATGGTCAGGAGATGCGACTGAGCGCCGCTGCCGGGATGGGTGTAGACGACCTGACGATCCGTGACCATCATGCTGTCGGCTTCAAGTGTCTCCAGGCCCTTGTCGTAAATGCCGGCGGCGATCGCGCCATCGATGCGCGCTGCCAGAAGTTGTTCAAAGGCGTCGAAGAGCAGATTTTGCATTGCGATCGTCAACGCAAGCATACGATTGAGAAAGGTCGTGATGGGCGGTAGTTCGTCTTTGAGGCCGCCCTCTTCGGTGGTCAGCGCCAGGCCGGTGATGGCTTCGAACTGGCTGAGCGAGCAGCCCTCGACCTTGCCCTGGCGGATGAGCAGGTAGAACTGGCGTAGCGCATCGCGCGCATACTGGGATTCCAGGTTGTCCTCGCTTCGAAAAAGCCCCTGTCCGCCCGTTTGCCGCTGCCCGCGGGTGATCGCGCCGAGTGTGTCGAGGCGGCGTGCGATCGTCGACAGGAAGCGCCGCTCGGCCTTGACGTTGGTGGCGATCGGCCGAAACAGCGGTGGCTGCTTCTGGTTGGTGCGGTTGGTGCGACCGAGCCCCTGAATTGCGGTGTCGGCCCGCCAGCCGGCTTCCAGCAGATAGTGGACGCGCAGGCGCGTGTTCCGCGCCGACAACTCGGCGTGGTAGCTGCGTCCTGTCCCGCCGGCATCGCTGAAGACGAGAATACGTTTCTCATCGTCCATGAAGGCCCTCACGTCATCGAGGCCCGCCGAGCCGGGCCGGGTCTCGACCGCGAACCGCTCGATGCGCCCGCCGATATCGCGACGGACAATACGACGGGAGCGGCCGGTGATCTCCGCAACCTGTTCCGTCCCGAAATGCTGGACGATCTGATCGAGCGCGGTCGGAACGGCAGGCAGCGAGCCGAGTTTTTCGAAAAGCGCGTCACGACGGGCGACGGCCTCGCGGCATATGACGGGATTGCCGTCCTCGTCGAAGACCGGCCGGGAACTGATATTGCCGCTCTCGTCGGAGAACGCCTCGAAGAGCTGCGTCGGGAACGAATGCATAAGGTAGTCAGCTACAAATTCCCTCGGGGTCACATCAACCTGGATGTCGCCCCATTCTTCGGTCGGAATCTGGGCAAGGCGACGCTCGGTGAGGGCTTCCCCGGTCGAAACGATCTGAATGACGGCGGCGTGGCCTTCCGCCAGATCGCGCTCGATCGTGCGCATCAGCGTCGGCGTCTTCATCGCGGTGAGGAGGTGGTTGAAGAAACGCAGCTTGGAGGATTCCAATGCCGACCGCGCCGCCGACTTAGCGTTGCGATTGAGCGTGCCTGACTGCCCGGTGATGCCGGACGCTTCCATGGCGGCGTCGAGGTTGGTGTGGATGACCTGGTACGCCTCGGCCCAGGAATCATAGATCCTAACCTGCTCTTCCGTCAGTTCATGCTCGACCATCTCGTATTCGACGCCGTCATAGGAAAGCGAGCGTGAGGTATAGAGGCCGAGGGCTTTCAGATCACGCGCGAGCACCTCCATGGCTGCGACGCCGCCGTCCTCGATGGCCGCGACGAAATCCGATCGCGTCGGAAACGGGAAATCGGCGGCGCCCCACAGTCCCAGACGCTCGGCATAGGCCAGATTCTCGACGTCCGTCGCACCCGTCGCCGAGACATAGACCACGCGCGCATGGGGCAAGGCGCGTTGAAGCCGCAGGCCAGCCCTGCCCTGTTGCGATCCGGGTTTATCGCCACGCTCGGTCTTGCCGCCGGCGGCGTTGGCCATGGCGTGGCCTTCGTCGAAGATGATGACGCCGTCGAAATCTTCGCCGAGCCAGTCCACGATCTGCTGAACGCGCGAGCGTTTGCCTTCGCGCTCGTCGGAGCGAAGCGTCGCGAATGTGGTGAACAGGATCCCTTCCGCGAGACGGATCGGCGTGCCCTGCCGGAAACGCGACAGCGGCGTGACCAGTAGTTTCTCCTGACCAAGCGCCGACCAATCTCGCTGGGAATCCCAATGCAATTTTTCGGATTTTGTAATCCACAGATGGCGACGGCGACCCTTCAGCCAGTTGTCCAGCAGGATGCCGGCGACTTGCCGTCCCTTGCCGGCGCCTGTCCCGTCACCGAGAAACCAGCCACGGCGAAAGCGGACGGCGCCGGCGGTTTCCTTGCTGGCCGCCTGAACATTGTCCCAGGATTTGTCGACTGTCCAAAACCCGGCGAGATAGCCAGCGTGGGCTTCGCCCGCATAGATCACGCTTTCGAGCTGCGCGTCGGAGAGGATGCCATGCTCGATGACGTGCTCGGGCAGATGCGGGCGGTAGCTCGGCCTGGGGGGAGCGACTGATGCCATTGCGGTCGACTCAACGAGCTTGTCCGGATGGGGTTTGGCGCCGGGGATGCTGATCGCCTGAAGCCGATAGGGTTCGTAGATCCCGTCCGTCAGATTGCCGCGTGTTTCGTCGGCGGCTTCACGAATCTCGTAGGCGAGCTCGACGATGGGTGGCGATGGCGGCGACACGGGGCCGGTCGCTGGCAGGGCGCGGTGCTGGGACGCCCCTGGCCGTGCTGGCGCTGCCGTCATCGGTGTGGGCCGCAGCGTGTCAGCGCTCCTGCGTGCCGCCCTCTTTGCCGCCACGGCCCGCAGGATTCCGTTGGAGAGCGCGCCGATAGAGTCCGGCGACGTCGTCGGCGAGCGCGGCGGCAGCACTGTCATCCAATCGAGGAGCGCTTGCAGGTCCGGGGCTGTGCCATGTGAGGCGATCAGGCGGGCGGGATCCTGCGCCGGAATCTTGTCCAGGACGGTAAGCCGCGTCTCCACATTGGTGCCGTGCCGTACATAGACGCTGCCGTCGATCGCCGCGGAGAACAGGATGCGGCCACGCTCCTGCAATCGGACGAAGGCGTCGCGCCATTTCGGATTGTCGGGAGCTAGGCTCGAACCGGTGATCGCGACCAGGCGTCCGCCGGGCGCCAGTCGCGCGAAGGCGGACGCGAGGTGACGCCAGGCCGCGTCTGAAACCCTGCCCTCGACGTGAGCGCCGACCGAGAATGGCGGGTTCATGAGGACGACGGTCGGGCTGGCGGATCGATCCAGGTAATCGTCGATGTGGGCAGCATCGTGCCGCGTGGTCCGGGCATTCGGGAAAAGCTGCGACAGCAAGGCCTGCCGGACGGGCGCGTAGTCGTTCAGCATCAGTCGCGCCTGGGCGATTTCCGCGAAGATAGCGAGAAGGCCTGTGCCCGCGGACGGTTCGAGCACGATGTCGCCGGCGATCATGCCGGCGGCGCGAGACACGACATACGCCAGGGGCATCGGTGTCGACAGCTGCTGCAGCGCCTGCGATTCATCCGATCGGCGCGTATGGGTCGGCACGAGATGCGCGACCTTCGCCAGCATGGCGAGCGCATCGGTTTGAAAACGGGCGAGAATTGCTGGTCCGAACTTGCGCAGGAAAAGAACCTGTGCCGCCTCGCAGGCTTCATAGGCGTCTTTCCAGACCCAGCATCCCTGGGCATCGCTGCCGTCGAAGGCGTGGGTCATGATTGGACGAAGATCGCTCGCGGCGATCGGCTGACCCCGTTCGAGGAAGGGCAGAATCTGGTTGGCGGCCTGCAGAATTTGGGTGGCGCGGCTGGTCCGGTCGGAGACGATCGGATCGAGGGAGCCAGCCGGAATGCCGGTGGCTCGTGCGGGGATCGCGTTCATGGGAAAGTCCTGTCGAGAGCGGCGAAAGGGTCGGCCTGCACCGGGCGCTCTCTCAACCCAGCCAGGCCAACCCTTCCCGGCTTCCCTCTTCCTCTGCAGCCGAGCCGCCACCCCCGGCCACTCTCCCCCAAGGGTGGCATCTGTTGCTCTTAGCGACCTGGCCGGTCGGCTTTGAGCCTGACCATCGATACGTCTCGCATCAGACAGTCTGCCCAACTATCGGCCGGCTTTTGAAAAGGTATCCCGCGTTTGCAGCCGTCTATAGTCGCTTGGATCAATTCAATCGGATGATGTGGATCCAGGCGGATGCGCCAGTTCAGGATTGGGGCACCGGTTATCGCTGTCCACGGTGAGCGGCGATATATTGGAGCATCGGCTGACCGGCGGGCTCTTGCCACAAACGCTTTCCGCGGCTTTCGCGGAGCTTCTTTGCTGTCGGAACTAGTAGGGTGCGGAAACGACATTGATCAGCGGCGGATACCACCTTATTCATAGGGCTAGCACAGCAGTTCCCCTACCTAGCCGAGCAACATGAGTAGATACAAAGACTATCGCAAGCCCCGTCGGCATCGAGATGACGACGAGCCGCTTGCTCTTCCAGAACGGGCTTTCGAGCCCAGCTTCTTTCAGCGGCCATCACCTGCGATTGCAGAGCCTGTCGACGCGCAGGTGAAGTGGTTCAACGCGGGCAAAGGATTTGGCTTCATCAAAGTCTCAGACGGCAGGGAGGCCTATCTGCCGCTACGCGTGTTGGAGGGGATCGGAAGCCGCGATGTCGCGGCGGGAGCTCGTCTCAAAGTCACCTTGGAAGAAACGCGAAAGGGGCATCAGGTTGCGCAGGTGTTGGAGATCGGAGAAGTTACCCCGACCGCGCTGACAAATGCGGGTGTCGACGAAGCATCCGTTGTTCCGGGGGCGCGGGTTGAAACTGCTGGTACCGTGAAGTGGTACAATCCTGACAAAGGCTTTGGCTTCATAGCTCCTGAAACCGGCGGCAAGGACGTCTTCATTCACGCCAACCAGTTGTCCCGCGCCGGGCTCACCGTACTGGTAGAGGGACAGAAGGTGCTTTTCGAACACGGGCAAGGCAAAAAAGGTCCCGAGGCCCAGAGCATTCGCCTTGGTTAGAGCGTTATAGCGGCACCGGTCGATCGGTTGAGAGATGCCCAGGTCAGGACAATTTTGCCAACAGCTCGTCAGGCCTCAGCTGGGCTAAGGCCGCACAGCCAGATCGGGTACGATCAACCTAGTCTCAGCCCGGCCGGTCATAAAGGCTTGCTGTGGTCTAGCAGCATTCAAAGAACGGCTGACCGGCGACCAACGCATACTCTTAGAGGTTGGGGGTTACATGAAAGCGTCGGTCGCCGGCACTAGGCGGGGCCGCGTCAGCAATGACGCGCGGGGCGGATTAGGCGCCGAGAGACGCCGTCGATAGGGATGCCAGATCATGGTAAAGAAGACGTTACCACCCGCAGCGCCGTCAGATTTGGGGACCCTCAATCGGTTGGTCTGACGGTAGGGCCTGGTCAGGTCGGCCGCGTCGGTCAGTCTACCAATTGGCCAAGTCGGCTATCCACCTTGGGGCCCCTGCTTACAAGGCTCGCGAGGAATGCAACAGCGTCAAGGGATTGCACTTCAATCTGGCGCCCGACCAGCCAATCGTCTGCGTTACCTTGCCGGTGGCCATGTATATCGTGCCGGGCGACGCCAGCTCGAAATAGGTAGCGGGCGCTCGCCCAGATGGACCGAGCGCGGCCGGAAATGACGCCATAGGTCTGGCGATCATCGGACGGTGAAATGCCGTTCCCGGACTACCGGAAATCCCGGACCTGATGGCCCTGGCATCACCGTGTCAGGACGGTGATGCCGATGCTGTTTTCATCGAGCTCGATACGCAGATGAGTTGCCGATGGCCGCGTATCCGCGATGGCAAGGATTTCCTCGGCGGCGAGGAATTCGATGCCGTTATCGCCGCCAAAATGGCGGCGCTTGTATCCCCACCAGTCCGCGTTGCTGCCGGGATTGCATTCGTCCGCATAGCAGACCATCGGTTCGCCTCCTTCTGGAAGCTTGCCGTTCGAAGCTGCATAAACCCCTTGGTGACCAACCAGCCAAAGACCGGGTTTTTCATCCTTGCCCGGCGCCAGGCCGAAATGGGGATTGCGGAAGCCGCCGTTGGCGGCGGCATCCAGCTCGCCGCGCGCAATGATAGCGCGCACCGCTGAAAGCGGGAACGTGAACATGATTTTCTCCTGAGCTTGAGAGGACTCGCCGTAATCGGTCAAAGCGGCGAATGGTTGAATTTAGTAGTGGTCAGCAGTTATCGATTGCAGCCGACGACGTTCGACGAACTGTCATAGCCTTGTGCCGGTAGCGATCGATCGCGAGCCGGGTATCAAGCGCCAGTGGACGGCTTTCCCGTGCGGAGTTTGTCTTCGATTTCTTCATCGGTCAGATCTTCCAGGAGTTTCAGGATGGTGCGATGGCCGCCTGCATTGACGAGGATAGTGCGCTTGCCGCGATGCTCGGCTGGCCAGGCGCTTGGGTCGGCGGAACCTGCGATGCCACGAAAATCGGGATGCGTGCCGGCCCAGATTGCCTCAAGCTTCTCTTCGCGCGTCATGCTGTCGGGCAACTGACTCTCGTAAGCGATGATGGCTTCCCGCATCGCGTCGGGGCTTTGGCGGTCGGACAGGTCGCAAAACCCAGTGAACCATCGCCGCCGGCCGCGAATGGTGATTTCGAAGAAGACGCTGGTGATATAACCGGCCTTGAACTCCGACATTCCGAACATGCCGGCTCTAAGGAAGAGCGGCGGCAGCATGTCGAGCATGAAGTAATATGCACTTGCTTCGATCTCGAACCATTGGCAAGCATAGGCCGTGCCCGAGATACGATCCTCGGGCGGTGCTTCATGGTCGCGATTAAACAGCGAAATCATCTCTTCGCGCGTTGCGATATTCTCAAAAATCTTTCTGAAGGATGGGTGATCAGGCATGGAATGCTCCTTTCGGGCATGGCGAAGGGGCCGTTGGAGCGGCGTTCGCATTCTTCATAGTGGCGGGGGGTGCAGAGCCGGCGGCTCAGGCGATGAGCGGCAATCGGTTCAGCGATGACCTGGTGGTCTGGTCCGGAAGGCGAGACGTCCAGAAACGAAAAAGGATTCAGGCTGCTCGCGGCACGGCAGATCTCGGAGAACTTCCCACGCCGCTGATTGCGTGAACGAGCGCTGCGAGCGCAGGAATGTCGTCGAGCAGAGTGAGATCGGCCAAGTGATTGGGGCCACCGGTGTAGTCCTGCCGACCCTTGCAGGTCCGGATCAGAATTCCGTGTCCAGAGGAAAGACCGAACTGGCCAACCTGGATATAAACGCGACGGTGATGCAGGGTTATTTCACCGGCGACGGCTATGCCTGCCTTGTTCGAACGCAGATCGTACGATCCGGCTGGCAGGTGCAATTCGGCGGCAAGCTTCTTCAAACGCGAGCGCGCGGTTGAATGAAAGCGCCTCTTCTGCTCTTCGTCATAAGAGCAAGACTTGGTCCACTGAAACATCGTGATCTCCGTTAAACAAAAGCGCCCGGCGATCGCGGTGCGATGCCGGGCTGTGAGGGATTGATGGTGAAGGCGACGCCGATCAGGCCGCTATCCGGCCTTCGACGACGTCGGCGCCGACCTCGTCGGCTGTGACCTCTTCTAGAACCGTGTGCGAATAGGGATGCATTGCCAGCCACAGTTCGGCGGCCTCACGGCTGTCGGCCAGGTGAAGCAACTCGATGTTGTCGTCGTAGACACGCAGCACCCGCACCATTCCGATCGCGGGCCGCTCGATGATCTTGAAGATCAGATCGCTATCGACTGAATACGTGCGCCTCACCGTGACCAGGATGACGGAGCCACTCGAGAAATCACCCTCATGGAGGGTGATGGCGGCGGGCGACGACCATGTTTCGCGCTCGCGCGGCGGGGTCTTCTTGACCAGCTGGCCAACGCCATTCCGCCCTTCCCATGCGGCGAGCTTCTTCGTGAAACGGGCGGGCGGTTTGGGGGCATGATCACCATATTTGATGACGCTCCCGAGTGGGGCGTTCTCGTAAATGTTGCTTGCGGACATATGTTTTCTCCTTGTCCAGAAACAGAAAAGGCCCGGCGCGATGGCCGGGCCTTCGGTGGTGGCATGAGGGTGGTTACTCGGCGGCGAGGAGGTGATCGCCGTCGCCGTCCTCGGCATCGTTAGCGCTGATCCCCGCCTGATCGGCAAGGAAGGCTGGCAGTTCTGATGCAGTGTCGGCGGGTGTGTCTTCCACCGGCTCATCGACCACATCGTCGAGTGCATCGACGACCTGAGAGGAGGGTGCCAGGCGAAGCGGCTCGGGCAGCCAGTTCGACCCTTCGAGAAGACGGGCAGCCTCACGTGCCATCAAGTCCTTCTTCATGTGGTCGATCAGCTGCGCGGAGTCCTCGCCGCGCGCTTCGCGCACCGCCTGGACGATCCGGGCCTTGGTGACGCGGCCGAGATAGTTGTCGACGGTGGGCTCCCAGCCGGCCGTGACCATGTCGAACTGAAGCGTGGCCGCGACTGCATCGGCATGGGCAAGCGCGCCAGGGCGCCTGTTCCAGGGCTCGACGACTGCGTTCAGCGAGAGCGACGCGCAGTGCGCGAACAGCGCCTTGCGGCTCGCTTCATCGAGACCGAGCAGGAAATCCCATAGCTTGTCGCTGTCGGGCATATCCCTGTCCCAGGCCTCGTGCCGCTCGGCGATTTCCTTCGCCCACAAGGTCTCGGCCAGGTCTTGCGCCTGGCCGAAACTGTTGCTTGTCATGCTGATCTCGAGGCAGCTGTCCTTGGCGAACCTGAAGAACACCTGCAGCACGAGTGCATGGAGAACTGCGACGAAGGCGATGTCGACGTCGCTGGCGAGCGCGTTGCGCAGCGCGAGCGTCTTCTGCGCGGTGAGATCGAAGACGAGACGATCGGGCAGCGGCTTTATGCCTTCATCCTCGGGTTCTTCCGCACCGTCGGAAGTACCGTTCACGGACCGACCGTTGACAACAACGCCATTGCCGCTGTCAACCTCGGACTGTGACGCGTCGCGATCCTCGCCGTCGCCCTCCTCGTCGTCATCGTCTGTCTCGACCCGCGGTTCGTCCTCTGGACGGACAAAGCCGGCTTCGATCTGCATCTGGCCGTTGGCACCGAGCGTGACAAACGCTCCGGCGATAGTCTTCTGCGTCGGATCATAGACATGGGGACGATCGCTGAAGCCGTCGAGTTCAGCGCCGAGCTGATCGAGCTTGTCCTCGATCTCCTGGTCGGCCTCCTCCATCTCGGCATACTTGGCGTCGAGCGCATCATACTCGGCCTTCACCGCGTCGTAGCGATCGATCTCCTCGGCGCTCATCTCCGGCTGTTCGGCATAGACGCGCCGCATGCCGGAGGTGTGGCCATAGGGAAAGCTGATCGCCGCCTCGACCCACTTCCAGCCGTCGGCGCGAACGGTCTCGGCGTCCAGCTTCAGCTTATCGAAGACCAACTGCTCAAGAAGAGCTGCATCCTGGAACCAGCCCCCGGAATCCTGCTCGAACAGATCGCGCAGGACAACGCCGCCCGCAGCTTCATAGGCCTCAGCGCCGACATAGACCGCCCGGCGATCGTCGGCACGAACCGTCGTCTCCGTCAGCAAGCGCCTGATGTAGTACGGCTCCTGCACGCTCGAGTTGTTGGAGATGCGCTCCCAGACTTGCTCCTGACGCGCATGGTCGTCGGAGATCGAAAACGCCATGATTTGCTCGAGACGGATTTCATCCTGTTCGTAGAGCTCGAGCAGCTTTGGCGAAACCGAGGCGAGTTTCAGCCGCTGCTTAACGGTCGCCGCCGACACGAAGAAGCGGGCGGCGATCTCTTCGACATCGAGGCCTTGGTCGCTGAGGGCTCTAAACGCCCTGAACTGGTCGAGCGGATGCAGGTTCTCGCGATGCACGTTCTCGGCAAGCGAGTCCTCTTCGGCGGAAGTCGTTCCGCTGCGATTGACGATGCACGGAATCGGCTCGTTCTTTGCCAGACGCTTCTGCTTGACGAGAATGCCGAGCGCCAGATAGCGGCGGCCGCCGGCCGGCACTTCGAAGGTGCCGGTCTCCTCTCCGTTCCCGTCGAGTACGGGACGAACGTTCAGGCTCTGCAGGAGCTTTCGCCGGCCGATGTCCTCGGCGAGCTGCTCGATGGACACGCCGTCCTTTACCCGGCGGACATTCTCCTGCGACAGCACGAGCTTGTCGTAGGCGATATTCTCCGAAGGGTTCATTGCGATCTTCTGATTGGCCTTTGCCATAATCAGGGTCTCCATGACGGGCGGCCCGGGGCCTCTCCCCGAACCTCCAAACCCGTCGGAAACCCTCCCTCCCCCCTCTGCCTCTCGCGGCGCCGCGCCGGCGCAGGCCGGCGGCCTCGATGCGGATCGGCGACATCGACCCGGCCAGCCTTGCGCAGAGCCTCGAGCATGCGGGCATGGTCCATGAGGATATGGATGAGCGCCTGGCGATCGACAGTGACGGTTTTGCTGGTACTGCGTGTGCGATCCTGCCGCTCATGCAGGGCCTCGAACTCATCCATGGTGGTGTAAAGTTGGAGAAGGGTGCGGCCGCTCATGGTACGGCCTTCCGTTCGGCCGGCACAGACGCCGTTTCGACGTCGGGGATGTTCCAGACCTCTGCGCCGGCGGCGGCGTAGAGGATGGCGACCGCGCGCAACGGTGCGTAGGAGAGCCCGTGCCACGGGGCTGGCTGCGCATCGCGGCCGACGGCGACCAGCGGTCCGCGCAGCGTCAGTTGCACTACGATGTCGAACGCCACACACCGGCTGTCGATGACCGGAAGGCCGGCGGCGATGCATTGGGCTTTGATAGCCTGGCAGCTATAGCCGGAGAGCGTTGCGCCGTTGCGATAATGCAGGGTGAAACCGCCGCGGCCGATGGAGAGGTGGCCGCCGGGTGTTGCCAGAGCGGCGGCGATGTCGGCGGAATAGTCTGTCACGGGTTGTTGCAGCATGAGGGGATCTCCGCGACGGCCGACGGAGGGGTCCGCCTGAAAGCCGTCACGGCGAAAGCCACCCCCTCGGACGAAAGGGATGGCCGGTGCTGTCGGATGTTTGGTTCGATGACTGCGACCGGGCGGCTACAGTGGCGAAAAGATCGGTCGCATGGCGTCGACGCGGTATTTTCGCCGGATTGCTTCGATAGCTGCGTCCTGGCGCTCGACCTTGCAGCGCAGTCGCTCGAGGTCTGCGGCTGCGTTGTCTGTGAGCCGGTCGAGGATCCGGAGATACGCTTCCTCGTCCGCGCCGCTCCAGTTCGACATGCGGCGATTGTAGCGATGCCTTTTCGGACGCGAGCTGATCGCCTCTGCCTCCGCACGATCGCGCAGAGACCGTTCGAGCTCGTAAAGATTGTGGCGCGTTTCGCGCAACCGGGCTTCCATTTGAGACAAAGCCGTGCAGGTTTCAGGATGGCTCATCATTGTGCCTCGCCCTCCCGCTCGCCAGAAATCAGCTTTGCGACGCGACGCACAATGACGGGGCGGGTGTCAGCCTCCTGGGCAAGGCGGCGGATCAGCTCGAGTTCGACATCCGGGCAGTCGCCGCACACCTCGAGATCGATCCAGCGACCGGCTCGCCCGACATGGGAATCGCGAAGCCGGTGGCTGGAGGAGGTATGGTAGCTCTCATGCGGATCGTTGAGCCTGATGCGCGTGCGTAGGAAGAGGATGCCTGAACCGAGATTGCCGCAGAACAGGAACTCGTCGGCCGGCGTAGTCTTCGGGCCGCAGCCGATTTTTCGATGGCCGATCTCGCGGAAGGCTTCGTCGAAGCTGGACGGATCAGGCGTGACGGGCGCTTGCCGTCGAAGACCCAGGGCGGCCGATGGGATCGACACCGCCGACCGCGATCTGATGAAGCAGATCGAGCAGATAGGTGGGATCAGCCGGATAGGGGCAACTCCGCCAGACGTTGCGTATCGTCCGACGGAGCGGATCGGAGAGCGCAACGAGCCGGGCACGGGCTTCGCGCCAACGGGCGGCGCGCTGGGCGCGCTGCTCGTGTTCGCGCTGTTCCCACCAGACGTGCCGGCGGGTCATTTCTTCCTCGACGCTGTGCTGTCGGGCCGCGATCATCTCGGCGAAGAGCGGCAATGCCTCGCGCTCTAGGCGCTGCTTGCGCTTGAAGGCGGCGCGTTTGCGCGACGTGTCCCGATAGGGTTCGGGTTTCGGCCAGGGACGGAAACGCATCAGACCCCCTCCCCGCGTCCAGCCTGCGCGGCATTGGAAAGGATACGGATGGCTGTGGTGATGCTGCCGGTCTCACACGCGGCCTCGGCATAAGCGGAGAGCGGGAACGCGCCGGTGAAGAAGATGTCGCGCTCGTGGTGATGGTTTCCTGAGAAGTCTCCTTCACTCAATTGATCGCGCCGACACGGCGCACCCAGAGGTTGCGATTCTGGCACACTGCACGAAGATAAAAGCCTGCGATTCCAAGTGTCCTGGCGCCGACTTCCGAGTTCCAACAGTAGAAGCCGTGGAAGAAGAGATCAGGTTCACCGTTCGGAAGCTTTCCGGCCTCAATCGGATTGAGATCGTCGACCAGAAAGAGAAAGACATCACGATCGGATGCATAAAGCGTCGTCGTATCTTTCGAGATGTCGACATTGGGATTGTAGATTCCCGTCGACCAATCGAGCACGCCGGGCGTTTTCCAGCGTGTGTCCCCGGTCCCGTTGCCGGCGATCTTCTGCACGGCCTCGACCAGTTCGTGGTCGAAAATTCTCCCGTTATCCAGACTCTGTGTACCTGTCTTACAGACGTCAGGGTTGGCGCTTAGTATCGCTGACAGTCAGACAGATAGAATCGTCGAGTGATGCCGGTGCGAAGTTTTTGCCGGGGGCGGGCTCGAGCCCGTCCCCGGCAAAAACTTCGGCGCCGTTGGGAGGTCCTTTGCCGCAGGTATTCTTTACCGATCTTTGCGCCGTGCACCGCTCCGTGACGGTCCACGGCACGACATACGAGTTGTCCTCAGACGAGATAGCGGCCGCGGACAACGTCGGCCTCATTGAGGGCATGCCGTTCATTCCGGGAAGCGACGGCGCCTACGATCACCACCTCAACCGTTTCCTCCGATCGTGCCCGATCATGGGCGTGCGCTCGATGAACAGCCTTCGCGCCTATGCGCGGGACGTCGTCGTCTGGATGCGCTTCCTCGAAGAGCGGCGGAATGGCAAGTCTCTCTGGTCAGCCGATCGCGATGATATCGCCGCATTCCACGACGCCCGGCGCATGTCCGAACCGCCGTTCCGGATATCGGCCTCATCCTGGAACCGGATGATCGCGGCGCTCGATAAGCTTTATCGGTGGGCAGTCGATGAGAAGATCATTGCCGCCGCTCCGTTCACCTATCGGCAGCTCTGGTCCCGCGCATCAGCGTCAGGTGCGGTCATCGCCATGGCGGTGAACTGCGCCAAGGAAAGCGGAGCCCGCAATGGCGACATGCGCTTCCTCGACATGCCGCGCTATCTGGCATTCCGCGATGTCGGGCTGCGCGGCAGGCTTCCGGATGGCAGGGAAGACCCGACATGGCGAGGCCGCAATGGAGAGCGCAATGCGCTGTTCGCGGAACTGCTGATCACGACCGCCCTGCGGTTGCAGGAAGCCTCAAGCTTGCTGCTGAGCGAACTGCCGGAACTGAACGTGCACCTGGACACCACTGCTCGATCGCTGCCCTTCCGACTGGCGGCTGCGACCGCAAAGGGCTCGCGCGGTCGGGACATCCGCATGCCGATCCGTCTGATCGGGCAGTTGCACGACTACGTCCGGATCGAACGGCACAACGCGCTTGGGCGAGTTCGGCGGAGGGGTCGCATCCGCCAGCGTAGCCCGATCCCGGTTGTCGCATGCGAGCACCGTGCCCTTCACCTGAGCGATGGCGACCGCGCCTTGAAGATAAGCGTCGATCAGTTGACGCCGTCGGAGCGGACGCGCCTTGTCGACGCCGAGACGGGCGTGCCGCTGGCGCTCTGGCTGACAGAAGACGGGGAGCCGATGCCGATGGCGTCGTGGGAGGCCGTGTTCGGACGCGCCAGCGAGAGATGCCGTCGCCTCGGCTTCACGGATATGCACGTGACCCCTCACATGCTGCGACACAGCTTTGCCGTCCACATGCTGACGCTGCTTCTGCGTGAGCAGGTCGCCTGGGTGGTCAGCGAGCGATCGCGGCATCTCGGCTCCGCCTATCGTCGAATGATTGGTGATCCTCTGCTGAAGCTCCAAAGATTGATGGGGCATAGCAGAATCGAGAGCACCTACATCTATCTCGATCACCTCGCAGATAGCCAGGAGATCGTCGATGCGGCGGGGGGCAACCTTGGTCTCGACGTGACCTCCGGGGAACTCGCGTCATGAGCCGGGGGCGACGGGCAACATTCCCGCCGCAGCCGGAGGCTCCGGATAAGAGCACCGTTACCGCCGTGATCGTCGCCGATCCCCGCCGCTTCGCTGTGCGCGTCGATACGGGCGGCGAGATCATCGTCGACCTGAGTTCCTGGTCGAACCCCTCCTTCGTTGCCGAGATCGCCCCGCTGATGCGGGAACGCATCCGCCAGATGGGCCCGACGCCGATCGGACGTTCGGTGCAGCGCAAGGTGCTCAATCTCCGCCGGTTCTGGTCGTTCCTGGATGATCGGAAGATCGTCCCGCACGGATTGGGCGACATCACCGTCGAGTTGATCAACGATTATGAGACGTGGCTCGAACAGAATGCCGGGAGCCGACTATTCCAAAGGCACCTTCTGGCGGCGCTGATCAGCGTGCTGCGCATCGCGGTCGAGGACCGTCCCGGCGCGCTGACCCCGGACGTCGTGTCCCGCCTGCGCTATCTCGGTCATGGCGACAGTGGGGGCAGCCGGCCCCGCGACGCCTATAGCAGCGGGATCGCCGAGGCACTACGTGCGGCGGCACGAGCTCAGATCATCGAGGCTCGTCAGCGCATCGCGCTCGGCGACGACGTTCCGCTGCCGCCGCCGGGAATGGATACATGCGCGCGGCTGCGCGTACATCATGATGTCGTCATCGCCGAGATCGTGCGATCCGGACAGATCGAGACGCGGCACCCTGCCTTCAAGCGCTTCGTCAATCTCGCTGCCTACCGCAAGGTCGATCGCAGAATCGAAGTGCCGCATCGCGGGTTCCACCTCACGCCGATCGACCTTGCGGCGTTCATGACCCTGCTGTCGCTGGAGACGGGCATGGAGATGGAATGCCTGGTCCGCCTGAAGGCCGACTGCCTGCGCAATCCCACCAAGGGCTATGTCGAGATCGAGTATTACAAACGCCGGGCACGGGGCTCGGAGTGGAAGCGTCTGCGAGTTCGGGACGGGTCGAGCGCCACGCCCGGCGGGCTGGTCAGAATGGCGATCGCGCTCACCGAACGCGCTCGGCGTCACACTGGGTCGGATCGTCTGTGGGTACTCTGGACTATCGACGGCCTGCGCCCGGCCAACGAAGAAGGCGGCCAGGGCATCGCCACCTTCGTCGATCGCTACCACCTGGTCGATGACGATGGCGCGCCGCTGCGGCTGCGACTGTCGCGGTTGCGCAAGACCCACAAGGCCGAATGGTATCGACGCACGAACGGCCAGCTCGAGCAGTTCGCCGTCGGTCACTCGATCGGCGTCGCAGCCCGTCATTATGCGGACATACCCGCCCTTCGTCATGTTCACGAGCAAACCTTGGCCGCCGCGTTCCACGATGCTCTCGACGCTGCGCTGAAGCCGCGCATCGCCACGAGCGAGCGGAAAGACCTTGTCGTGGAGCGGCAAGAGCCGCCTCCGGCGACAGAGGAACAGGATGTCTGGCTCGCGCGATGCGGCGGCTTTTACGAGAGCCTGTTCACGGAAGCTGGCAAACCCTGCCCGACCCCGTTCTGGGGCGCCTCGAATGCGAGAATGCCGTGATCACCGAGCGCAAGCTGCCGGCGCTCATCGCATTCCAGTCCTTCATGACCGATCAGCGCGCCGTCCTCGACGCCGCCGAGTGGTCGATCAAGTTTGGCCGCCCCTGGCATCGTATCACGAAGCAGATCCTGCCCGCCTTTGCGCCGCAGGCCGTTGAAGCGGCACGGATCGCGGAGCAAGGGCCGACGGTCCTTTATCTACCGGTGGAGGCGACGGCACGATGACGGCGCTCAACAGCGCGCAGGCTACAGGCCCATCGGCGATACGCAGCCCCAGCGACATCGTGCTCTGCTCGATGAAGCTCAAGGACGGGACCGATCGGAACACGCTCTCGCGCTTCGGCGACGACGTATGGGATCTCGATCCGGTAATCTTCCATGTGACTGCGCGCAATGCCTTCCGAACGATCGACTTCACCGATATTGCCTGCCCGGTGGAGCGGGTGACGGCCAAGGAATACATCTTCGCCTGGCTCAACGAACGCCTGCCGGACCGCTCGGGACGGCTGCGGCCGTTGAGCGCGCGGGCAGCGCTTGCCACCCTGCGCCAGTTCATGGCGTTCGTTCGGGAACGAGAGGGCCGGTTCGATGCCGCGCTCATCGATCAGGATCTGCTCGACGCTTACCTCGCTCTCCAGAAGAACCGTTCCGTGTTGCCGACCCGGGTTGGCGCCTGCCTCAGACCGGCCGTTCAGCTTCATCGGCTGGCCCGCTTCCTGACCCATGGTGGCCTCGACTTCGTGCCCTGGAACGGAACGCCGATCTTCAAGGTAGCCGGCTGCGGCGGCCGACCATATGAGAACATGACGCCACGCATTCCCGAGCCGGTGATCGGCGGATTGCTCCGCTGGTCGCTGCGCTATGTCGAGCTGTTCTCGACCGATATCCTCGCTGCTCGCGACGAACTCGATTCCCTCGAGGCCGCCTATGCAGCGCGCCCGCGCTATGCCCGGCGCGGCAGCGTCGAAGGGCGGCTGGCGGACTGGATCGAGCGGCGACGTCAAGCGGAACGAGGCATTCCCGTCTGGAACGAGCCCGAGCGCATGGGTGGCATCTGTGGTGCGATCGCGCTCGACCAGCGGCTGGATGGCCATGTCCTGAACATCCGGCTGATCTCGTTGCAAAGCGGCGTGCATCCCACCAACCTCATCCAGAACAAGACGGCCTATGGCCTGCTTCTCGACGCTGTGAAGGAACTCGGCGTCG
This sequence comes from Mesorhizobium sp. 113-3-3, assembly GCF_016756495.1. Taxonomy (NCBI): domain Bacteria; kingdom Pseudomonadati; phylum Pseudomonadota; class Alphaproteobacteria; order Hyphomicrobiales; family Phyllobacteriaceae; genus Mesorhizobium; species Mesorhizobium sp. 113-3-3. The sequence goes on from NZ_AP023244.1 coordinate 288,991, forward strand.
AGCCAGGCGGCATGGACACACCGATCTCCAACGATCCCGAGAGCGGCCAGCCATGGCGGTCGCGCTTCGATGCTTTTGTGCTGGCGCACGAGGAACGCCAGCTTCAGACCGCCGCCTACATCCTGTGCGCCTATTTGACCGGCATGCGCGACAGTGAAGTTCAGGCCATGCAACCCGGTTGCCTTCAACGCAGGCGCAGCGCCGACGGCATGATCGAACGGCTGACAATACGCAGCGTCGTCTACAAGGGTCGGCAGGAGCGCGGAGACCCGGAGGAATGGGTGACGATCGAGCCGGTCGGCCGCGCCGTGGAGATTGCCGAACATCTGGCGGCAAGGCATAGGCCATGGCGCAAGGACGACGGCATCTGGATCGTTCTGCATCGCGCCGTTGCGCTCGATCGCGGCGTGCCCCATGTGGTGCGGCAGATCAATCGGTATCGCGAGCATCTGGACGAGCACTTCGGCGCGCCGGATGAGCCGACAATCCCGCTTGTTGAAGGACGGAATTGGATCTTCAACACACGGCAGTTCCGCCGAACCGTGGCATGGTATATCGCCAACCGGCCATTCGGAGTGGTCGCCGGCAAGATCCAGTACAAGCATGCCTCTGTCGCAATGTTCGACGGCTATGCCGGATCATCGGCTTCCGGCTTCCGTCAGGAGGTGGAGCAAGAACATTATCTGGGACAGCTCGACGACATCGTTGCGCACTACGAAGCGGCGCAGCGTGGCGAACGACTGGCCGGCCCCGGCGCTTCCCGCGTCACGCACGAGATGGACCGTGCCGCCCGGGAGGTCGGTCCTCTGCCAGGAACGATCGCAGACGGCAAACGGGTGAAGGCGATGCTTGCTCACCTCGCGCGCACGCTGCACGTCGGCTACCTGAACGACTGCTTCTTCGAGCCAGCGACCGCGCTTTGTCTTGGCCGGTCGACAGGTTCGGAGAGCCAGCCCATCCTGTCGAACTGCGCCCCTGACCGCTGCCCGAACTCCTGCATTGCCCGTCGTCATCTGCCGCCATGGCAGGCCGCAATCGCTCACGCCGAGGCGATGCTGGAAGAGAAGAGATTGTCGAACGTGCAGCGAACCGCGATCCGGCAGGACCGGGACCGAATGCGCAAGCTGATAGCGCCGCTGCTGGAGGAACGCTCGTGAAGCCTGTCAGCACTTCAACAGAGGGAGCGCTTCGCGAAGCGCTCACCCGTCTTGTCTCAGGGAATGCGTTCAGGTCGGAGGGCCGCCTGACGGTTGCCGATCTGGCACGGGAAGCCGGCGTCAGCCGCGCAACCGCGAACCGTGCTCCAGCCATACTCGCAGAACTGCGGGAGGCGGCCGAGGCGGCGAAGCTGTGCCGGCTCGAGGAGCCCCGCCCCTCGCAGATTGACGTGGAGCGGCAGCGGCGTGATCGGGAGAATGTGATCGCCCAGCACGTCCAGGTTCGCGCTTTGCTACAACGCGCCGACGAGAACAGGAGAAGCAAGGTGGCCCGCCTCCGTCTCATCGGTGACGTTGGATGACGCGGGCGCAGGTTGCTGTTCATGCATCCAATCGGCTGCCTGCTGGGCTTTGCCGGCAGCCGTGAAGATGGCGCGGGGATCCTCCTTCAATACTTTGATCCACGAGGCAATGTACGCGGCATGATCAGGGCGCGGATGGTGGGCGATGCCGAGATCGGCAAGCACAAGCCCGCTGAGAATCTCCACGCAGCACTCCTCGGCCGCGTAGGCAGCCGAGCCGAACCGGCCCGAGAGATCACGGTCCAGCCTGTGCTTTGCCCCGGAGGCGTGGCCGTTCTCATGCAGCCAGACCCCGTAGAACGACGCGGCATCCCGGAAAGAAGCGAAGTCCGGCATGAACACCGTGTCCGAGGAAGGAACGTAGCAGGCTTCCGAACCGCCGAACACGGTCTTGATCCCGAGGTTGGCGATGAAGGCCTCGGCGTGAGCCAGACGTTCTTCCTCCGGCAAGATGCTCGTTGGCGGACGTTCGTATCCATCCACCTGCGCGATGTTGAACACCGAGAAGGCTCGGGCGAACATCCGAACACGGCCGCTGTCGTCGCCATCATCGTCATCCGCCGAGTCGGACGAAGCGATCTGCTTCCACAGCACGACGGTGGTCGAGCGTTCGCCCTTGCGCACCTGCGCTCCGGCGTCCTGCCATTGCCGATAGGTGCCCCATAGGCCATCGCCGTAACCGTTGGCCATGGCTGCGACCCACAGTGCCACCGTGTTGATACCGCGGTAGCGCCTGTCCGATGCGACGTTGGTCGGGCGGGCGGCGCTGGTTCCGTTGTGGAACCAGGGCGCGCGCCAATCACCTGCACCTTCTTCGATTGCCGCTATGATCTCGGCGGTGATGCGCGTGTAAACGTCGGCGCGCGCTCCGGACTGTATCCTGGTAGACATCGTGATAGCTCCTTGGGAGCGACGCAAGCGCACGAGATCGCCACCGCTCGCGGGCAGCGTCGGGCGCAACGTCGGTGGAATGGGATCAGTGAAAAGCTGGTGAGACAGCTTGACTGTTTAGATAACGGCCATAATCCGGACCCGTAACCGCTCGCAGTTCGAGGCGGCCGTTCTCAATCTCGAGCGTTTTGACCTGCTCTGCCCGTTGTGAGGTCAGGCCGTACTGCAGATTGATCGCTGCCAGCGGGGCCGGGAGCTGGCGCAGATAGGTGGCCGGCGCGCCGACCAGGCTGGCAAGCTGACCAAAACTCCAGTGTGTGGGCGCAACCGGTGCCTCCGCGTCTGGCAGCATGAGCGTGAGACGTTCCGCGTCGTTGCGACTGGCTTCAACGCGGATACGTTCGCTTTCGACGATGCGCGTACGGCTGCGCTGGGACCGGGCTTTCACCGAATTCCAGAGGTCGCTGAGGGACAGGTATCGCTCGTCGGCCGGGCGGTTGAACCATTCCGAAGACACGCGGCCGATACGCTGGCCGCGGCTCACATCCACCTTATAGCCTGCCCGCATGTTCCGCGTTGGCGATTGAATTTCCATCTGTGTCATGGGTTTGCTCCGCGGCGGACGCCGGGAGCCTCTCTCCCGGACCTGCGACCGCCACCGCAAGCCCCGCCTGCCCTCTTCCTCTGCTGGCCGGTCCGCCGCGCTGACGCGTCCGTCATTCCGTCAAGGGCGCGCCGACTTGCTTCGATGGCAAAACTATGAGTCAATGGGGGCGTGGGGATGCGGCGGCGTCCGGAGCAATGGAGGCGATGCGACGTTTCAGTCTTGCTGACCAGGTGATCGAGGAGGCGGCGCCGGATCTTCAGGATGCGCTTGCGGATGCTTATCGGAGGAAAGTCCGGCCGCTTTGCCTGTGCAAGGAGCCGGGCCCCGCGATGTATATCGCGCAGGTTGGTGATCAATATGTCGTCAAACGGATGCCGCTGTCCGGCGGTGGTCATGATCCTTCCTGTTTCTCGTACGAGCCGCCCGACGAACTGTCAGGGCTCGGCGTGCTGATGGGCAGCGCGATCCAAGTCGATTCAGAGAGCGGGATGGCGGCGCTCAAGCTGGATTTCAGTCTTTCGAAAGTTGGCGCTCGATCGGCGCCTCCTGTGGGCGCCGGAGGATCGGACAGTGTGGCCGGGGACACGAAGAAACTGTCGCCGCGCGGCCTACTTCATTACCTGTGGCATGAAGCCGAACTCAACGTCTGGACATCCCGATGGGCTGGTAAACGCCATTGGTGGAACATCCGTTGGCACCTCATCGAGGCCGCGCGCCAGATGACGGTCAAGGGCGGACCGCTGAGCGACATATTGTTCGTACCAGAACCGTTCCGGTCCCCCGACAAAACCGCGATAGAACAGAGACGCGCGGAGGCGCTTGCGTCTGCGGTACCCCCCAAGAGCGGTCCAAGAAAGCTGATGATCCTTGTCGGTGAGGTCAAGGAATTCGGCGTTGCCCGCAGCGGTCACAAGCTGGTCGTCAAGCACATGCCCGGGTTCGTGTTCCTTCTCGACGATGGTCTGTACCGTCGGCTCCAAACCCGTTTTGAACCCGAGATGGCTCTCTGGGGTGCGGATGAGGCATCCCATTTGATCGCTATTGCCACCTTCGGGTTGACGCCGGCGGGGCTGGCGGTGATCGAGGAAATGGCAGTCATGGTGGTGGCGGAGAATTGGGTGCCTTACGAGTCCGCCTATGAAAAGAAGCTGCTCGATGCGCTCGCCAGGGTGAGAGAGCGAAGTGTGAAGAGTCTGCGCTACAGCTTGCCGCTGGACAAGCCGGCCGTGGCCGCGATGTTGCAAATTCCGCCGCGACCGGTTGGACTTTACGTCGTTCCTCCTTCTTCCGATCACGCATATGAGGAGACGCTGGGCGAATTGATCGCATCACGACCGGAGTTCGATTCCTGGATCTGGCGGACGGCCGATGGTGAGATGCCGCCATTGCCCGTCCGGCAGGACCGTGTGCCCGTCACATGACGCCATGGCGGCGAGTCTCGCCCGCCTTTCCAACGCACTTCAATCACATAAAACAAAACCCCGCCGAAAATCGACGGGGAATATCAGCGGTCTGAGGGCGGCATTGCTGCCGCCCTCCCGAGTTGTTGAGCCGTGAGGACTTAGAAACCCCCCATGCCGCCCATACCGCCCATGCCGCCGCCGCCGCCCATGCCGCCAGGCATGCCGCCGCCAGCCGACTCCTTCTTCGGAGCCTCCGCGATCATGGCTTCGGTGGTGACCAGCAGGCCGGCGACCGAGGCCGCATCCTGCAGAGCCGTACGAACGACCTTGACCGGATCGACGATACCCATGGCGATCATGTCGCCATATTCGCCGGTCTGGGCGTTGTAGCCGAAGGTCGCGCCCGTGTTGTCGAGGATCTTGCCGGCAACGATCGAAGCTTCCGCACCGGCGTTGGCCGCGATCTGGCGGGCCGGAGCCTGCAGCGCACGACGCACGATGTTGATGCCGGCGGCCTGGTCGGAGTTGGCGCCGGTGGCCTTGAGGTTGGCCGAAGCGCGCAGCAGGGCCACGCCACCGCCAGCGACAATGCCTTCTTCCACGGCCGCGCGGGTCGCGTTGAGGGCGTCATCGACGCGGTCCTTCTTTTCCTTGACTTCGACTTCCGTCGCACCGCCGACGCGGATCACGGCAACGCCGCCCGCGAGCTTCGCGAGACGTTCCTGCAGCTTCTCCTTGTCGTAGTCCGAGGTGGTCTCCTCGATCTGCTGCTTGATCTGGGCGACGCGGCCCTGGATCTCGGCCTTCTTGCCGGCGCCGTCGACGATGGTGGTGTTCTCCTTGGAGATCGACACCTTCTTGGCGCGGCCGAGCATGTTGAGGCCGACGTTCTCGAGCTTGATGCCGAGGTCTTCCGAGATGACCTGGCCACCGGTGAGGATGGCGATGTCTTCCAGCATGGCCTTGCGGCGATCACCGAAGCCCGGCGCCTTGACGGCGGCGATCTTCAGGCCGCCACGCAGCTTGTTGACGACCAGCGTGGCCAGGGCCTCGCCTTCGACGTCTTCCGAGATGATGAGCAGCGGCTTGGAGGTCTGCACGACGGCCTCGAGGACCGGCAGCATGGCCTGCAGGTTGGAGAGCTTCTTCTCGTGGAGCAGGATGTAGGCGTCCTCGAGATCGGCAACCATCTTGTCGGCGTTGGTGACGAAGTAGGGCGACAGGTAGCCGCGGTCGAACTGCATGCCTTCGACGACTTCGAGTTCGGTCTCGGCGGTCTTGGCTTCCTCGACCGTGATGACGCCCTCGTTGCCGACCTTCTGCATCGCTTCGGCGATCATGGCGCCGACCGACTCGTCGCCATTGGCCGAGATCGTGCCGACCTGGGCGACTTCCTCGGAGGTCTTGATCTTCTTGGCGGCCTTGCCGAGCGCCACGACGACTTCGGTGACGGCGAGGTCGATGCCGCGCTTCAGGTCCATCGGGTTCATGCCGGCGGCAACCGCCTTGTGGCCTTCCTGGACGATCGACTGCGCGAGAACCGTCGCGGTCGTGGTGCCGTCGCCGGCGATGTCGTTGGTCTTCGAAGCAACTTCGCGGACCATCTGCGCGCCCATGTTCTCGAACTTGTCCTCAAGCTCGATTTCCTTGGCGACGGTGACGCCGTCCTTGGTGATGCGTGGGGCGCCGAACGACTTGTCGATGACCACGTTGCGGCCCTTGGGGCCGAGCGTGACCTTCACCGCGTCGGCGAGGATGTTGACGCCGCGCAGCATGCGCTCACGGGCGTCGCGGGAGAATTTTACTTCTTTGGCAGCCATGTTTAGCTCCTGGCAGGGGCTTTGATCGAGCCCGCAGATTTAGATGACGGTGAGGCCGATATTCAGCCGATGATGCCCATGATGTCGGATTCCTTCATGATCAGAAGGTCTTCGCCATTGAGCTTGACTTCGGTGCCCGACCACTTGCCGAACAGGATGCGGTCGCCAGCCTTGACGTCCAGGGGGACGAGCTTGCCGGCTTCGTCGCGGGCGCCGGAACCGACGGCGATGATCTCGCCTTCCTGCGGCTTTTCCTTCGCCGTATCCGGGATGATGATCCCGCCGGCGGTCTTGGATTCGGATTCAACCCGGCGAACGACCACGCGGTCATGAAGCGGGCGGAACTTCGACTTTGCCATTTTTGGATATCCCTGGTGCGGATGTTGACTGGTTCTCCGTCGCCGGAGCCCGTTAGCACTCGCCACACGCGAGTGCTAACGCGACGGTGGGATAGGCGGTCGGCTGGTACTAGTCAAGACGGAAGAGGAGACGAGTGAAGAGTAAAACAAGCACGCACGTGAGATTTGCACCCGATCCGCAGATCACCATACCGACCAGCAGCTTCGACAAGTGCCGCGCTCAAAGGCCTGACCGAAGACCGCATTCGATCATACGTTCAGACAGTCAGAAACTCCTTGTACACCGGACGGCAACACGAAGCGGAAGCTTCACGGCTTTCCATCCGAGCGCAACGGCTGCGGATTTGGTCCATCAACCGGCAAAGAATTCGCGCCGATTCTATGAGCGCTTTTGCCGTCAGTCTTTGAAAAGTCCCGTAGTCAGGAGCCACACCAGCCGATCGAGATGACTGCGAACCGCGTCGCGGGCGCGAACTGGCTCCTCCCACGGATCGATACCCAATATTTCGGCCATCTCTTCTCAAGGGACATGGGTAGATACAGAAGAAGCTTTATTAGGAATTTGCGATCTATACTCCATGATATCTCCCCCTACGCAATTCTGACCCCGCCTTTGACGCGTCTAGACTATCGTCAATTGTGGAAATTTCAACATTTCTCGGCCGCGCAACCGGCGGCGATGGCAGTGAAGGCCGGCCCCTCGCCAGGGGCGTCGCTGGAGCTAGCCGTTTACAAATTCGGCGAAGCGCGCTGGGCGGATATCCTTCGGGTCGGCGTTCAACCGAAAGCAGACCATGCCGGGGCAGATCCGCCGCGCTTTTTCGTTGCCATCCCCCGCGACATAATACCGGCTGACCTGGTGCTCAGACTTAGCTTGAAAACCGGACCCGACAGGCCTTCTCAAAAGCCAGTTTTCGACGGATCCGTCTTGCACCGAGGGTCCTGGTTCGGTTTCGCTGTCAGCAGGAGACGGTTTGCGACCAGCAAGCCGATGACCGCGGCCCGAGGGGCCACCATCCGGATATATGACAGGCCGCGAGTCATCCTGTCATCCTTGAGGTCGTCCCATTGGCTTTCAGCGCGGCCATCAGCATCGGTCCAACCGAAAACTCCCCTCCCCTCGCCTTTTCGGTGAGTACCCGCATATAACCGCCAGCCGAGTTGATGTGCTGCGCCCGTTGCAGAATGCAGGCAATCACGATCGCCGCGGTCTCCTGGCCCATCACATGGCAAGCCTCCTCATACGCTGAAGGCGAAACCCCCAGAAAACCCCGCACCTGGGCGGCCGTTATCATGAGATCGCGCCAATTGCCGATCCCGTCGACGGCATAATCCGCAATTTCGGGACAGGCCTTCAGCACCATCCCCAGCGGGTATGTTTTCGGCGCCTCCGCGGTCCTCGTCCTGGGCTCGGCCGTCGCCTCGCTTTTCTCTAAAGCAGGTTCAAATTCAAGAATAGAGTCGGTGTTTGAATCAGATTGCTGCCGCTCATTTTGAGAGTCATTGCCGCTCGGATTTGCAGATTTCATGTGAATTTCCAGCAGCTTATCCACTTCGTCATGCAATGCGGCAAGCTCAGCCACGATCGGTTCCAGCTCGGCAATGCAGGCTCGGCGCGGGATTGCCTCCACAACGCCGCGGAAACGCTTCCACAGGCCTCCCCAGTCGCCCGGGACATCTTCGTCAACGGCCGCTTCGATCAGCTTGTGGATGTCACGGCGGTGCAAGGTGATCCGCTCGCGCATAAGCCTGAGCGCCCGGTTGCCGGCACGAACACGCTCGGCCGCGGCCTCAAACTCGTAAGCACGGGCCAGCAGCGGAGCCAGGGAGAAGCCAAATGCTTCCTCGATCTGCCCTCCCCGGCCCTTGCGGGCGTAACGCTTGCCGTTCGGGCTATCCCGACGGATGATCAGCCCGCAGTCAACAAGAGCCGCCAGGTGCCGCCTGACCGTGGGCTCCGGCATCCCGTGCGCCCTAAGCGACAGCTGTGCGTTCGAGGGAAAGACGATGAGATCGTTTTCCTCGCTCAATTCGCTGTCGGGATAGAATGATAGCAACGCATTGAGCACGGCCAAAGCGCGATCGCCGATGCCGACGATGCTCTTGCCCTCGCAGAGATTGCGGTAGATCTGCCATTTGTCGACGACCCTGCCCTTGGGGATTTCACGTGAATCGTTTTGCGATGCCAGCATGGCAAGCGACATCGGCCGCCGCCCAAAGGGCGTCGTTGCAATACCCGTCTCCATTTTTCCTTCGCCTTCAATTAGGCAAAAGAAATCCGCTCGCCGAATCGACGCCTAGACTCTTGACAGTGATTCGTGGAAATGCGATTCTCAGTTTGCGACAACTTTGAAAGAGGCTTCCACGGCTAAGGTCGTTTGGGGGCCTTTTTCTTTTGCGGTTTACTCCTGCTTCGATTTTCTGTTTGCCTGCCAGTCGGCATAGAGATCGTCCAGCCGTTCTGTCAGATATCCGCCAAAACCTTCATCGGCTCCGGCAGTCTTGAGGGAGAGCGTATAGGCCCTCCCGGTGTCCTTGATCTTTGCCGCGACCTTGCCGCCGTTCGGTTTCCACTCCCTGATCTGTTCTCGCTGCGGCTTCTTCGAAACTTCAGCCAAAACCATCATGAAGCGTTCGTCCGAGCCCAAGGCCTCGAACTCAGGCCTGTGGATGGCATTTTTGGCGGCTTCTAGCGCTTTGGGATCAGTGATCTTTTCGGCAATATCCATCCACCTGCGACGGCCCATAGAGGGTGCGGCACCGATGACTTTGACCAGGCTGTCTGGAATGCCCTTGGCGACGGACAGCAGTTTCGACAGTTCCGTCTTGTCAGTGCTTAACGCCTGCATGATCAGATCGCGGCCGAAGCCGTGTGTTTCGAGGCTTAGGGCAAAGACGGCTCTCTCGATATAAGAGAGATCCTTTCTCGCGGTGTTTTCGATACCTTGCGCGACTACGAGTTCATTGTCCGATAATGGCCTGACAACCGCCCTTACCTTCCGCCTCAGGAGCCGGACAGCACGAAGCCTCCTATGGCCATAGGCAACCTGATATCGTCCTTCGATATCGGGGTGCTGCCTGACGAGGATGGGCACTTCTTGGCCGTTTTCCTCGATCGACCTCACAATATCGTCCGTAGCGGCTACCTCGCCGTCGAGACGATCACGCACGAATGAACCGTCAATGAGTTCGGGATCGAGTTCGACAACCCTCTCGCCGGACTTCAAGGCTTCTTGAAGTTCTCTGGCTTCCTGGTCCATGCGGTCGAGGGCAAGTCCCATCGTCCTTACAGGCCCCGCCAGAACACGACCGCTATCCGTCTCTCTGGAAAAGTTGGCCGCGGCCAACTCTCGCGTCGTATCGGCAAATATTCCGTTCAGAACGTCTCGCCTGCTCATGACCTCCCCCATGCCTTTTCGATGTCGCCGAGGATTTCCCCGTTGACTGCATCAAGAGATTCGAGTGCCCGGTCGAATGTCGAGCGGCGAACTTGTCCACGTTCGATCTCATAGAGTGTCTGTTTCGTAAGCCCGGCATCGGCGATCGCCGTCGATTTCAAGACTGTCGCCGCCAAAACCTCTTCCCCAAAGAGACTTCTCAACAGGGCAACGATCTGTGCTTGCGGACCATCATGCGGCTCATGGCGCGTTATGACATACCGGATGAAATCGTGGTTTAGATCGCCGCCTGCGTTCCGGACGACCGACAGAAGGTCGGAAGTCATGAGCAGAAACTGCGACATTGACGCCACGTCGACCATCTGAGGATGGACGGTGATGAGAAGCGATGTCGCTGCACAAACCGCACCGAGTGTCAGGTATCCGAGTTGCGGCGGGCAATCGACCACCACAATATCATAATCGGCTTCAACTTCGGCTAAGGCCATGCCGACGCGCCGAAAGAAGATTCCGCTATTGCTTGGTTTCCGCTGCCCCATCAGCGCAGTCGGGGTTTCGTGTTCGAACTCCATCAGTTCCAAATTTCCGGGAACGAGGTCGAGGCCAGCGAAGTACGTTTTTCTGATTATTTCCTTCAGCGGCCGCCGTTTCTCGTCGTAACGGATCGCACCGTAGAGGGTATCGCCTTCCGCGAGATCGAACTCCGGCTGAACACCGAGCATCGACGACAACGAAGCCTGCGGGTCGAGATCAACCGCGAGAACGCGATATCCCTGCAGAGCAAGATACTGTGCGAGGTAGATGGACGTCGTTGTCTTTGCACTACCGCCCTTGAAGTTGGCGACGGCAATCGTCTGGAGCTTCTCACCTCTCTGCCGCCACGGAAGGTAAGTGAGTGCATCCTTCGGCTTGATAGAAGCCATGTATTGACGCAACTCATGAATTTGGGAGAGAGAGTACGAACGTCGTCCCGTCTGGGACACCTCAGGCGTAGGGCCTCTGCCATCTATGGAAAGCTGCCGTAAATAGCCGTCTGATACTCCGACGAGCTGAGCGGCCTCGCCGGAGGTGAACGTTTTCAACATCTTCTGGGAGGACGGTGGGAACAGGCGCTCTCGCAGTAGCTGCAGCTGCATGGACAGCTGGCGCGCATGATGAGCAATCCGCGCGTCGGAAGAAATGGCCGTCGATACGTTTTGAGTCTGCAACATCGATTTCCCCTTTCGATGCGCTTTTTAGCGGCGAATTGCTAAAAAACCGTATTGAAAATGGCACGATTCGGTAACCATGCCAAGAACCCTTGGGATTCAACGGTTTCCGGCGAACCACGGTCAAAGTTGGCCGCGGCCAACTGCTTATTTCTGGAGAATCGCTTGCCGCCAATAGTGCCTCCGTCATGGTCAAAGTGCAAAGTTGGCCGCGGCCAACTCGACGTTCTGGCACCGCCGCTATTGTGCTGCTCGCCGGCCCGGCCGGCTGGTGACTGCGCGAAGTCGTCGCTAGATCGCGCCGGGCAATTAGCCGAGAAGGCGGCGACAACGCACTGGGGCAAACTTATGGTCAAGCCGGGAGGCTGGGTTCGCGCGATGAGTATTGCGTTCGCGCCAAAACATGCGTCGAATTTTACAGCCTCTGACATCGCGGAAAGTTGCTCTGCCTCTCGTGTCGACGGGAAGCGCGAATTTGCGTGTCAGAGGCATTTGGAGCCCGGCGGGAGCATTTTCAGCCGAACAGCACGGCGTGATGTGGACGATGCCGCCACCGGCGTGGCCGGGCAGCCGGTATACGAGTCCGGCAAGCGCGCGCGTCGATCACAGGCTCGCGCCGCACCCAGGTCGGCGAAGTCCGCGACGCCCGGCCCGGTCGGCCCAAAGGCGAAGGCGCTGACGCCGCGCCATTCGGCGAAGCTTTTCCTGTCCTCGCCGATACCAGTTCCAGAAGGCAGTGAGGTCGCCGTTGAGTTCGATCAGCTCCCTTCGATCCAGGGCACGGTGGTTGCCGCAACAATTGCCGTCGGCAGCGACAACAGCGTGAGGATTCCTCCAATTGGGATCGTCGATCGTCACGACGGTGAAGGCAAAGCCTAGAAAGGGGCCTTATTGAGGGCAGGGGCGAGCTTGGCGTCGACCGACTGCTACTTCACAGATGCGAGCTCGGTTTCGACGGAAGCGCGGTCGGGCAGAGGGGTCCCGTGGTCAGGCAAGGCTCTCTTCGGCAGAGCGAAAGAAACGCGTATCGGTGGCAAGGCCGACTGTCATCGCCGGCGACATCTGGAGGAATTTTGGTCGATTTGGTCGGCGAGATCAACCAGAGGTCACTATCGGAGCGGACGCCGACGGCAAGCGCGTCTACCTAGGCCCCGAGAGCGACATGGGTGCAGATCACGAAGAGGGGGGCTCGATCCGCTCCATGGGGCATAGACGGTGGCTGCAATGCTTGTCTCGACGAGCATCATCGAAGGCATGAAAACCGAGCATGACCGGGAACCGACGCCCGATGAAACCGCCGGAATGGTGTGGTGAACTCACTTTCCGAGGCTGATCGCGCGGCTTGGCTGACGCGGGCTGGCAGCGCCGTTCCAGCCGATGCCTGGGCCGTGTACAAGCGGTTCGAAGATGTCGACGGTCAGCCGCGGATCAAAGACTGAAGGCTGATCTGAAGCGAGGACAACGTCCTTTGGTCATTCGTCAGGTGGCGGGCGGTTCGGCGACGAGACCAACCCGGGGGGCTGGATCGAGCAGGTTTCTGACTGATGCGTCCGACCAATTTGCAGTCGCTCATGGGGTTCGCTCATGCAGGTGCTCGAGTTGGTAGCGATCTCACGTAGCGATATGGCTGCCCGAGCGCGCAACCCGACTATTGCAGCGCCGAGGGGTCGTTTTTAGAGAAATAGGTACAGACAGACTGCTTCGCACTGAGTAGCAGCTTGCGAGATCCGACAAGATCATCAGTTATCGGCACCGGCGCGGGCGAACCAATGTCCAGGCCGTCCAACACGACGCTCATGCGATGCGTGGGCAGGTCAGACGATCAGCCGCGCGGCGCGTCCCAATTGGCGCTCGGCGTCGTTGTAATAACGCGATGCCTGTTGCACGGAGCGATGCTGCGATTGCTGCATGGCTTCCGACAGCGGAATGCCGCGGCGGGCGGTCTCGGTCAGAAAACCGGAGCGCAGGCCGTGGGCGGAAAAAAGCTTTGGATCGAGCCCGGCCTGGGCGATGCGGCGTTTCAGGATCAGGTTGACGGCTTGTGGGGTGAGGGCCTTTCGCTCGAGATGGCCCCAACGGTCGATGCCGCGAAACACTGAACCTTCTGTGATCGCCGATCGTTCCAACCACTCCTGCAGCGCCAGCACGGGCCGTCCGACCAGCAGGACAAAAGCGTCCGCGTCGGCCTCGGTGGTTTTGGTTCGGCCGAGCCGGATTTTCAGGCAAGGCAACGATGGGCTTTCAGGATCCTTCGGATCGGCCGGGACCGGATCCTGCGCAACGATCTGCTCGACGCGCAGGGCCGCAACCTCGCTGCGACGGCGGCCGCCGGAGGCGAAGGCGACGAGCAGCACGGCGCGGTCGCGCAGGTCGACAAGGCGGTCGCCGGCGCAGGTTTTGAGGACCGCGCCCAGAATGTCGGCCGTCACCGCCTTCTGGCTTTTTCGTCCGCGCGGCCGCGGGCTGGCGCGGACAGCGAGTTTTAAGGCGCTGCGCAGCCCCGGCGCATTGAATTTTCCCGCAAAGCCGCGCCATTGCGTCAGCGTCGACCAGCTGGCCATACGCCGGCGCACCGTGTTCGGCGCATGCGGTCCGTCGCTGCGCAAAAGCCCTTGCAATTTCAGCGTCGCCGCGACGTCGGCCGGCATGCCGTGCGCCGGATCGGTTTCGCGTTTCGCAGAATCCCAGAGGTGATGCGCGACGAATTTTATCAAAAGCGCCTCCGGCGCCGGCCAGGGTAGGGGCTGTCCAGTGGACGCCTGGCACCAGGCCTCGAGATAGCCAAGGTCGGAAGCGAGCGCCCGAAGAGAGTTGTCGCCAATCCCTTCCCTGGCGAGGTGGCGCAGCGTCTCGACGTCATCGTCGGAGAGGAGCTCGGCCAGGCGGTCGCGGCGGTCGAAGGGCAGCACCGAATCCAGTGCGTCAAGCGCCTCTGCACGGCGCAGTTTTTGGTCTGATACGGGTTTTGGCAGGCGAAGGTCCATGGCGACCGCTCAGAACAGATAGCGCCGGTCGGCCCAGGCGAGCAGGACGCCGGCGTCTCGACGGGGCAAACGCACCCGTCCTTGGCGCACGCCTTCAGCGATCGCCTCGCCGACGTCCGGATCGACCCAGTGGCCGTGGGTCATCAGAAAAAACCAGGCGAAGCGGAGCCCAATCTCGGTATCGATCGCCTCGGTCCGCTCCATCAGGCGGTGCACCGAAAGGCCGTCTTCCAACACCAGCTTCTCGGCAGGCATTTTGAGCGGGCGCGGGATAAAACCGATCTCGCGCCGGCCACCATGCTCAAGATCGTGGATGTCGAAGGCCCAATGGTGAAAGATGCGGTGGGTGCAGGCGCTCGACCGCTCCCAGTCGGCAAAAAAGCGGTTCTCGCGCGGCACGAAATCGAACCAGTCCGGATTGGCGTCCAAAAACGCGGTGTCGCGTGTGCCGTCGGGGCCGACCTGACGGATGATGCGGGCCTCGAGTTCCGGGCGCTGTGCCTGCCGCTGTTCTGCTTCGATGCGCGCCCGACGCGCCAGGAAACTGCGCATGTGAACGATGCCGCCGGCGGCGCGGCCGCCCAGCCTGTAGAGCGGTCCGGAAAGCAGCGGCGCGTCCGTGGCTGGCTCGCGCCGCACCCAGGACGGGTCCAAAAGATCGTCGGCGCTATAAGGGCGATAATCGGGATCGACCACCGGGCCGGCGAGAACCTCGATCTCGCGGCCAAGCGAGAGCTGGACAAAATCGGCGACGCCCGGGCCGGTCGGCGCGAAGGCGACGACGGAGGTGCCGCGCCATTCGGCAAACCTCAGCGCGCCCGTACGATACCGGTTCCAGAAGGCGATGAGGTCGCCGCTGAGTTCTTCCAGCTCGCGTTCGACCCAGGCACGGTGGTCGCCGATGCGCGTGCCGTCGGCGGCAAGAACCGTGCGGGCATCGCCGCGCCAGTAAAAATCGTCGACCGCCGCGGTCGTGAAATCAAAGCCTGGAAAAGCGTTGGCGAGGGCAGGGACGAGCTCGGCGTCGGCCGAGGCGGGATTGAGGCTGGCGAGCACGGCCTCGACGGTTGCGGCGTCGGGCAGGCGGACGGGTTTTTCTTCGCTCATGCCGGGCGGCCCTTTTTTGCGCGGCAAAACGCCCGCGCCTTGCTTTTTAGCCCGTGCCGAACGTCGCCAGCGGGCATCTGAAGGGCGATTCTGGCTGATTTGCGCCGCGAAAACAATCACTATCGATAAGAGGTACTTATCGATAGTGATAATACGCCGCTGAGAGACCCAGTGTGAGTGAAGTAAAGTGTACAATAGCTTCAGCACGGCGAATCGGCTAAAGCGATATCAATGGCTTACGAAGTCGCCAGTTTGCATCAGGAGAGGCTCGCGGCGGCCCGCGAGCGGGTGCGCCGATTTTTACCTAAGAATTTCAATTGGCAGCGGCAGGGCGAAGGCCGGAACGACGCCCGATGACTCTTTTTGACTTTGATCCTACCAATGCGATCCCGTGGCGCGAGCTTGCGGGGCCGCTCGTCACCGCGGAGGATTGTTTGGCGCGCCTCGATGAGCGGCTGGCCAAAAGTGCGGTGCGCGAGGGTTTTGTCGCGCGCACGCATTTCTACGACGCCGCCGCCGCACTGTGGCTCGAGGGCGAGCTTGTCCATGTCGAGGATCTGGTCCTGCACGACACCCACATGGACATCCGCACGCCGACCCACGAACTCACCCGTGCCCATGCCGTGCTGCGGGCACGGCGGCTGATTGTTGCCAACCGGCCGGACTGGGCACTGAGCCCGAACGGCCTAGGACAATTGCGCGGGCGTGGCGCCAGCACTCAGGACGCTCTGCCACCGGAGAGTCATGCGGCGGCGGCGATGGGCGGCGGCGATGAAGCGGCGGACGAGCCGGCCAACGACGATCTGAACGATGGCCTCGGCGGCGAATTTGCCGCCATCGATGCGCTGCTCGATCGCACGCGCAATGTGCTCGACGGGCTCGCCGCCGCGCCGGTGTCGCGACCGCAGCAGGTACCGATGGGCGAAAAAAGTCCGCTCGTCTACGATCTGGACTGGAACGAGGACGAACGGCTGTCGGAGTGGCGGGCCGTGTTGAACCGGACCACCGGCAAGCCGCCCGTGCTGAGCGCCGCCCTGCTATGGGATGCGTGGGAAACAAAAGAACCGCTGCAGCATCTGCCCTGGCTCGGAAACCTGCTCGTCGGCGCCATGCTCAGGCAGGCCCGAAAAACGAGCGCCCACCTGGTCTGTCTCAACACCGGGCTGCGCGCCATTCCGCGCGAAAGGCGGCGCGCCCGCGACGGGACGGCGCGGCTGATCGGGTTTCTGGAGGGCGTCACCGAAGCGGCCATGGCCGGGCTGAAGGAACATGATCGGCTGATGCTCGCCCGCGAGCAGATGGGGCGCCGCCTGCGCGGCCGGCGGGGACATTCGAAGCTGCCGCAACTCGTCGACCTCGTGCTCGCACGGCCGCTCGTCTCCAGCGCGATGATCGAAAAGGACCTGAAGGTGACGACGCGCGGGGCGCTTAATCTCGTCGCCGAACTCGGCCTGCGCGAGATCACGGGCAGGGGACGCTACCGGGCGTGGGGAATCCTCTGATAGCGCTTGGTCCCGGCAGCGGGCGGCCAAGGCTGCTGTCGATGCGCGGCCCGGACCTCGACCGGCAGCGCGCAGATCTTGGCACGACCGGTTGCCACCGAGGAAAAGTGTCCGCGGCGCGACGCGATCGGCCCGGCGCTTGTGCGGATTTGCGCCCAGCTGGTACCCTCGGGAGTAAACCACTGCCGTTTGGCGTCCAGCAGGAACTGCGGTGGCCTAAGCGCTCTCACGCCAGATGGCGGCGGAAATGGGTAAACCAGTTTTTGCGAGCGCAATCGATATGCAATCGAGCGGTCATTGAAATCGTTAGCGAAAATTTGCGCCTCTGACAGCATGCAAACCTAACCGGCATATGACGTTCGGGCGATTGAAATCGGCAAGTAAAAGCGACACAGGGCCATCGTCGACGAGATCCGGCGGGCGCCCGACCTCCTGCTGGCGATCAAGAAGACGGTGGACGAAGACTACCGCCCCGGCCGCTTTCTGCTGACCGGCTCCGCCAACGTGCTCACTTGCCCCGGGGTCGCCGACAGCCTGGCTGGACGGATGGAACCCTCCAGATGCTGCCACTGGCCCGCTCCGAAATAACGGGCAGGGTGCCGGCTGCTCCGCCATGACAGGGTGATCCTGGATTCGGCCCGCTACCCCGGTCTGGTCCAGCTCAGTTGGCAGGGACTGTGCAGCTATCTAGACAATCGGGAATGTGGCGGATCAGGCGCTGCCGATGACCCGCAGTTTCATCGCTCGGGTCTCCAGCAGATATGTCTCGACCGCAGCCAAGAGATGCAGGCCTTCTTCGGTGATGGCTGCCCGCGACAGACCGGGTTGGACGATGCGGACATCGAATTCATATCGGTAGTCCTGCCAGCTCGCCTTCAGCTTCTTGAGGAAAGCCGCGTTTCCCTGTTCGAAGCGAGAGGTCTGACCCTTTTCCAGGCGGAGCTTCTCCCGTCTCAGCATATGCGTGAACATGCGATTGGGACGATCGCGCCAACGCGCGGATTTCTGGGCCTGGCCGCAGACTTCATAGAGATCTTTGACGCGGGCGCCCGGCGTTTCCGCGCTGGAATATTTGCAGTGGTGGAGAGTTACCTGAACGAGGCCTTCGGTCACACGAAGCGTGACCACGTCCGCGATCTCACCGGCACCATCGTCGTCAAAGATGAGATCATAGGCGTTGCCTTCTTCGAGCAAGGTTTCGATGACGCGCCGCTGCACCGAGTCCATCCGCTTCTCCGGCCCTTGCGCCTCGGCCCGGATGTTGGTCTTCGACCAATCCCACGGCTCGATCCCGCCCACGGGATAGGGCTCAGAAACGACGCCGTCAGGCAACGCGTAAAGGTGGCTGTAGATCAGCAGCGAGCCGTCCCCAAAGTCGATCTGTGGGGAGTCCTCGCCGAAGGATTCCGACAGGGGCTTCACCTTACCACCAACCTTGATGGTTGCCTTCGGACCCGAACGCTGCGGATAACGCGCGCCGCCCTCGGCAAACATGATTTCGAACTCGGCGACGTAACCATCGCTGCGCACCGCAAAGCGCAGCGGCCCGGTGCGTTCATGATCCAGCAGCTCGATGTCGCATTCGGCGAAGGGCACAGCCTCGTCGCCGAAACTGATCTCAATACGGTCCTCGATCTGTGTCAGCAGCGATTCCGGCCAGTGGATCGCGACCGGCGGCACAGCGGGGCGTTCGCTGATCTGGCGGGGCCGCATCGCGCTCTTGAACACGGTGTCGGTGGTGATCCCCGGATCATTCACCGCCTTGCCGATGTCCGCGCACCACTCAACCCAATCGGTCAGATCGCGGACCGGAGAAATTGACCAGAACTTACCTTTCGCCGAGCAGCCGCGTGAGGCAGGAACGCCATCGAGGAAACCGGTCGCGAAGACATTGTTTTTGATACGCGACTGGGACTTGGCCGTGTCGAGGCCATCGGCGACATCGACGCCCATATACATGGAGTAGCGAACGCCACGGCCTTGGTGGTGGGTCAGACCGAGGTTGCGCAGGATGAGGCGATTGAAGCCATGCAAGCTGCGGAAGACTTCCTCGCCTTCGACGCGGCGCGTTGTGTCGCCACACACCGTCTTGGCCAGCCGGTCATAGGGGCCCTTAGCCGAACTGCTGATATAGACAAGCTGCCGATCGGAATCCCAATGCATCATATGCAGGTCCCAAATGACGTTGGTCGCATGCTGAGCAGTCGTCCAGCCGGCTTGTTCCTCGGAACGAGTAACGAAGATGGCGACGCGCTGGTGAGGGTTGACCTTCATGCCCAGATAAACGCCAGGATTATACAGATCCTCCGCTCGCAGCGGCTCCCAGCCATCGCAGTTCGTGCGATAAACCACCGCGTTCATCTTGGGTTCGAGCGTCTGTAAGGGAATGTCGCTGAGATCGCCAACGAATCCCTTAAACATTTCGGCGCGGCGGACCTGGCGGTCGATCTTTGCAGTGCTGAGCGCTTCAACCAGTGCGTTCCAGTCGGCGTCCTCTGCATAGAGTTTGGCCAAGGATCGATCGATGTCGTCCACACCGGTGTTGGCGATGACGGTCGCATCGCCCAGGCGCGGGTCCTGGCGGGTAAAGCGGCCGACAAATTGGATGGTAACGGCAATGCTCTTGTGCGGGTCGTGCAGAGCCGCGATCTTGAGTTCTGGCAGATCGAATCCTTCGCCCAGCATGTCGACGCAGACGATGATGCGACTGTCGAAGCGGCGCAGTGCGGCAAGGTTCGCGCGTCGCTCGCGGATCGGCTGCTGGCTGTGAACGATGACTGGCCGGAATTCTGGATATATCGCGCTATAGAGCTGGTGGAGATCCTTCGCGCGCTCGATGGTCTGGCAGCGCGCCATGGCGAGATGATTGAGTCCGGCATCCAGGTCGCCCTGAAGGATTTCGCCAAGCTTCTCCGCGATGGCGAAATCGGCGTCCGCCTGGTCGAGGCCGAACACCGCCTCGAAGCGGATCGGCTTGAAATAGCCTTCGGCCTGCGCCTTCTTAAGCGGATAGGTGTAGATGAACTCGCCATCGACGCGCCGACCGTCCTCACGGAAAGGCGTGGCGGTGAACTGGACGATCGGGAGCGGCGGCTCACGGTCGGTAAACAGGCCGCGGAAGCGGGCCCAGGTCGGGGCGCCGATGTGATGCGCTTCGTCGATGAACAGCGCTGAGGCGCGTGCCGCCATCTCCTCCTGCACCGCCGCTTCGGCGCGGCCGGCAATTTGCATCGTGGTGACGACGACATTGGCGCTGTCGAAGATCTCATCGACCTCCGCCGCGGTGGTCGGAATGTGCGAGAGGCGCATGACCAAGGGAAGGGCCGCCTTATCTTCCAGGCATTGCTGTTGCCGCAGCACACCGAAGGTCTCGAACTTGCCGGCAATCTGCTCGCGCAGGGCGTCTGTCGGCACCACCACGAGCAGGCGCTCGAAGCGCTGGTGGGAATTGAGCGCGAGCATGGTTTCGGTCTTGCCGGTGCCGGTCGGCATGACGATGGTCGCCGGATCGGTCGACCGCGTCGCATGGGCAAGAGCCGCGTGAAGCGCGCCAATCTGCGGACGCCGCAACCCTGGCCGCGCCGGCTGGCCAGCGGTGGCGGCTCGTCCTTCACGCAAATGAACGGCATCCGTCCACGATGCCGATACCGCAGTCAGCCGCTCTACGCGCGCAGGGCGGTCCAGCACCTCGATCCGGGTCGGCAGTGCATTCATCCATCGACCTTCGCCGAGGTCGAGCGCCTCGGCGATCCGCTCCGGCTCAGTCACGCCACGAACCAGCAGAATAAGATCGGCCTCCAACGGCGTCGCGGTCTTCGCACTAATGATCTTCAGCGTCTCGCCGGAAGGGAGCGTGGTTTCATGACCCGCCACGCGGCGGATCGAAAAAGGCCGCAACCGGCAACGCACGCGCAGGGCCGGAACCGCCAACTGCCGCACCGGGCTTCCCAGCACCTTGCCCTCGACTGCAAGCCGCGCTGGGAGGAGCAGTTCGATCTCCGGGTTGAAGAGATCGTCCTGGCGCGGACGGGCGGCGCGTGTGCGCGAAACCATGGTGGCGCCCTCCATCAGGCCGCCATCGTCTGGGGCGAGGGCATGACGTGGATGACCCTCGCGCTCGTCATCAGAACGATCAGGCCCTGTTCGGCGCCGGTCATGTCGAGATAGGCCCGAACCTGAGCCCGATAATGATCGAGCGTCTGCGGGCCGGGGTTCACGTCGCTCTTCCAGTCCACAACCACCAACGGTCGGCCGTCCGGAGCGATCGTCAGAGCATCCGCGATGCCGGCGGTCGCGACGAGTTCGGCATCTCCACGACGAAGGGTATAGATCGGGAATTCGGCGAGCAGCGCAGGCCGCAGGGCAGCGATCTCAGGCAGGGCCAGTGTCCGTGTGACACAAAGCGCAAGTTCGTCGGCAGTGAGCCCGTTCGTCGGATCGGGGGAAGGGGCCTTGCCGAGCGCACGGATGAGAGCTTCGGCCCGCGCGCGGAGCGTCCCTGCAGCTTCGTCACATTCTCCGGTGAGCACCTCTTCCATGAGCTTGTGCAGGATGAGACCGCGTTCGCGCCCGCCCTGGATCAGTGCAGAAGTTTCGAGCTCGGGCGCCGGACCATCCTCCGGGCCGACCCAGACGTCTGGTTCCTCTGACTGAAGCACTGGGCTGGTCGCGTTCTCGTCGCGGCTCGGCGCAAGCCATGTCAGGCGAAGCTGCCGGCTGGCGATCGCGCTGGCCTCGACGGCGAATTGCTCGCGCGTCTGATCATTGCCTTCATCAACTCTCACTGCAATCGGATCGAGGGGCAGATGCGACGCGTCGAGGGCCGGAAGCGCGGTGAGCGACAGATCGACCAGACCGATCCAGGCCGACTTGGAAGGCACCACATCGAGCCGCGGCAGCACCAGGAGCTCCCGAGCACGTGTCGCTGCGACATACCAGAGCCTAACCCGCTCGCGATCCAGCTCATCCTTCTCAGCCTGGCGGACCATGTCGTAGCCGGATGGCGGAACGCCGAGGATCGGGCAGTAGAAGGTGTCGGTCAGGCGATCGATCACGGCGCTGTCGGGCGCCATAACACCTGTCATGGTGTTGATGGGAATGACGACGGGCCATTCGAGGCCCTTCGCCGCGTGAATGGTGTAGAGGGCGACGGCTTCCTCCTGCGCATCGGGGCGGCCTTCGACCGCGCGGGCCTCCTCGGTCCAGGCAGCGGTCATTGCCTCGGAGAAGGCCCGCAGGCCGCGCACGGCGAAGCTGGTCGAAAGACTGAGGTAAAGATCGACATTGGCGAGTGCGCGCTCGGCCTGACCTCGATGACGGTCGAAGAGAATCGGTCGGACTCGAAAGACGTCCACCGCCTGCGAAAGAAGGTCGTGCGGCGTCGTGCTGTTGCCGCGCCGTTGGAGCGCCTGCAGCCGTTCGATAACATCGCGGGCCAGCGGATGGTTGATTGTCGCGGGATCGACGCCGAGGTCGAAGCGCGGAGTCCGGTCGGGATCCTCCTCGGACCGCGGAAGAGTCCAGACGATGTCGAGCAAATCTTCTTCGCTGATGCCTACCAATGGGCCACGCAGCAGCGCCCCGAGCGCCAGCGTGTCGCGGCGATCGGCGAGCGTCCGCGTCAATGCGATGAGGTCCTGCACTTCTTGCCGGCGGAACAGTCCCTTGCCGGCTTGGGTCGCGACCGGGATACCGCGTCGCTCGAGAGCTTCCTCATACCGCCAGAGGTCTGCGCCGGTCGGGGCGAGCAGAGCGATGTCGCCGGGCTGGCAAGGGCGGTCCTCGCCGGTCTTGCGGTCGAGGACGGGATGGCTGCCGATCATCCGGGCACAGAGTTCAGCCACTGCGTCGGCCTCGGCGTCGCGTTGTTGCTCGGCGCTGGCCTTGCCGCTCTCGTCGGCCACAGCGATGTCCAGCGCGGCGACGCAAAGGCCATCGTCGCGATCGTCGTGGAAAGGATCGAGCGCAGTGAAGCCGGGCTGACCATCGGCCGACAGGATGGCCTCGAACCGTTCGTTGACGAAGGTGAGGATCGAAGCGCGGGAGCGGAAATTGGTCGAGATCGACACAAGGCCATCCGCGTCCTGAATCGAAAAGGCAGTGCGGGCCTGGACATAGGCGCCGACGTCCGCGCCACGGAAGCGATAGATCGCCTGTTTGGGGTCGCCGACGAGAAAAAGGGCGCCGGGGCGGATTCGGAAGCTGGTCCAGTCCTGCGGATCGTCGCCGGGATCTCCGCACAGGCGCCAGAAGATTTCCGCCTGAAGCGGATCGGTGTCCTGGAACTCATCGACGAGAACCCGTGCGTAGCGCTGTCCGAGCGCCTGCCGCACGGCCCCATGATCGCGCAGCAGGTCGCGCGCGGCGTGGATGAGATCGTCGAAATCGAGCTGGGCGCTTGCGCGCTTGTGTTCGCGGTAGCGTTGCAGGATGGGCCGGGCTTCGTCGATCAACGCCGACAGCACTTGAGCGGAGGCGGCCTGAAGCAGCACGGTCCAGGCGGTGCAGCAGGCCTCGTACAGCCCACCGGCCGCGTCGTTCAGCCTGTCGCCGTCCGCCTTGGAAAGGCCCGCCTGCTTGGCGGCGGCGGCCCATTTGCCCTTCTTTCGGTAGGAGGAGAAGCTGCCCGACTTGGTGCACAGGTCCGGATGTGGGCAGGAGACCAGCAATCCTACCAGGCCTGCGGGCGTGGCGGCGTCCGTAGCGGACGGCAGAGCCGCTGCCATTTCGGACAGGCGCGAGGCTATAACTTCC
The DNA here is from genome assembly GCF_016756495.1 of Mesorhizobium sp. 113-3-3. Taxonomy (NCBI): domain Bacteria; kingdom Pseudomonadati; phylum Pseudomonadota; class Alphaproteobacteria; order Hyphomicrobiales; family Phyllobacteriaceae; genus Mesorhizobium; species Mesorhizobium sp. 113-3-3. Next base: position 312,542 of record NZ_AP023244.1, read on the forward strand.
GTTTCTGGCTCATGAACGCCCGCCGTCTGCATGAATGCCAGGAGGTGGGCGGCTGCCAGCCGAAATGTCTGAAGATGGTCAGCGAGCGGGGTCACCGCCGGCGCCACAAGGCTTCTGCGGCGACGGAGAGCTTCAGCGATTTTGTGCATCAGCGCTACGGTTTCGCCCGGGCTATGCAGCACCATCTCAGCCAGGATGCCGTCTTGGTCGCCGGACAAGCGCTCGCGCAGCCAGCCATCGACGATTTCGAGGAAGGCGAGATCGGCCTGATTGCGGTCCATGACGGCGGCGCCCGGATCGATATCCGCTTCCGCCGGGTAGGGCTTGATCAGCCGCTGGCAGAAGCCGTGGATTGTCGAGCAAGTCATCTCGTCGATCGCGGCGCTGGCCGAGATCAGATTGTCGCGCTGTGGGGGCGAGAGGCCGTCGGGCAGGGCGATGCGCAGTTCGGGTGCGATATGGCCTGCGGCCAGATCGGCGACGAAATCCCGGACGCGCGAAAGGAGTTCGCTCGCGGCCAGTTCGGTGAAGGTGACCGCAGCGATCGCGCGCGGCGCGACGCCCTGCGCCAGCATGACGGCGATACGCCCGGCCATCACAGCGGTCTTACCCGATCCTGCGCCGGCTTCGACCAGGATGGAGCGATCATGACAGCTGATCGCATCGCGCCGGGCGCCGTCATCCTTGAGGATCTTCATGCTGCTCATCATTCCGCCTCCCAAACCTGAGTGAGATCGCCGAGCCGCTCGGTCGCGGCGGGTAGCTTGCGTTTGCAATAAGTGGCGCCAGCGTTTGCCGGCAGGGCGAAGGCGAGATCGTCATAGTCGCCTCCGGTATCCGGACCCGGCAGCGCAGCGCCGCTCGCGAACGTCACTCGCGCCGCGCGCAGAAAACCCGAGATCTCGGCCAGTACGGCCTCGGGGTCGTCAAGCTGGAGATCCAGCGGTTCACGCGGGTAGAGTAGGGAGGCGCTGATCGCGATGTGGTCGCCCAGCAGCGCCTTGACGGCGAAAGCATAGAGGCAGCGCTGAAGCTCCCGCCCACCGTTCAGGCGGATATCGCCCTTGGGTGGCTTGCCGGTCTTGTAGTCGCGCACGAGTGCCCGGCTGCCGTCACCAGCAATGTCAAGCCGGTCGATGTAGCCTGCGATGCGAAATCCGGTGTCCGGGATGGTCACCGGCGTACTCGCGTCCCAGGGAAGTGCCGCCTCTGACTTCGGCTCGGATCCGCCAAACGGGACTTCCCCATAGGATCGGCTGCCCGGCAGATGATCGTCGCCATAGGCGAGCGCCTGCCCGGCAAGAACTCGGGCATCGCCGAGCGTGCGGCCCCAGATAACAGCGGGGGGAACGGGGCGCTCGCTTTCCCATTCGGCAGACACCGCACCGGCGGCCTCGGATACGGCAGCCTCGATGGCCGATGTATCGGCCGCCGCCAGGCCGCCAGTCACTTCGAGGATTCGCAAAGCGCGGTCGAGCACGAGATGGATGAGATCGCCGGCTTGCAGCGCGTCGAGCACAAGGGGTTCGGTGCTGCTTTGCGGGGCCTTCCAGCCGAGGGCATAGCGCCAGAGGAAACCGAGCGGACTGCGCAGCAGCATCTTGAGAGAGCTCGCCGACTGGGTTCGGTCGAGGATCGCGAGAATGAGGGGATGATCAGGCCGGACCAGGCCGTCATGGGATGTCATCTCGGCGAGGCGCCAGTCTCGCCAGCAGGCACGCGCACTCAATGCCCGCGGATCGCCTGCGAATTCCTGCGGCCGCGCCATCAATCGATCGGTCTCGCTGAAGGCATGCGCGGGAACGGCGTTGCGGCGCAGATAGGTTTCGTCGCCATAGGCGGCGAGCAGGGGGCTTCGGCCAAGCAGTCGACCGTCGCTATCGCGCCGGGCGCGGGAGAGGGAGACTTCGCCGCTCGTGGTGGCGAGGATGGTCTCGAAATCGCGGCGATCGGCAAGGTTGACGGGAAGCGGGTCGAGCTCTGCGGTGGGGATGATGTGATCGGGGATCAACCGGTCCTCGGCGATCCCGCGAGGCCAGCGTGAGGAGTTAAGGCCGATCAGCCGAACGAAACGCCGGGGTGATGCGGCCAGCGCGCTGGCCGGCATCCAGGCTACGGAGACGCAAGCCTCCAGACCATCATCCTGTTTCAGCGCCTCGAGTGTGCTGTCGATCGACGCGGCAGGCCCTGCCAGCAGCGCCTTGCGCCAGATGGACAAGGCGCGACCCTTCAGGAAGGCTTCGCCCGTTTGCTGCGCCGCGGCCGGCCCCTTTCCCAGCAGATCGACCACAGCGCGCAGCGCGGGAACGTGGTCCATGCCATCGGACCAATCGTTCGGCTTGAGACGCGCCAACAGGCGGTTCCAGGCGGAACGCGTGGACAAAGGAGCATCGCTCGGCAGAACGCGCAGCCAGCCTTCAGGGAGGGAGGCCAAGGGACCAGAATCCCGGCACAGCGCTACGAGACGGCGCAGACGCGACTGCGACAGCCCACGCACGACGATGTCGGCGAGCGCCGCGGCCGCCTGTCCCTCACGCGTGGTGACCGCCCGGACGCCGTGAACGAAATGTAGGTCAATATTGGTGTCGGCGCGTAGCGCCAGGAAGTGATCGTCGTAGTCCGCGGGCGAGGCGGTGGCGATGGCGATGTTGGAAGCCGCAACCCCCGAGGCCAGCAGCGACCGCACCCAGCGCATGGCCTCGATGGCTTCGTGATAGGCTGTCGCCGCACTGATGGAACTGAGTGCCGGCGCTTCGGGCGCGCCGCGCGAAATGTTGACGCCGGTGGCTGGCAGCCAGGCGGGGACGGCTCGCGGTCCGGCCGTCCATTGCACTGGAATATGTGCGACGAGCCCCTTCAGCAATGGCCGCCAGCAGAGCGACAACTCGGTGAGGCCAGCGATCTCCATCGGGCCGAGAACGGCGGGCGCATGGGCGATGCGGCTGGTCGCGGCGGCGACGATGTCAATCGGGCGCATCATGCCGGGCGGAAGCTGATCGAGGACAGCAGCTTCCAGCCGAGCGATGGCCTCAAGTCGCGGATGGTCTGCCGCGCGAGCTGCCAGGTGAATGCCCGCACGCCAGGCCTTGTGTAGCGTGTCGGCGGCCGCGTCGATCATGCCGGGAAGTGCCTTAATGCTTTCCAACTCTCCCATCGGCGTCGTGGGCAGGACCGCCTGGATGGCCGAGCGTAGCGTATCGGCGTCGATCGGACGCGCGAAGCCGCCGGCGAGTCGCACTGCTGCCTGCTCGAAAGACATGATCTGAAGGCCATGATGACCGTCCCGAGCCGCCGCGAGGCGGCCCTCCCGCATGGCGAGACGGCCGTGGACGATAAGGGTGGATCGACTCGCTGCGGCCATCTCATTCTCCTTGCCCGGGTTACTTCTTGTTCGGTCGCAGAGCCAGCGCCGACGCTGCCGCGCTCTTGGCAGCGCTGCTGCTGTTGGGATCTCGCAGAACCTTTGAGGCTGCGGTCGCCGCTTTCTTGCTGATCACTTCACGGTTTGGACTATGCTTCGGCATTGCCTTCCCTCGCGAAGCTCTCGCCCATCACCATTGACGGCCGCCTGAGATGGGAATATTCGTTACACGGGTAAATTCGATATGTCCATATAGTTTTTATCCGTATCTGGAAGAAAATGGGAGTAAGCATGTCAGAAGGCGCAACGGTGCTGAAATGGGGCGTGGAGCGCCGCCTCGAATTCATCGAGTTCCGCCTGTTCTGGGAAGGCGGGGTCAATCGCTCCGACATCATCGGGATGTTCGATGTGTCCGTTCCGCAGGCGTCCAAGGATTTGACGCTCTATCAGGAGCGTGCGCCGGAGAATGCAATCTATGACAAGAGTGCCAAGCGTTATGTCGCAAGCCCGCAGTTTTCGCCGATTTTCCTGAAGCCCGATCCCGATAGCTATCTTTCGCGCTTGCGCTCGCTAGGAGAGGGGCTGGCCGATCCGGGCGAATCCTGGATTGCCCATCCCCCCGAGACCGACATAGCGCTGACACCGCACCGCGAAGTTGATTCAAGTGTTTTGAAAGCGATCCTTGGTGCTGTCCGCGAAAACCGCTCGATCGAGGTCCATTACCAGTCGATGAGCAGTAGGCGTACCGATCCGACGTGGCGCCGGATGACACCGCATGCCTTCGGCTATGACGGCTTTCGTTGGCACGCTCGCGCCTATTGTCATATCGACGACAAGTTCAAGGACTTCCTGCTGCCTCGCATTCTCGGCGTACGCAATATGGACGTTCCCGGTCCAACTGGCGATCAAGACGCGCTATGGAAGAAGACCTTTGACATTGAGATCGGCCCTCATCCGAGTCTGACATTGAGCCAGCGTGCAGTGGTGGCCAAGGACTACGGCATGACCAACGAGCGCGCCGTTCTGACGGTTCGCTACGCGATGCTATTCTATGTGCTCAAACGCTTGGGTCTCTTGGGGGATGCGAGCCAGCAAGATCCCCGTGCGCAGCATATTGTGGCGCTGAATGCGCACGAGACTGAGCGGGCGTTAAGGCGTGCCGAATTCGAGTTCGGGGAAGTCGAGCAAGCTCCAACAGTCAGCGGGAATGCTTGATGGAGAGCGCAGCACAGCGACCTTACCTCATGTCCTTCGGGACGGGCGGGCTGTTCATAAATGAGAGTGTTGCCGTCGCTCGTGTGCATGCGCCCGCTGAAAGCTGGGATGCGACGGCTGTGAAGGCCCGACAGAGTGGCGCATTCCCGGTGCGGAAGGCGAGCTCGGCACAGCGTTCGATTCGTGAGATCGTTAACCGGCTGACCCGGCTTTCCGCCGATGAGCTAGCGCTCCTTATTGACGGAGAGCGGAGCGAGCAGGCAGCGCTGCTATGGCTTGCTAGCTGCCGCGCTTACCGGTTCATCGGAGAATTCGCGGTGGAGGTGCTGAACGAGCGCTTTCTGTCGCTCCGTACCGATCTCGCCTACGATGACTTCGATACTTTCTTGGCGGCTAAGGCGGAATGGTCGCAGAAGCTGGCAGGCCTGTCGAACACGACGAGAGCCAAGCTGCGCGCTGTTCTCTTTCGCCTCATGCGGGAGGCTGAGATCCTGTCTCCGGATGGTCGGATCCTCGGCGCGATGCTGTCGGCCCGGGTGTTGACCACTATACAGGCCGATCATTCCGACGAACTTCGGTTCTTCCCGGGCGCCGAACGGCAGGTGGGGAGAAATTGACGATGACGCGAATGGAAATGGCTGTGGTTCCGAAAGACCGGTTCGAGCGACTGCTCAAGGTGATCGCGAGTCAGCGCTTTCTGAAGAAGCAGGGTCTGGGAAATGAGGTGCCGTTCTTTATCTGCCCATATCCGGCGGATGAGGCCGTAGCCATGGAGGCGATGCGCGCGAGTCTCATCAATCAGTTGGAAAGCCGAGGGGTGCGAGCGTTCGAGATCAACTTGTACGATCTCAGCATCGCGCTGCTGCGCGAGAGGGGTATCTGGGATGAGGTTCTCGCGGTCGAGCCCGGCATCAGTAAGGACGAGCTCAAGGAGCTCCTTCAGGGGGTTCTCGATCCCGAAACGCACTTGATTCCTGAAATCGGCGCGCGCTTGTCGGACCAGGAGTTCGATGTTCTGTTCTTGTCAGGGGTGGGCGAAGTCTACCCTTACATCCGGTCGCACAACGTGCTCAACAATCTCCAAAGCACGGCCAAGGAAAAACCGACGGTGATGTTCTTTCCGGGGACCTACACCCATGGCTTGGCCACGGGTGCGTCGCTCGACCTGTTTGGCATTTTGCGTGACGACAAATACTACCGTGCGTTCAATATAATGCATTACGAAATCTGAGGGGGACATGGCCAAACTTCGCGATATTTTCGAGAAACCTGTCGATCGTGCGATCGAGGGGGTCATCAAGGCCGACGACGAGGCGAGCCTGCGGGTCGAGCTCGAGGAATATGTCATCACCAACGAGATCGAGCGCCAGCTCGAGCAATTTCTCGATGCCTACAATCATTATGAGAAGGCTAACGGCGTCTGGATTTCGGGATTTTTCGGATCGGGTAAATCGCATCTGCTGAAGATGCTAGCGCTCCTCCTTGAGAACAGGGACGTGCATGGAACGCCGGCCTACGAGCTGTTCAAGCAGAAGTGCGCCGACAACGAGATCCTGGCGGCCGACTTGCGCAAGGCAGTCGCGATCCCCTCGACAAGCATCCTGTTCAACATCGATCAGAAGGCCGATGTGATTTCCAAGGACCAGATCGACGCCCTGCTTTCGGTGTTTCAGAAGGTCTTCGATGAGATGTGCGGCTATTACGGAAAGCAGCCGCACATCGCCCAGTTCGAGCGCGACCTGGACAGTCGGGGCATTCTCGAGACTTTCCGAACGGCTTACCAGGCCATTGCCGGCAAGGCTTGGGAGCGCGGACGGGAACAGGCGCTGCTGGAAGGCGCGAACGTCGCCAAGGCCTATGCCCAAGCGACTGGCGTCGATCCGTCGGAAGGTCAAGGAATCCTGGCGCGGTACCGGCAGGATTTCCGGTCGTCGATCGAGGACTTCGCCGACAAAGTGAAGGCTTACATCGATGCGCAGAAGCCTGGATTCAGGCTTAATTTCTTCGTCGATGAAGTCGGCCAGTATATCGCCGACAACGTCAAGCTAATGACAAACTTGCAGACGATCGCAGAAAGCCTCAACACCAAATGCCGCGGTCGGGCTTGGATCATCGTGACGGCGCAGCAGGACATGGGCGCAGTCATCGGCGACATGACCCAGCGGCAGGAGAACGATTTCTCCAAGATCCAGGCGCGCTTTGCGAACCGGATGCCGCTCAACAGTGCAGATGTGGCGGAGGTAATCCAGAAACGGCTGCTGAAGAAGACGGAAACCGGCATCTCGGTTTTGTCGGACCTGTATCATCGTGAAGCCAACAATCTGAAGACGCTGTTCGACTTTTCAGACGGTTCGATCCGCCTGGAAAATTTCCGGGACCGCGATCACTTCATCCACAGCTACCCGTTTGTTCCCTACCAGTACCCGCTGTTTCAGTTGGCGATCCAGAATCTGTCACAGCACAACGCCTTTGAGGGAAAGCACAGCTCGGTTGGGGAGCGGTCTATGTTGGGCGTCTTCCAAGAGGTCGCGGTCAGGCTCGCGGACATTTCGGTCGGCGGCATCGCGACCTTCGATCAGATGTTCGAAGGTATCCGCACGGCGCTCAAGTCGAATGTCCAGCAATCGGTCCTCATTGCAGAAAAGAACCTCGGCAACGAGTTCGCCACTCGGGTTCTGAAGGCGCTGTTCCTCGTCAAATACGTCAAGGCCTTTAAGCCGACGGCGCGCAATATCGCTATCCTGATGCTTGATCGGTTCGATGTCGATTTGACCAAGGACAAACGTAACGTCGAGGAGGCGCTCGGCCTCCTTGAGCAGAACACCTACATTCAGCGCAACGGCGACCTGTTCGAATACCTGACCGACGAGGAGAAGGATGTCGAGCAGGAGATTAAGGCGATCGAGGTCGATACTGCTGAGATCGCCAAGGAGCTGGAGACCCTCGTTTTCGATGGGGTCATCAAAAGCCGGAAGCTTCGGCACGAAGCTTCGTCTCAGGATTACAGCTTCGCCCGTTATCTCGACGATCGGCTTCTGGGCCGCGACTACGAACTCGCGATCAACGTCATCACACCGTTTCACGAGCAGAGCGGAAACGCAGAGGCCATAGCCATGCGCACCATGTCGCGCGATGAGCTCGCGGTCGTCCTGAACGCCGACGCGCGCTTTGTCAGCGACCTCATGATGTTCAAGCGGACGGACAAATATGTACGGCAGGCCCGCGCGGTGGCTCAGCAGCCAACGATCGAGCGGATCATCCGCGACAAGGGCGAGCACAACAGCAGTCGCCAGCGCGATCTTACGCTCCGGGCTCGATTGTTGCTGGCCGAGGCGCGTCTATTTGTGCGTGGCGAGGAGATCGATGTCCGGTCCGAAGACCCGCAGGCCAGGATCGAGCGTGCGTTCCAGACCCTCGTCGACAAGGTCCATGTCAATTTCGGGATGCTGCGCGGCGTCGTCTATTCTGAAAACGAGATCGGCAAGTTCCTGGCGCAGGGCAACGACGGCATGTTCGGGGGCGGGGACGCCAACCTGACCGAGGCTGAGAAGGAGATTCTGAACTACGCCCAGGCCAACGCCCGCACCGGCATTCGCACGACGGTGAAGGCCATCCTCGAACGGTTCGAACGCAAGCCCTACGGTTGGTCCTACCCGTCGATCCTGTGCACGACCGCCAGCCTGATCGGGCGCGGCAAGATCGAGACGCGCCAGGACGGCGGCCCGCTGGAGGGCGAGGCCTTGCATCGCGGACTTCAGAACTCCCATGCGCACGGCAACATCGTGCTGGAGTTGCAGGTGGAGTTCACACCTGCGCAGACGCGCAAGCTCAAGGAGTTTTTCGGCGAGTTCTTCGACTTGCAGCCGGCGGGGTCTGAGGGAAAGGCACTGGGACTTGAAACGGGGGAGGCCTTCGTTGCGCTCAAGAACGAACTCGCTGGGCTGGAAGCGCAGTCCTCGCGCTATCCCTTCCTCGTCGCGCTGACACAGATGCAGGAGGCCGTGCGCGAGGTTACCGGCAAGCCCTATGCCTGGTATGTGCAGGAGCTCGGCCGGCACGAGGACCGTCTGCTCGATCTGAAAGAGACCATTCTCGACCCGACCCGCCGCTTCATGGGCGGATCACAAAAGAAGATTTACGATGACGCGCGGACCTACCTCTCCGACCAGAGCGCGAATTTCGGTTACGGCGGCGATGATATGGCAGGCGCAATCCGTGCGGTTCTGGACGATCCGAATTGCCTGAAGGGCAACGCCATTCAGCAGATTAAGAGCTCGCTCGATTCTCTGAGGGCCGAGGTCGACGCCCGAATCATAGCGGAGCGTAAGGCAGCGCTTTCTGAGGTGGAGGTGTTGCGGGAAAAGCTGCAGGCACTGCCCGAATACTCCATGCTGGCTGATCCCGTTCGTCGGGAGATCGAAGCCGGGCTCACTGGCGTCCTTGAGACGATCGAGAATAGCAACCTGATTGCGGTGATCCGCGAACGGGTGAACGGCTTCAAGACGATTGCCTATCCCACGCTCCTCAGTCGGGTGACCACGCCAACGTCAAAGCTCACGGACGAGGCCGTTGGCGTTGGCGTTGGCGTTGGCGAAGAGCGGCAAGGCTTCCGGAGCAGTGGAAGCCCAGCGGCCGCACAGATGCCGCGTCGCACTGAATACATCGCGGCGGCGGCGCTGCGGATCGCCTACGCCAAGCCATTCCTCGCCGACGAGCGGGATGTGGACACCTACCTCGATGTCCTGCGCGAGACGCTGATCGCGGAAATACGTGCGGGCAAAAGGATCACGATCTGATGGATGCGACCACCCCCATGAGCACCCCGCCCCGCAAATCAATGGACACCGGCCCGCTGAAGAAGTTCGCGCAGGAAGCCCGCCGGGTGCTGCGCGACCAGGTGTTGGCGAAACTCGCTCAAGTGCTGGCTGACAACAGCGCGGCACGGCGCGAGGCACCCAAGGTGGTGCAACAGCTTGCAGATGAGATCGGAGACACGTCGCGCGATCAGGTGATCGAACGGGTCGCCTATACCTGGTTTAACCGCTTCACCGCTCTGCGTTTCATGGACGCCAACCGCTATACGGCCGTTCGAGTCGTGACGCCAGCTGATGGGCAGACGCGTCCCGATATCCTGTCTGAGGCGATGGCGGGAGCCATCGGGGACGAAGTTCCGGAAGCCGTCGCCGAGCAGGTTCGCGCATTGCTCGACAGCCGTACGCCGTCACGCGATCCGCAGGGCGAGGCGTATCGCCTGCTCCTGGTCGCGACCTGTAACCATTGGCATGCGGCGATGCCGTTCATGTTCGAGACGATTGCCGACTACACTGAACTGCTGATGCCCGAGGACCTATTATCGCAGGGCAGTATCCTCGCCAAGCTGCGCACGGTGATGACCGAGGAGGCCTGCCAGGACGTCGAGATCATCGGTTGGCTCTATCAGTTCTACATCTCAGAAAAGAAAGACGAGGTGTTTGCTGGGCTGAAGAAGAACAAGAAAATCACGCCCGAGAACATTCCCGCCGCCACCCAGTTGTTCACGCCGCACTGGATCGTACGCTACCTGGTGGAAAATTCGCTAGGCCGCCTATGGATGCTCAACCGCCCGAACTCGAAGCTGGCGGCGCAGATGGACTATTACATCGCACCGGAAGAACCGGAGAACGACTTCCTGCGCGTTTCCTCCCCCGAGCAGATCAGGATCTGCGACCCGGCCTGCGGATCGGGGCACATGCTGACCTATGCCTTCGACCTACTCTGCGCAATCTACGAGGAGGAAGGATACGATCCCGCCGAAATCCCGGAAAAGATCCTGACCCACAACCTTTATGGGATCGAGATCGACGACCGGGCCGGAGCGCTGGCGGCCTTCGCGCTGGTGATGAAGGCGGCCGGTCGACGCAAGCGGTTTCTGCGGCGGCCTGCGCAGCCAAACATCTGCGTGCTGGAGAACGTGATCTTCAAGGACGGGGAGCTGAGCGACTACATCACCCAGGCCGGAAGCGACCTGTTGACCCCCGATCTCCGCGAGACACTAGGGCAATTTGCCGAGGCCAAAAACTTCGGCTCGCTAATTGTACCGAAGCTGAAGGATATGACCGAAGTCGCGCGAGTGATCGCGGATATGCAGTTCGAGGGCAACCTATTCATGCGCGACGTGCATGCTCGCGTGCAGGCCGTGCTGAGGATGGCGGACTATCTCGCCCCCAAATACCATGTGGTGGTAGCCAATCCGCCTTATATGAATAGCAGTGGAATGAATGAGGGACTCAAGAAATGGGGAAAGGAAACCTTCCCTATCTGCTGGGGGAAAGGCAGATCCGATACGTTTGCAATGTTTATAGAGCGGGGATTTTCTCTTCTAGACAGCGCGGGCAGCCTTGCCATGGTGACCATGGAAAGCTGGATGTTTCTCGGTACCTTCAGAACCTTGCGATCAAAGCTTCTTGGAGAGGCGACTATTTTCTCGATGGTTCACATGCCGTACCTGGGCAAGGGTGGAACCAGCATGGGTATCAATTTCGGCACCTCTGCATTTGTATGTCAAAAAGGCCGAAATCCTGACGCAAAAGGACTGTTTGTTTGCGTAAGATATTATGAGACCGATGACCTCGGGGTCCCATTTGAGTTTCCGGTTAAAAACGAGCGGCTTTCTTATGCTTGTGCTCGAGACTTCGAGAAAATCCCATCGACACCGATCTCATATTGGCTAAGCGACAGGGCTAAGTCCTGCTTTGAGAAATTTTCAGCCTTCTCTGAAAAGGCCGTTGCGTGCCAAGGCTTAGCAACCACTGACAACAACCGGTTCGTCCGGGACTGGAGCGAGGTGGGCTATAGAAAGATTGGATTTCATTGCCGCGATAGCGCAGAGGCCCTGACCTCGTGCAAAAAGTGGTTCCCCATGGATAAAGGGGGAAATTATCGCAGATGGTACGGCAATAACTTTGCTATCGTAAATTGGGCGGATGACGGGAGGGAAATTCGCAACAATATCGTTCGTAAGTATCCTTATCTAAATGGAAATCCTGACTTTGTCGCAAAAAACCCCTCTAAATACTTTTTACCAGGAGTTACCTGGGGGAAAATAACCAGTGGAGATTTTAGCGCTAGGTTCACGCCTGAAGGATCGATCTTTAGCGACGCGGGAATGAAAGCTTTCCCTATAGTGGAGAGAGATCCGCTACAAATCCTGGGTCTTTTGAACTCAAAGATAGCTCCTTTCTTTTTATCGGCGTTTTCAGAGACTATGAATTTTGAGCAAGGCGACATCGCTCGAATTCCGTTTGCTGAAACGTCTATAGAACATCTCAAGACCATCGTTAATCTGTCGAAATCCGACTGGGATGCCTACGAAACCTCATGGGACTTCTCCCTGCTTCCGCTGCTCGCTCCTGAGCACCGGCAGACGACGCTGGCCGACACCTACGCTCAGCTCCGCGCGCATTGGCTGGAAACAACCGAAGAAATGCAGCGACTTGAGGAAGAGAACAACCGCATCTTCATCGACGCCTATGGACTGCAGGATGAGTTGACGCCCGAGGTGCCGCTCGAAGAGATCACGCTCACTTGCAATCCGGCCTATCGCTATGGCGGGAAAAAGAGCGAGGCAGCGCTGGAGGCCCTTCTACTGAGCGACACCATGCGAGAGTTTGTCTCCTATGCCGTCGGCTGCATTTTCGGTCGTTATAGCCTCGATGCGCCCGGCCTGATCCTCGCGAGCCAGGGCGAGGGGCAGGAGGACTACCTCGCCAAGGTTCCGACACCGAGTTACGAGCTCGACGCCGACAACGTGAGCCCCGTGCTCGACGGCGAGTGGTTCACTGACGACATCGCCGCGCGCTTCCGAAAATTCCTACGAGTGACCTTCGGTGACGAGTATTTCCAAGACAACCTCACCTTCATTGAGGAAGCGCTTGGCAAGGATATCCGCAAATATTTCACCCGCGACTTCTTCAATGATCATGTGAAGCTCTACAAGAGGCGACCTATTTACTGGCTGTTCTCGAGCCCGCGGGGCACGTTTAACGCTCTGATCTACATGCACCGCTATCGTCCAGACACGGCCAGCGTGCTGCTAAACGACTATCTACGCGAGTTTCGCTCCAAACTGGAGGCGCACCGCCGGGCGCAGGAGGCGCTGAGTATCAGTGGCGAAGCTTCTCCGGCGCAGAAAACCAAAGCGCTGAAGGAGATCGAGGCCACAGCCAAGCAAATCGAGGAACTCGACGCCTGGGAGCGCGACGTCCTGTTCCCACTGGCGGCACAAAAGATAGAGATCGACCTCGATGATGGTGTGAAGGTCAATTATCCCAAGTTCGGCGCCGCCTTGAAGCCTATCAAGGGCCTGAACGACGCGGAAGACTGAGCTCATGACTGATCGGGTCACCAAAGGCCTTGCGGCCCAATTCGATAAGCATCGTGTCGTCTTCTGGTACGATCCGACTAGCGAATTCCGTGAGGCATTTGAAGGTCTAACGCTGGATGGCGTCGAGAAGATTGAGGTCGCCAATACGGAATTCGCGGTGAAGCATCGGATTCTGCGTGAGGCCCCGAAAGAGCGTTTCCTGCTCTATCGGGAAGGAGCACGGCCGGCCGATATCAACAATTGGCTGCTCGACGTTGAACTCGCGAACGGGGTGTTCAAGGCCGATCAGGTTGCGATCTGGTTGGGCGATCTTGGACTGCCGCTCAAGTTCGAGGACCTCGTGCGCGAGCATGAGGAATTCTTCCGCTCCGGCCGCCGGCTGGAGAAACTGAAGACGGTGATCCGTGGGGACGACACCAAGTCCACTTTGCGACTGCGGATGCTCAGCATCTGCGTCGGTTCAGAGGGCGGGTTCGATACCGTGGTGGAGGCGCTACTCGCGGAGACCGCTGAGGGGCGGGACGACAGCCTGCGCCTGATCGGCCGCGTCGGGTTGGACGGGTTCCTCTGGGATCAGATGGCACGCGTCCTCGGGTATCGCGCCCAAAAGCCCAGCGTCGGTGACTTCGCGATTACGCTTTTCAAGTCTTGCTACCGCAGCGCCGTCGGCGGTGATCCTATCCTGACATCCGACGCCTTGGTGTTTTTCCGTCGCTGGAAGAACAACCGGAATGCCGCGGAGGTGTTTGCCAAGCTGTCGGCGAGCTATGCCCACGTCCTGAGCGTCGCGGAGGATCTGGCCAAACGCGATTTCCGCACCCTTATCGAGGTCGACCATTTTGAGGAAGTCGACCGAGCGATCATCCGGGCGCTGGTCCATGAGGTCAGCGCCCGGACCGTGGCGCAGGCCGATGTGTTGAACTGGATCCGCCAACGCCGGCAGAGTCACTGGTATGACGCCTATCGCGACCTCTATGAGGCAATCGGCTTCGCCGCTGAGTTTCAGCAGGCGATGTCGCAGGTGACACTCGGCATGACCAGCCTCGCCGAGGGCGTGCAGCGGTATGCGAAGAGCTGGTTCCGGATCGACCAGCTCTATCGGAAGTTCGTTTGGCACATGCAGAAGTCGGGACAGGCGACGCTGATGCGCGAGCTGTTCGAGCAAGTCGAGAACCACTACGTGAACAGCTACCTATTGCGCCTGAACGAGGCTTGGCAGGTGCATGTTGATACGGCTGACACTTGGTCGGCCGCGCCGATTCAGGCGCAGCGGGCCTTCTATCGTGAGCATGTCGGTGAGTTCCGTCGGCGTGATCAGAAGATCTGCGTCATCATCTCCGACGCGCTACGCTACGAGATTGCAGAGGAGCTCCTCGGGCGCATCCGAAGTCTCGACCGCTATGAGGCTGGGATCGAGCCGATGTTCGGTAGCCTGCCGAGCTATACCCAGCTCGGCATGGCTTCGCTCCTGCCCAACGGCGACCTGCAGATTGCAGACAACGACACCGCCACCGTTCTTGTTAACGGCCAAAGCTCGCAGGGGTTGGAAAACCGCAAGAAAATCCTAGCAACCGGGCGGACAGGCGATCGAACCACGGCATTGAAGGCCGAGGAGCTGATGGGGATGGACAAGGATCAGGCTCGCGCGCTCGTTCGCGACCATGACGTCGTCTACGTCTATCATAACCTGATCGACGCGACCGGCGACAAGCAGGTCTCTGAGGATCGCGTCTTTGAGGCAGCCGAGGACGCGATCGAGGAGATCGTCAGGCTGGTGAAGAAGCTCAACGGTGCCAATGCCGCCAACATTATCGTTACTGCCGACCACGGCTTCATCTATCAGCACCGGCCGATCGAGGAGAGCGACTTCTCCTCAGCCACGGTCGACGGCGACATAATCCTCTTTCGCGACCGTCGCTTCATCTTGGGGCACGGCTTGAAGGGCAACCACGGCCTGCGGCGTTTCACCCCGATCCAGGTCGACCTTCAGGGCTCGGTTGAAATGTTGATTCCCAAATCGATTAACCGGCTGCGCCGGCAGGGTTCCGGCAGCCGGTTCGTGCATGGTGGGGCGACACTCCAGGAGATCGTCGTCCCCGTGGTGAAGATCAACAAGAAGCGTCAGAGCGACACCTCGGCGGTCGAGGTCGAAATTATCGGGAGCTCGAACCAGATGATCACCTCGAGCCAGATCTCGGTCCGCTTCTACCAGGCCACAGCAGTGACTGAGAAAACCCAGCCACGCCAGCTTCGGGCCGGCATCTACGCCCAATCGGGCGAGCTAATTTCTGACAGCCACGAGTTGGTGTTCGATTTCCGCTCGGACAATCCCCGCGAGCGCGAAATCCCGGTCCGGTTCCTGCTGTCTCGCCAGGCCGACGCGTTCAACGATCAGGATGTGATCCTGAAACTCGACGAGCGTCACGCCGAGACCTCCCATTTCCGGGAGTACCGTACGGCTCGTTACAGGCTGAAGCGCAGCTTCTCGAACGATTTTGATTTTTGAGATGGATGAGCGATGACCGCGCTAGACGATAAGATCAACGATCGCTTCCCCGGACTCGTGGTGCGCAAGGACCTGGTCAAGGCGGTCAAGGGCAATGCAATCGTCCCTTCCTACGTCCTCGAGTTCCTGCTGGGTCAATACTGCGCCACCAATGACGAGGCCTCGATTCAGTCGGGGATTGAGACCGTCAAGGAGATTCTGCGGAAGCACTACGTGCACCGCAACGAGGCGGGCTTGATCCGGTCGAATATTCGCGAAAAGGGCCGGTGGAAAGTGATCGACAAAATCAGCGTCGATCTGAACACCGACAAGGACGCCTATGAGGCGACCTTCTCCAATCTCGGCATAAAGAACGTGATCATCGATTCCGGCACGGTGAAAACTCATCCTAAGCTTCTTGTCAGTGGCGTCTGGTGCATCGCCGATGTTGAGTATGAGCACAGCGAGGACAAGAACGTCTCACCTTGGATCCTTGGCAGCATCAAGCCGATTCAGCTGTCTAAGTTCGATTACGCTGGCTATCTCGAGGCGCGAAACGGCTTCACTACCGACGAATGGATTGATCTGCTTTTCCAGACCGTCGGCTTCGATCCGGAGATGTTCGGACGCCGGAGTAAGCTCCTGCAGCTGATGCGTCTCGTTCCGTTCGTCGAACGGAATTACAACCTGATTGAGCTCGGCCCCAAGGGGACGGGCAAGTCGCACATTTTCTCGGAATTCTCGCCCCACGGAATCCTGATTTCCGGCGGGGAAGTCACCGTCCCTAAGCTGTTCGTCAACAACAACACGGGCAAGATCGGCTTGGTCGGCTACTGGGACGTGGTAGCCTTCGACGAATTCGCAGGTCGCCAGAAGCGGGTCGACAAGGCGCTTGTCGACATCATGAAAAACTTCATGGCCAACAAGAGTTTCTCTCGCGGGGTGGAAACGCTAGGTGCCGAGGCTTCGATGGTTTTCGTCGGGAACACCCAACACACTGTTCCCTATATGCTGAAGCACACTGATCTGTTTGAGGAGCTTCCCGAGAAATATTACGACTCGGCTTTCATTGATCGCTTGCACACTTATGTCCCCGGCTGGGAGATCGACGTCATTCGCGGGGAGATGTTCGCATCGGGATATGGGTTCGTCGTCGACTACCTTGCCGAGATCTTGAGGCACATGCGCAACGACGATTATTCAAACCGGTACCAGGGCCTGTTCACCCTGTCGTCGGACATCTCGACGCGCGACCGCGACGGGGTGAACAAGACGTTCTCGGGCATGATGAAGCTCCTGTTCCCGTCGGACAATGCGACTGAGACCGAAGTCGAGGAGATGTTGCATCTGGCAATGGAGGGTCGGAAGAGAGTCAAGGACCAGTTGTTTCGGATCGACAGCACATACCCAGAAACCAATTTCTCCTTCACGGCGCGGGACGGTCGCAAGATAAGCGTCACGACGCTTGAGGAAACGGAACATCCTCAATACTACCACAAGCGCGCCGCTCGGCATGAGGAGTCCGGGCCATCGGTGAAACCGGGGTCCGACGCCGCCGGGGCGCCTGCGGTGCTTGCCGCTCCGGCTGTGGCCGAGGTAACGGCGCCCAAGCCCGCGGACCCACGCGAGGGACACAAGGTTTTCACTGAGAACCAAAAAGGCGTGACCTTCGCGGACTTGTTTTGGCCTTGGATAGAGGGGGCCACGAAGATTGTCGTCACTGACCCGTATATCCGCATGTTCCATCAGGTCCGGAACGTGATGGAGTTCGTCGAAATGGTTGCTGTTCGCAAGGCGCCTGAGGACGAAGTCGCGATCCACCTCATCACCTGTATCGATGACACCTATCCTGACAAGCAGCAGTCCAATCTGATTGCCGTTGGGACCGCCGGCGAGGCGGCAGGGATCAAGTTTACCTGGGAGTTCGATGGGACGAACACCATACACGCGCGCCATATCGCCAGCGACACAGGCTGGAAAATCAGCCTCGATCGCGGCCTCGACATCTTTCAGAAGTTTGAGATGAACGATGCTTTTAGCTTAGCCAATCGGCTGCAGGCCTATCGCCAAGTCAAAGCCTTCGAGATCACCTACCTCCGTCAAAGCTTGGATCAGCATCGGCTTGCCGGTCCATCTTGAACGGATTTAGTGGATTGCGAAGCTGTGGGCACGGTCGTTCCTCAGGGCAGAAGATGGCATTTCAGGCGTCATGATCGTCACCATGGCGGGTGAAAGCGGCTCCTGAAACCGCTTCACAATAGCTCGCCTGATTGCAGATCCAACCTACCCCATCATTGCCGCAACTGACGCCGAAACCGGTGCCCCGGGTTTAAATGATTCGGAGCAATCGCGCGGGCCCCTGGTCCTGTGCATAGCGGGAACAGGATAAGAATCCCATGGGGTCCGTTCGCATCCTGCTCTATGATGCACACATGGCAAAAACCATAACTCCGAATCAACTGCTGGGGCAGATTGGCGAGACCGCTGTTCAACTGCGGTTCCTCACCATGGGCTTCCAGTTCGACGTGCGCTCGCGCCTCGAAACTGGAATCGATGGGATCGCCGAGGTAATGATCGAAGGTCAGCCAACCGCGCGAATGATCGCGGTTCAGGTGAAAGCGACCGACGCCGGTGTCTACACGGGCGAAGATGCCAGCGGCTTTACCTACCTGCTGCGCAGTGAAGACCTCGCTTACTGGCGCGGGTCGAACCTTCCCATTATCATCGTCCTCTTTCGCAAGAGCGACGAGACCTATTACTGGAAGGAAATTTCAAGCGGTCCGGGGCCAGGCGAAAGGCGGCTGAGCTTTGACAAGAAGCTGGACGTCCTAGACGCGAAGGCGGTCGATCGGCTCGCCGCTCTTACTATTCCGAAGACAGGCTTCGGCTACTACGTTCCGCCACTCGGCGGCGGCGAAGAAGCGCTGGTGAATATCCTTCCCGTCAGCCTGCCCGATGAAGTGTTCGTAACGACAACGCCGTACACGGCAAAGCAGGCGACCGCGATGCTCCTCGACGCCGAGGAGCCTGCGCGCTTTGATTGGGTGATTAAAGGCAGCTCGTTCTGGTCTTTCCACGATCCACGCACTTCGTCGTGCGATCAGATCGTCGATCTGGATCAGGTCGAAGCGATCGAGGTCCAACACTTGGCCTTCCATGAAGACCTCGACGAGCGGAACAACTTTGCCTTCCTTCTCAATCAGACGCTTCGTCATCAGGTACGAAGCGATCTGGGATGGGACAAGGAGGGACGGCTTCTCTATTTCAGGGCACGAGCCGAAAACGAGTCCCGCGCATTCCGCTATCAATCAGCGAAGAAGAAGGCTGAAGCAGACGTCGTCAACGCCGTTCGCAGCAAGACGGATCCGACCCGCGTTGAGTTCGTGCGGCACCACGCCTTCGTGCCGAGGTTCGAACTCCTGTACGATCAGTGGTTCTTGGTGATCAACCCGACTTACTACTTCACCACCAATGGGTTCATTCCGCACTCCTATCCGAGCGCGCTGCTGGCCGGAAAGAAGCGGTTGGACAAAAGTGCATCGCTTCGCGGTCAGGTAATCATGTGGCATCGCTTCCTCACAGAGGAAGAGCGCAAGGCGGATGATTTGTTCGCCGTTGCCACCGCTGATCCGCGCCTCACATTCGGCGAGCCTCCGAGCGTTGAGCTTCCCAAAAAGGTGCCCGAGGACGTGTGGGGGACGCCGAAGAGGCCGAGCGAGGAAGCCGATCCCAACCAAGAGCTGCTGAGGTTCGCATGAAGTTCGAGACCAAGATCTTCGATGAACCGCTTCTCGAGTTTGGAGACCAACATTACCATTCCGATCCGCGCCTTGGTCTGTTCGAGGCTGGGCCGCTCCAGACGCCGCTTGGTGATGTCATCAAGATCGCCGTAGTAGGGAGTGCGAAGACCGTCGAGGACTCTCGCGACTTCCTTCAAGCCGCTGCGGCCGGATTCGCAGGAAAATCGGAAAAGCATCCAAACCTTCATCCGCCGTTTCCGGGCCTCGGAAATCAGAACCCTTTCCGCTGCCGGTTCGAGATTCCGGATGGCGCGGTTGCCGCGATCCCGCAGGCGCGCATTGAACGCATCAGGAAAGAATCCCATCACGGCAAAGCAGTCGAGATGGCAGTCGATGAAATCATTGAGCAGCTGCAGGCGATCGATGAGGGCAGTTCACGGCCGGACGTCGCCATCATTGCTCTGCCGGTTGGACTGATCGAGCGCGTCTGGAACGCCAAGGTCGATTCTGACGCAACGGTGGAGGAGGAAGATAGCTCGGGCTCGGATGCCCCCAATTTCCGCGGCATGCTCAAAGCCAAGGCGATGCACTTTCGCTTTCCCATTCAGATCGTCTGGGAAGACGTGCTCGATGAGCGCGCCGTCATCCCTCTGAAGATCAAGGAGAGCAGCGCCCGACAAATTCAGGATCAAGCCGGCCGTACATGGAATCTCCTGGCCACCCTTTACTACAAAGGGTCTGGGCGCGTGCCGTGGCGGCGGGCGCCTCAAGAGGGAGAGTTTTCGGCCTGCTACATCGGGGTGAGTTTTTATCGCGAGGCCGGTGGACAACAACTCTTCACGAGTGCAGCTCAGATGTTCGATGAGCGTGGAAGAGGCTTCATCCTTAAGGGTAAAGGCGCGCAGACGGAAAGTCGTGGCAGGCATCCCTATCTGACGCAGGACGATGCGAAGACTCTGATTGCCGATGCTCTCGCCGCCTACAAAAAGCATCACATGAATTATCCGGCCCGGGTCATAGTGCTGAAGACATCGCGCTTCCGCGACGAAGAAGCCGACGGGATTTTTGAAGCGCTTGATGAGGTCGGCACCGAACTGCGCGATCTCGTGTGGGTTCAGGAATCGTCGTTCGTGAAGGTGTTCAGGGACGGCAATTATCCGGTCATGCGCGGCACGTTCGTGGAACTTGACGGGAAAGGCTTGCTCTACACCAACGGCAGCATTCCCTATTATGGGACATACCCCGGCATGTATGATCCGAAACCGCTGTTGATCTGCCCCTACAAAACCAGCGATAGCACGGTCGCGCAGATCGCGAACGAGATATTCGGTCTAACGAAAATCAACTGGAACTCCACACAGATGAACCAGAAGCTACCGATCCCCATTCGTGCTGCACGCAAAGTAGGCGAGGTCCTTAAGTACATCACCGATGAGAAGGTAAGTTCCGACTACCGCAGATACATTTGAGCGCAACCTGCCGTTGCCCGCCGCTCCGGCAGGCCCAAGCTGGGTCTATCTCGTGCTCGACTGTAAGCCGCTGGCCGGGTATTCCTCCTCTCCACGCTGTCCAACGCAGAATTCAGCTTTTGGGAAGCTGTAGCGCAAAGATCAACGACCGACTTGAGGCGGATATTGTTGAAAAAGCTCGGAATTTCGCCTGGAAGCCGGCCATCTGGTTCTGCATACTAAATCTACGCCAGAAGCGCCTCGTTCTGACGAAGGCGTCGTGCGCTTCCGCGGCTTCCTCAAGAAACTTGGACTTGTCTTCGGCGCTGAAGAGATCCCCCGCACAGCCACGTCCGAAAGCTCCAGCCCTCGCAGTATATTGGGGGCGGTGGCGATATCGCTGAGACTGCCGAGATGACCCTGCAGGTCGTTCATCACGTCGATGAACCGTCGATGACGTTTGGCTTTCGCCTTGCTGTTGTAAAGCGGCTCGAAGAACTCAGCTGCGCAGCGCAGCTACTTATGCTGAGGACGAGGTGGCAATCGGCCACTTCGCGATCTACGAACTCCCGATCCCACAGCTCTTTCAGAGCACCAACGGCCGCCGCACGATCCGAATTTCGCTCGCCTTCGATCCGCCTGTCCACCACAGCCGCTCCAAGTATGCCGGCTTCGGCATGAGCTTTCGTCTTGTGCGCGATTGCGAGCCGGCACTGATCACCGAACATTTTCGGAGGCGGCCTCGTGATGAAGCCGTGCCCGAGATCGCCGGGCGCAATGCAACAAGATGGTTCCCGGCCCGCAGCTGCGAGAAAGGCGCACGCTGCTATTGGCGTCCCTACCATTCAGGAGCGACTTCTCGAACTACGGCGACCGGTAGGGGAAACCCGCAATCGCTCTGCATAGAGATGCATAGTCTCGATGCCTGGCGAGCTGATGCTGATTAAGACGCGCTGGCTCATGACACCTTCCTTCAGCCGGCACGTATTGCGAGCTCGGGCTGCACGACTTCGAAACGGATGGTCGCGCCGGCTTGCCGGATAATTCCATCCACGCTGTTCTCGATCACTTCGACGAGGTCTTCGAGGACACCGCACGGTTTTCGCTTCTCCCGGCTGGGATCATATTTTCCCAGCAGCACCAAGGCGCAATTTTTGTCGGATCGGGCGCAGAAGATCAGCGCGCAGCCAGCCGCGAGTTCTTGCACAAAGAATGCGTCGTCGGAAGCGACGCCGGAGAGCAGCTCATAGGCTCGACCGAGCCTCGATCGAACTATGAGATAGTCCTCCGAAGTCTCGATGACGCCGGCGAGGGATAGGTACGGCAACCTAGTCGAACTCTGGAGCCATACTTCAGATCCGTCCGCTTTCAGAAACATCTCGATCTCCCTGTCCCTTTGTGTAGTGAGATTGTCGACAGAGCAAAGCCCAGACCGCCTTCAGGAGTGCTCCCGTAACGCCACGCTGGATCCAGAGCTCCCGCACAAAGCGTCCGCACAGCCTGCGGCTCCTATAAGCCTTCTCTTAAGCACCTCCTTCAAAGTTAGAGAATATTCAGCTTCGAACCGATGCGTCAAGAAGAGATAGCCGTAGTTTTCAATAATTTATCATGACCGTCACAATACTTACACATCATTTAAAAAATTTACAAAGTCGTATATCGTTGAGTTATTAAACAGTATAAAGTATTGCTGAGATGGTGCAGGAATTTATCAAGAGCCAAGCGGCCCGTTCTCCCCATTGAATCGGCGGAGATGGGACCGGGCCGGCGCTGCGTCTCGCGACGGGATAGATGCACGTCCTACCACTTTCGTGTCGTGACAGGCACCGGTTGCGGGCAACTTCTTAGATACCCGCCAACATGTGGTTCCGACTGCGAGCAAACTAATGGCAAATCTAAGCGCCTTATCCTCCTCTCATGAATATGAGTCACAAACTGGTGACATATATGCGTTTGTAAGTTGGCCCGAGGCATCTGACACTGCGGCAGTAAAAGTAAGACGTGGGTCAGCGACCAGTTTCTGCGCCGGACTGGAATACTTCAGCCTTGGAGGTACGCGCCGTGAATACCATCGAAAAATACTTGCCCACGCAGCGTGAGCAGGCGTTTCTGGACCAAGTGGTCAATGGCAAATACGACCGGCAGATCATCACCGGCATAGCCAAGTTCGCCAGCGGTGACGTGTCCCAGGACATGCAGGGGTTCTATTCGCAGGAAGAGCTAGACCGGATCCTTGAGCTGAAAGGCACCCCGAGAGATCTGGAGGTCCGGATGCCGATCAAGATCACGCGGCACTATTATGAGCAGGCGCAATACAGCAAACCCATGCAGACGCTGGTGAAGGCCAGCCCGAAAGAAACCTACGATCTCGACGGCGCCGAAGATCCGGGCAAGCAGATGACCTACAGCCCGCGCGAGGGGCTGATTCATAAGTACGAGCTTGGCCTGCTCTATGTGGCGTCGACTTGTTCCGCCCACTGTCGCTTCTGCTATCGCGAGGAACTGATCGGCCGCAAAGAGATCACGCGCGAGGATGGGACGGTTGCTCCCAAAGGCTTGGCGCAGCTCGGCGAGATTGTCGAATACATACGCGATCACAACAGGGCGGTGGCCGCGAATGGCGGTCGCCATCCGCAGACCGGCCGTGAGAAGCTTCGAGAGATCCTGATGTCAGGCGGCGATCCCATGGTCCTGGGCAACAAGAACATTGCTGCCTGGCTGGCGGGGCTCGCGGAAGCCGGCGTCGAGAATATGCGCATCGGGACCAAGGAGCTGGCTTTTCATCCGCAGCGGTTCGACCAGACTTTCTTTGCCATGCTCGACGCTTTCCACGAGGCCTACCCGGAGGTCAGCCTGCGGATGATGGTGCACTTCAACCATCCTGACGAATTTCTCCGCAAGACCCCGGATGGCGGTTATGTCGACAGTCCTGGCGGTGGGCTACATTGGATCCCGGAAACGCGGGTTGCGGTTCAGGAACTGGCCCGGCGCCACTGGATAACGATCCACAATCAGTCTCCAATCATTCGCGATATCAACGACGATGCGGAAGCGCTGCGGATCATGCAACGCGAGATGCTCCGAAACGGCATCAACAACCACTATTTCTTCTGCGGTCGCGACATCGTCGGGCACAAGGCATTCAATGTGCCGATCGAGCGAGCATGGCAGATCCTGAACGAGTCGCAGAAGGGTCTATCCGGCGTCGAGGCCCATGCGCGACTTTCAATCACTCACTACAAGGGCAAGACCGAAGTGGCCGCCGTCACCAACGAACCCGTACCTGGCGTCCCTGGTGGTGAAAAAGGCGTTGTGATCTTCAAATTGTTGCGCTCGGCCGCGGATGCACGGGACCGTTGCAAGGTCACCATAGTTGGCCGAAATCCGGAGGCAATCTGGTTCAGCGGCTATGATGATCGCGTCATCTTCGACGAGGCTGGCCTCTATTCCATGTATGGGATCAACCCCGCATTCCTGCAGGCGGCGGAATAGCTGCGCGGACAGGATATCCGGTATATCCAAACGGATGGGGGACCAGACGTGACCTACGTCGTCACCGAGAACTGCATCAAGTGCAAATTTACCGACTGCGTCGATGTGTGTCCGGTCGACTGCTTTTACGAGGGGCCGAACTTTCTCGTTATTCATCCGGACGAATGCATTGACTGCGATGCATGTAGACCGGCTTGTCCGGCAAAGGCGATCTACCGGGATACGGACCTGCCGCCAGATATGAAGCACTTTCTCGAGCTCAACGAGGAGCTTTCGCGACACTGGTCGAACATAACGGATTCAAAGCAACCACTGCCCGACGCAGCGGCGTGGGATGGAATAGAGGGCAAGCTTAGCCATCTGGAGCGCTAGCTGCTATCGGGAGATTTCGCGTGGACACGAATTTGCATACCGAAATATCGAAAAGCGCGGCCCTGTTTGAGCGTGCAAAGTCGTTTTTGCCCGGCGGTTGCAGCCGAAATACGATCTTGCGCAAGCCGCATCCGATCTACGTCGAGAGAGGGCAAGGGTGCCACGTCTATGATGTGGAAGGTGTTCGTCGCACCGACTTTGCGAACAACGTGGCCTCCCTGATTCACGGGCATGCACATCCGGCGATCATTGCTGCTGTCAGTCAGCAAATGCGGAAAGGAACCGCCTTTACCGTCGGCACCGAAGCCGAGATCGACTACGCCGAGCACATTTGCAGCCGAAACCCTGCCTTTGAGAGAATCCGCTTCGTCAATTCGGGTACCGAGGCTGTCATGGCCAGCCTCAAAGCTGCGCGGGCATTCACCGGTCGACCGAAGATCGCCAAGGTAGAAGGGGCCTATCACGGCCTTTACGACTACGCCGAGGCGAGCCAGACGGCCAAGCCGGACAATTGGGGACAGCCGGAGCGCCCATCCAGCGTTGCGGTATCGCGCGGAACGCCTCAGCGCCTGCTAGACGATGTCGTTGTAATCCCGTTCAACGACGTAAAAAGGGCACTCGAGCTACTCGACGAACACCGCGACCAAATGGCATGCGTTCTCATCGATGTGCTTCCCCATCGTATTGGCGTAATTCCTGCCGCGGAAGATTTCGTTCAGGCGCTGAGACGCTGGACCGAACAAAACGGGGCGCTCCTGATCTTCGACGAAGTGATCACGTTCCGGTCCAACTTTGGAGGGGCGCAGCAGTGGTATGATGCACAACCGGATATCACGGCCCTAGGCAAGATGATCGGCGGCGGCTTTCCCGTCGGGGCGATCGCCGGGCGCGCTGAGGTGATGGAAGTCCTCAACCCCCTCAACGGGCCGGCCCCTTTTCCGCTTTCAGGCACTTTCTCTGCAAACCCCATTACGATGGTCGCCGGCTTGACAGCGATGAAATTGTACGATCCGCAAGCTGTTGCCAGGCTCAATGCACTTGGCGACCGCGCGCGCCACTCGATCGGCGAGGCTATCAAGACTGCCGGCGTGCCCGCTTGCGTTACAGGCCAGGGATCGATGTTTCGAATCCATCTATCCGCCGATGCGCCGGCCAACTACCGGCAGGCCTACTTGTCGCCGGAGAAACACGCGTTCCTTTCGGCGTTCGTCGGGCATCTTTTCGACGGCGGCCTGCTCATGGTCGAAACGGGTACTGGTTTCCTATCAACGGCAATGTCTGAGCAGGATATTGATGACATGGCGGCTGTGGTTCTCGTGGCCCTGCGCAAGATGAAGCCTTACTTGTAGCCGGCGCTTCGCAGCCGCCTACTGCGCGGAGCGAACAATTAAACGTGGAGCCCCAATCGTGGTGAAGTTCTGCTCCCTGGCCGAAGCTCTTGCGGAGAACCTCTTTGATGGCGACCAGCGTGGCGTTCGAGGGCTTCACGCATCTCATCCCTTACGCGGCGGCACACGAGGCGATCCGGCAGGGGCGGCAGGAACTGACGCTGATCCGCATGACGCCGGACCTCGTCTACGACCAGATGGTGGGAATGGGGATAGCGAAGAAGCTCATCTTCTCCTATCTCGGCAATCCCGGCGTCGGGCTCTTGCGACGCTGCCGTGATGCGATCGAAAATTGCTACCCGCGCGCCCTCGAGATCGAGGAGCACAGCCATGCCGGTATGGCGAACGCCTACGAGGCGGGAGCGGCTGGGCTGCCGTTCGCCGTATTCCGCGGCTACCGCGGTGCAGGGCTCGCCGAAGTCAACCCGAACATCAGATCGGTCATCTGCCCATTCACCGGCGAGACGCTCGCGGCCGTGCCCGCACTCAGGCCCGACGTCACCTTCATCCGCGCGCAGAAGGCGAACCGCAAAGGAGACGTGCTTATCGAGGGTATCACCGGCATTCAGAAAGAGGCGGTGCTGGCTGCCAACCGTGCGGTGGTGACGGTGGAGGAAGTACTCGAGGACTTCGCCGACGTGCACCCCAATTGCTGCGTTCTGCCTCAGTGGACGATCGGTGCGATAGCTGTTGTGCCAGGCGGCGCGCATCCCTCGTATGCACATGGCTATTATGCGCGCGACAATGCGGCCTATCTCGAATGGGACCATCGCCGCTGACCGTGAGACCTTCGGCGCATGGATGAAAACAAACGTGCTCGACGCGAAGCCTGAAGACTTTGCGAGCCGCGTCGGCCATTTGCTGAGGGCGGCATGAGCGGGCTCGGCTTCACGTCGGAAGAGAAGATGACAGTCGCCGCCGCGCGGGCGCTAACAAGCGACGATGTCTGCTTCGTCGGTGCGCCATCCTCGGCCTGCAACCTGGCGCGCCTTACGCACGCGCCGGGGATCACGCTCATCTACGAGAGCGGCACGATCGGCACCGCCCCAAAGGTGCTTCCCTTGTCGATCGGCGATGGGGAACTCTGCGAGACGGCCGTGACGACCGTTTCGGTGCTAGAGATGTTTCGTTACTGGCTGCAGGGGGGGCGCATCACAGTGGGCTTCCTCGGCGCCGCCCAGCTCGACCGCCACGGCAATATCAACACCACAGTCATCGGCGGCTATCACCATCCCAAGACACGGCTTCCGGGAGGTGGCGGGGCACCAGAGATCGCAACCTCTTGTGGTGAGGTCTTCATCACAATGAAGCAGTCACTGCGGGGTATGGTAGAGAAGATCGATTTCTTCACCTCCTTCGGTCACGGCGATGGCGGTGACGCGCGGACGAAGCTCGGGATCTCGACCAAGGGCCCGACACTCCTTGTCACGGACCTTACCGTGTGGAAGCCCGATCCGGAAACAAAGGAGTCCATGGTGACGTCGCTTCATCCGGGGGTGACGCGGGATGCCGTGCAGGCGACTTGCGGCTGGAAGGTCAAGTTCGCTGACCGACTCGAAGAGACAGCGCCGCCAAGCGGGCTTGAGCTTGCAACGCTGCGAGACCTGAAAGCACGGAGGGGGGAAGGAAGAGCCGGGCCGAGAAGGGGTGATCATGACTGAGACCGCAACTGCGGGCTTGCCCGCACTGGATCTCGATTTCAATGGAAGCTCATCGGAAAAGGCCCTGTTTGACAACACGCTGAGGTTCAGCATCCTTGTTCTGCCAGGGTTCTCGCAGCTTAGTTTCTCTTCGTTCGTAGAGCCGTTTTATCAAGCCAATTGCAGTGTCGGCGAAAAGCTTTTTGATTGGCGAATTGTCGGGACAGACAGAAACCCCGTGGTGAGCTCGAGCGGTGTTGCAATCGCAACCGACACCGATATCAATTCCTACAAAGATGATGATGATTCACATTTTGTAATAATAGGTGGAGCGCACATCGAAGAGCAAAAATCACCTCTGGTCTCCGCTCTTTTGCGTATAAAAAGTCGTCGCAAATTGCCAATTTGTGCGATCGGAACCGCAGCCTGGCTGTTGGCTGACGTAGGGATCTTGCGTAGCGGAATGGGATGTACGATTCACTGGTCGAAACTGGCAGCTTTGGCCGAAAAGTTCCCAGAGTTGGTCACCGAAGATTGCCTCTTTGTCCAGGATGGCTCCGTTACGACTTGCGTCGGTGAGTTCGCTGCGTTCGATCTCGCAGCTGAAATGATTCGCCTTAGGTACGGAGAGGATTTAGCGCGCCGCGTTTGTGCTCAGTTGAATGCGGACAGATTTCGTAGTGGTAGCCATTGTCAATCGGTGCCGCTTGGACTTCTCGCCACAGGAGCCGTCGAAAAGCTCATTCGTGTCATCAAGCTGATGGAGAGGCATGTAGAGGATCCGTTGCCGCTCAAGAAAATGGCACAGATAGTGTCCTTATCGCGTCGCCAAATTGAACGTCTCTTCATAAAACATTTGAAGACCACGCCGATGACTTATTACGCTCAGGTTAGGCTAAAAAGAGCGCGACAACTTCTTGAGGCGACAGATATGTCGGTCATTGAGGTGGCCGTGGCCTGCGGGTATGTGTCCTCTTCTCATTTTTCGAAAGCCTTCAAAGATCATTTCAGCATCCTGCCCAGTCACACTCGTCCATGGCAAGCGCTGTTGTGTGAGGATAGGCAGTTTTCAACGCAGTGCAGCGTTCGGTGAATAGCAGCGACACCCACCAATGGCGCATGTACCCTGGTATCTGATCCGAGCCGCGTCACATGGCTCGTGGTCAGAATTCCAGTGGTCGGCGCCTCAGAGCCTTTTACCGCGGTACATGCCGCGGAGTCTCGTGGGCCCTCGAAGGACGGCGTGAGCGGGTTGGGCTCATCCCGAACGAGACGATGGCGGTTGCCGAATTTTTGATCGGCGAAGGAGACCCCGCCACCACGCGGGCATCGGGCTTACGAAGTATCGCGTCAAATTTGCTTGTAAGAGCACTATCCTGGGTTGCAATTGGTGCGTCGTGCAGCCGACATCAGCCAGCGCGTAAATGCGTTCACCTGCGGGTTGACGTCGCCGGCCGCGCTCACCACAAAATAACTGTTATGCGTCTTCAAGGCCTTGTCGCTCAGCGGGATCAAAATTCCGTACTCGAGTTCCGGTTCGATCAGATATTTGGGTAGAAGAGCTGCGCCAAGGGAGGACGCCGCGGCCGAAATGATCATGGAAAACTGATCGAAATGTCGGCCGCTCAGCAGCCGCCTGTCGCGGATCCCATTCATGGCAAACCAATCAATCCAAGCGCTCTCGCGAGTAATGAGGTGCAGAAGAGGAGCCTCCACTAGTCGAGCCGGCTCGGTTGGCAAGTGCGTGTCGCGGAATTTGGGGGATGCTACCGGCAGCATTTCCTCATCGAACAGCTTGGTCATACGTGCGTCTGGCCAGTCAGCCTTTCCGAAATGGATCGCGACATCGAAGCGCTCTCGCGTGAGATCGAATGGCAGAGTGCGGGTCTCCAGCCTAATTTCGATGTTGGGATGATCATTCAGAAAGGTCGCTAATCTCGGGATCAGCCAACGACTGGCAAATGTTGGCAGGATGCCGATGCGCAATGTCGAAATTCGCTCGCCGACTGCAATCGCCCGCACCACCGATTGCCTGAGATTCTCGAGATCGATCGCCAGATCCGCGGCAAACCGCCTGCCACTCTCGGTTAAGATGACGCGTCGTCCAACCCGCCTGAACAAGGTCGCGCCGATCATGTCTTCAAGGTCTTTGACTTGTCGGCTGACTGCGCTTTGCGTGAGATGAAGTTCTTCCGCCGCCTGGGTAAAGCTTTCGTGCCGCGCAGCGCACTCGAAGCTGCGCAACAGAGCATAGGAAGGCAGATTATGATGACCCACCGAATGCACGGCTTAGCACCTTTTGTGAGCGGAACTCATGCTTCGTATCTATTACGTTCGCCCGGTTCATTTCAACGGGCATCTCCTCCAGGCATTCGGTGGTGACGAGACACTGATCCGGCGCGTGCACTTCTATCGTTGGAATCGCGTCGACAGGGTGACCGACGGCTGCGTTTTCTCGATGCCATCGACCTCGCCAATCACGTCGATTGATCGATGACCCGCGAACACGGGTGGGCGCCTCGTCGCCCAGGGGACGGCCTGCTCCAGGTCGCGGGCGACGCGAACCAGGGTCGCCTCGTCGCCGAAGCGACCGACGATCTGGACGCCGATAGGCAGGTCGTCGCCGGCATGGAAGAGCGGTAGCGAAACCGAGGGTTGACCGGTGACGTTGAAGACCCCCTGGTATTGATAGAGGGACATGTAGGTATCCCGGAACTGATCGATCGTGACGCCTCCGTTGATCGTAGTGCTGGTACTGTGAGGGAGCGCCGTGCAAGGCATGGTGGGGGTCAGCAGGACGTCGAAGCCTTCGGTCGCATGGCCCACATCGGCGCGGACCTTGCGCATGGCCTCGAACACTTCAGCAGCGTACGAGAGCGGCAGCCGCTTGGCCGCCCGATAGAATTCGAGATTGATGGGGTCCACGGTCTGCTCGTCGACAGTCCGGCCGACCGCACGCGCGGCGTCATCGAGCGACGCAATCCACATGACACACGCGCCGGCCTCGAGCTTACGCATGTCGGCTAGGACGTAGGGCGAGGCCATCTCCTCAACGAGATGGCCCATCGCTTCAAGGGATTTCGCAGTCCACTCGACCGCCTCGCGGATCTCCGGTTCGACCTTCCTCTCGCCCCATGGCGAGGTTGCGACGCCGATCCGCAGGCGGCCGGTCGGGCGGTCAAGCTCCTCTACATAGGGCCGTTCGGGTGGCGCGATAACGAACGGATCGCCCGGATGGGCGCCGCTGAAGACATCGAGTGCCGCCGCCATATCTCGGACGCTGCGGCAGACCACGAACGAGCGGCCCAGGCCGTAGCCGGGATCCTGCTGATCCGGACCGCCGGAGATGCGGCCGCGCGAGGGGTTCAGCCCGACCACGCCACAGAAGGCCGCCGGTGTGCGGGTTGACCCGAGGCCGTCGCTGGCGCTGGCCATCGGCACGATGCCGGCGGCGACAGCAGCCGCCGACCCGGACGAAGAGCCGCCAGCCGTTCGGTCCAACTGCCACGGATTGCGCGTAATCCCGCAAGCCAAGGATTCGCTCATACGCGCCATCCCGACCCCGAACTCAGGTGTGGTGGTGCGGCCCACGATGCGCAGCCCCGCGGCCCGCGCACGCCCCATGAAATAGCTCTCGACAGTGGAGAGATAGCCCCGAAGGAGTCGGCTTCCCTGCTCCTGGAGCCGGCCGGCCTCGCTCGCACCTAAGTCCTTGCGCAAGAAAGGCACCCCGGAGAACGATCCGCTGTCCGAGCCGGGCACCGACTCGGCGTCCTCGTAGAACTCAACGACTGCGTTGATCGTCGGGTTGATCTGGTCGTGCGCCTCGCGCGCGAGGCGGATGAGCTCCACGGCGGTGACGTCGCGCCTGCGGACCAGTTCCGCGAGCGCTGTGGCGTCTCGTCCGACATATTCATCCAGATTCATGCGGACCTTTCCTCTATCTCAGCATCTCAAGCAAGTGATCATTGCCGAATAATTGGACACTATATTCGTGTCATCGCCTGCGCGCCAAAGGTCGTCTCAGGCCGGACGCTTCCCCTCGGTCGCGTAATCAGGACAAAGTAATCACGATGTTCGGCTGGGCTGCGTCCGAACGCACACCGGAAGCATTTGGAGAAATGGGACGCGGAGGCAAAGCCGCAGGCCACGGCTATCTCCAGTTGCGGCATATCCGTATGTTCGATCAACTGCTTCGCCCGCTCTAGTCGGAGGCGCAGGTAGTAGCGCATTGGCGAACACGAGACGTGGCGCTCGAACAATCGCTCGATCTGACGCCGAGAGTAGCCCACGCATTGAGCGATGTCATACAGTGGAAGTGGATCTTCGATATGCTGCTCCATTAGGCTTATGATCTCGGGCATGGTCTTGCTGGCGCCTGTGAATTCGGCGCCCGCCGCCCATTGCCTGTCCGAACCAGAGCGCCACTGGAGCGCGGTGGTGTGGTGGCAGACCGCGGATGCTGTTTCCTTCCCAAGACGATTGGACACGAGTTCCATCACGAGATGGAAGGACGCGAATTCGCCCGCGCAGGTGATAAGGTCATCGTTCCTGACAAACAGGTTGTTCATGACGTTAAGCCGACTGAACGTCTCTGTCAGCGCCGGCATCTTTTCCCAGTGAATCGTGCACGGAGCATCATTCAGCATACCGCCTTGTGCCAGAAGCCAAGTCGCTGTTCCGAGGGCGGCCATAGGCACCTTGTGCCGCCGGCAGAGACGCAGCAGGTTAATCAGCGGAGTGGAAGCTTGTGTTTCGACCTGATCACCGGCGCAGAGGACGACCATGTGGGGCCGGGTTACTGAACTGATTGCGGATACGAGCTTCGAAAAGGCATGGTCGGCAGACACGGAGATACCGCACGCGCATTCCACAGGGTTGCCGTCCGGCGTGCTTACGGACCATTCGAAGAATCGACGCCCGACAACCAAATTCGCAAGCCTAAGAGGGTCGAGGAAGGATGACAGACTCAGTTGCGAAAAGCCCGGAAGGAGCAGGAACGCAACGCGGTAGTTAGCTTCTTCGCACGGAACGGCGATATGCCGACGCTCATCCGGGTCAACCGAGGGCCTGCTCCCATTCGTCGAGAGGGGCGCGTTCATCGGACTGCCGAAGTCCGCGACGGGTTGTGTGAGGTCGCCGCAGGGTAGTCGAAGCGTTTACCGCCAAGGGTCGAAAGGAGCTTTCGCATTTTGTTTAATCCCTGCGCGTAACAGCCAATGGGTCGATCTTACAATGAATAATGCTGGGAACGCCCGATGCTGTGGCATTGCTAAAGGCCGTCTTGAATTCCTCGAGATCAGTCGCAACCTCTCCGTAACCGTCGAACGCCTTGGCGAAGCCGGCAAAGTTGGGATTGCGTAACCGGGTTGCAATGACGCGGCCGGGATAGTCGCGCTCCTGATGCAGGCGGATCGTCCCATATTGGCAATTGTCCAGCACGATCACGATGATCGGAAGTTTATACTGGACAGCCGTCGCGAACTCCTGACCATTCGTCATAAAGCAGTCATCCGTGGCGAACGCCACAATGATGCGATGCCGATAAATGTGCTTCGCCATCACCGCTGCGGGTACACTATATCCCATCGAACTGCTCGTCGATGCGAGTTGGATATTGGCCTCTCCAAAGCAAAAGTGACGCGCAAGCCAACCGGTATAGTTGCCGGCTCCTATGCAGATAATGCCATCGTCGGGAAGAACGCCCCCTAGCCAACGGACCATCTCACCAAACTGGATCTCGCCGGGAAGCTGAACCGATTTCTCCGACTGTTCCACAAACTGTTTATGTGCCTCGTCAACTCGGGGCTTGAAGCCATCCCCTTCCTCGCCCCTCAGACACTCCGCAAGCACTGAGCAAAATGTGTGCGGGGTCGCTTCGATCTCCAGCGTCGGCCCGTGCATCCTGCTAAGCTCCATAGAATCCGGGTGCACGCGGATTATCCTCTGGCGAGGAGCCGGTACTTCGAGCAAGGTGTAGGAATGTGAGGAGATTTCCGACATCCTACCGCCGATGAGCAGCACGACGTCTGCAGTGGCCAAACGTTCCCGCAGGCGAGCATCCCGCCCGAGGCCTAAGTCTCCGGCATTGGCCGGATGTATGGGGGGAAGCAGGGAAGCCCCACGAAATGAAGTTGCCACTGGTACATCATACTTCTCGGCTAGCTTGCCCAGTAAGTGGCGATCTTGGGCTAGCCAGCTCGTTCCCCCTAGAACGATGAGCGGGGACTTCGCATCCTGGAGATACCCAAGCACGGCGAGCACATCGTCGCGTGCGGGAGTGGGCGCCGAAGGCGCAACGTAGCCGCCATCTGTTGATTTGCACGTCCGGATCAGCATGTCCTCGGGCAACGAGACTACCACCGGTCCAGGACGTCCCTGCATCGCGATGCGGAAGGCCATCGTCACGAGTTCGGGCACGCGTTCTGGGCGGTCGATTTCCATAACCCATTTGGCAATGCCGCCGAACATCGCTTTGTAGTCGATCTCCTGGAAGGCTTCCCGCTCGCGCATCGTGCTATTTACCTGACCTATGAAGAGGATCAGCGGCGTCGAGTCGTGATTCGCAATATGGACTGCGGGCGAGGCATTGGTTGCACCCGGGCCACGTGAGACCATGCAGATACCAGGCCGTCCGGTGAGCTTTCCGTAAGCGTCCGCCATCATTGCGGCGCCTGCCTCAGAGCGACAGGTGAGAATATTGATATCTTCGTCATAAAGGGCATCCAGCACCGCCAAATAGCTCTCGCCAGGGACGCACGAAATCGAGTCCACCTTTTGTATCCTCAGCTGATCGACGAGTATCCGAGCGCCGCTGCGCTCGTTGCTACCCATGCTCGAATCACCAGTCATGACAAACTCGCTACAAAATTCCTGAATGCGGGCGACGCGGCGATTTAGTTTATGCACGGATGAAGCAAAGGACAGCCGGCAGTAACTTTCGGAGCCAAAACGCGAGCTTAGTGATCAAGGCCAGCAAGCAGCTCTTCTACCGCGGTCATCCTTCAATTCCGGCGTTCCGGCTTCGCCTTCCCTTCATCGAGCGGCTGGACCGCCGCCGCTTTTAATGTTTTCGGGCTCGCCGGCAGCAGACGACAACATCGCGGCCTAGGACAAAGCGCGCCTGCACCCGCGCGGCGATGCGCAGTATCTTAAGTACTTCAGGGCCAGAACTTCGTCTTGCGAAAGGAACGGGCACATTCATTATCAAGCAAATCCTACGTCAGGCTAGAATTCTTCCCGCGCGAGGCGCTCGAAGCTGCGTATTCGATGATTGACGACATGCCTAAGGATCGCAGGCGGGGGAAGGAGGGCAGCTTTGGGCGCCGTCTCGGCAAGTTCGAGCAGCGGACTGCGGATGTCACATATTTTTTCGGCCAGAAGCTTGCCTATGGCGGTTCCTCTGGTCACCGGCGCCGCATCCGAAGACACATTTACATACACATTTGCGCCGACCTGTCCAAACTCGATCCCATCATTTCGGGTGAAGCCAAGAAGACCGGACCAGGTGTCGGTAAACTCAAGCGAAGCGAACTGGGGCCAGCGTGCGATCATCGCGTTGCGAAGGCGCTGCTGCACGGAGGCAAGAAAATCCTTCGAGAAACCGGACTTCTCGCGAAATGAAAAACAGTTTCGGATAAGCAAACGGCCGCCATTGATCAGGCGGATCGTGCTTCCGTTCTCAGTTGCGGGAAGAATCGCGAACTCAGTATCGCCGAAGGTCGACCTCAATCGATCGGGAATAACCGATGTAAGGCTGGCAAATGTCGCAATCGGCGCAACGCGGTTGCGCGCAATCCCGAATTCACCTGAGAATACACTGGTGCAGAAGATGACGCCTTTGCTGCGTACTTCACCTTGATCAGTAAATACATCAATAACTGGTCCGCTACGCCAAGAGCGTACACACGTTTCCTCAAAGACTTCTACATTTGGCGGTAAAGTCGCGGCAAGGCCCCTCATCAGCGCTGCGGGATTCACTAAGCCGTTACCGCCAACTTTCAAGCCGGCTCGGTAGAATGAAGTCCCGACGAGTCGTGCCATCTGATCGCGTTCAAGCCGAATGTAGGAGATGTTGTCGCGGTTGAAGTCCGCCTGCAACTCGCACAAATGTCGATCGCCGGAGACGCCCGCGGAGACATAGATTCGACCCCAGTCGCTCCAGTCACACGGGATGCTATGCGTTCGAACAACTTCCCGTAGCAATTCCGCTCCAGCAGAGCAGAGCGCATTGTTGCGCCGGGTTACAGCTTCGGATTTGGTTCGGCCGTGGGTGTTGTGATCGAGCATGAAGCCCGAATTGCGCCCGGAGGCACCGAAGCCGATTCGGGAAGCTTCGATCAGCGCGATGCTATCTCTAGGCTTCAGCAAGGCGAGATATCGCGCCGTCGCTAAGCCGCAGGCACCGCCACCAATAATTACCCAGTCGGAGCGAAGAGATCCCCTCAGAGGACGCGCAGGAGGCACAACGCCCAGCGCCCTGAACCAACCATTCGACTCGTCGTAGATCGGCGCCTTTATCTCACTACGCCAAAACCCGTTCATGTAAAACACCCGATGCAAATTTCAGTATACATTAGCGGTCGAGATGGCAAGACGTCAAGAGAGTTCGCATAAATATGGTCCGGCATGGGGCCAAGAGGCAAGGGGGCCATTTCCCGCCAATAGGCAAGAGTTATCGTACCCATCGACTCCATAGTGGCGCCGTCGGAATAGTTCCGCCTCAATCGTTCCGCGCGTCGACATGGCGCGGTCTGTATACGTTAACATCAAATCGCTCGAGCTGCGGTGCTGCATTTCCACCGTAGTTATACATCTCGGCGCTCATCGTTACGGCCTTCGGTCGGGAGACGGCGGAGACGGCGATCGGGAACCCGATCTGGCAATTTGGCCGATACGCCATTGGTCCTGGGACTGGTGTGGTTGACAGCGTTAGTGTGATTGGGCTCCCAGGGCTGGCCGGCCTGATCAGCCTGCCACAGCAGGGAGGCTGACGAGAGGACAACCATCGCTCATCAGGCTGATGGTTTCCGGCCGGCCCGCTGGACGGGCAGACTTATCAATGCAAGCAGCTAAGCCGACGAGCCGGACGTTGGCTCTTCGTTGGCTTCATTGGAAGTGCCCGAGTTGGTGTGCCGATTGAATCTCGCCGTAGATACGCGCTCGATTGGATTAATTGATTATCGAGTACCGCTTGGCCGATGTTCCTTCGGGCACGTCGCTCAAGGCGGCACTTCGTTGCTTGCGAAAGTTGCCGCGTAATCCCAGGTTACGCTGCAGCGCAATTCTTATCTAGGTTGTTTGGTCCGATCCGATCCGCGATCATGAGGGCTCATTGGAGCTCGTGTTACCGTGCAAGAAACGCTCGAAACCAAAGATCGTACATCGAAGGGGCGGCGCGGCGGCGCCGCTAATCGGCGAGAGGCGCGATTGCGGGGGCCGGTCATTTACCTTCCCACCGCCGTGCGCAACATCCCGACATACGAAGTTCTTGCGCAGGATGGGCTCGAGGCAATTGACGATTATGCGATGAATATCCTCGAGACCATTGGGATAGAATTTCGTGACGACGTCTCTGCTGGCATCTGGCGAAAGGCTGGAGCCGAGGTTGCCGGGCATCGCGTGCGCATTGCCCGAGAACTTATCCGCAAGTTGATCGCAACTGTTCCCGCTGAGTTTGACTATCATGCCCGCAACGCGGAGCGTAACGTGAGGGTTGGCGGGCGCAACATGATTTTTGGTCCCGCGTACGGAACACCGAACCTGATTGATCTCGATGGTGTTCGGCGGCAGGCAACCGCCGAGGATATGCGCACGCTGATGAAGCTGCACCAAGTAAATCCTGTAATCCACTACAACGGCGGCTACACGCTTGAGCCGATGGACATACCGGTGCCGCATCGACACCTGCACATGGTGGAATCCTCGTTCCTCACCACCGACAAGCCGATTATGGGCTCGCCTCAGTCCGAATTTCAGGCGCAAGACAGCCTGGATATGGCAAAGATCGTTTTCGGCGAGGCGTTCATGGAAGAGAACGTTGTCATGACGGCGATCTTCAACTGCAACTCACCGCTCGTTTGGGACAAAACGCAGCTTGATTCGCTTCGCGTATACGCCGCTCATAACCAGGCGCTCCTGCTTTCGCCCTTCGTACTTTATGGAGCGTCCACGCCGGTACACATCCTCGCCACGACGGCGCAGATCGTGGCAGAGGTCATTGCTGGTGTGGCTTTCAGCCAAATCATCCGTCCCGGATGTCGTGCAGTAATGGGTGTGGCACCGATGGGCGTCTACATGAAGAGCGGTTCTCCCACCTTTGGTTCGCCGGAGGTGGCCCTTGCAATGTTCATATATGGGCAGATGGCGAGGTTCTACGGCATTCCGTGGCGAACGAACGGCGCGAAATCCGCATCGAAGGGGGACGACCTTTACGCCGGTTACGATTCGATCCTGAAAGTTTATCCCGCAATCCTTGGCGGTTGTAATATCTTGACTCATTGCGGCGGCACGATCGAAGGATCGCTATGCATCTCTATGGGTAAGCTTGGCACCGACGGGCAGCAGATCCAGAACTTCTACACAATGCTGAAGGGGGTTGATTGGGACGACATGGAAATCGCGCTCGCCTGCCTCGCAAAGGTAGGGCCAGGCGGGCATTTTTTTGACGAGGACTATACTCGCGAAAACCTTCCGTTCTTGGACGAAATACAAGACAATGAACGGTTTGACACGTGGGTAGCGACGGGTCGCAAGGATGCCGGAACGCGCGGACGCGAATGGTGTCGCAAGATGCTGAGCAAGTACGAGGAGGAGCCGCCGGCTCTTGAGTGCTCGTTGCGCGAGGCGCTGCGGGACTTCGTCGAGCGTCGCGAGCGGGAGATCCCCACATAACTGGAAGTGCGACGGGGGCGGGATGTGGAAGCCGCTTGTCAGTGCGCCAAATGCCATCGACGGTCCAATCACCAGACCTTCGGGAGTTCCAACGCGTAAATGTGCGCGACCGCAGATAGATGTTACCAGTAGGTGCGTCGTCGCTCTAGGATCCCGATGACAGCAGTCACGGTCGTATATCTCCCGCTTTGAAACTGGCAGAGAACCGCGACCACCACGAAAGTAGCCTAACTGCGGTCCCCACCTTGCACCACGCACGCGCGCAGCGATCGTGGTATTGTCACAACCCTAGTTGATACACACGGAGTTCGCCCTTCGTCTCCACCTCACGGCCATAACCTCAGAAGCACTTTGCGAGCGAATTGCCAACGCGCTGGAGCGTCGGTACGGCGAATAGCGATCTAAGGCCAGACCGCTTGCGTGGATCGACAATATCCGTGATCTCGCTATGCGCCGGCTCCTCTATTCTTGATCTACGGCGGAACCTGATTCCGCCTGGCCGGCGCGTCAGG
Source organism: Mesorhizobium sp. 113-3-3 (assembly GCF_016756495.1). NCBI lineage: Bacteria > Pseudomonadati > Pseudomonadota > Alphaproteobacteria > Hyphomicrobiales > Phyllobacteriaceae > Mesorhizobium > Mesorhizobium sp. 113-3-3. The sequence continues at coordinate 351,450 of NZ_AP023244.1, forward strand.
CAGCCTCCCAAGCAGCGCCGGCCACCTCTCGCGATACCGATTCTCGCGTGTTGCCGATGTAACGGTCAGGTTCGTTGAATGGCGTCGCCGCCGGCTCACTTTGCGGCGGCGATCGCTGCAACATTAGATACGGCCCAATGCCCGCTGGTTATTGGTTTTCGTCCACGGCCATTTCGCCTGCGGGTGGCGGTTCGGCGTGCTCAATATCGTCGATGACGACTCTGCAGCCAAATTCTGCCGCGGAGGCTGCGAACCAGGACCAGAAACTGCCAAAGAAGCTGCGCCCGACCATTACCTGGAAGACAGGACCTGCCTTGTCATCGGCGCGGCGCCAGAGGCTGACCCCGACATGGGCAATGCTGGTCGAGGCAACCGCGCCGATCGGGAAGACGGCGGGATGGAGATCGATCATTACTCCTTTGGAAAGCACGTCGTAAACCCGCGTCCCAGATAAGCTCAGCACGGCCCGACTGTCACTCTGGTCCGAAACTGCACCGAATCGCGCGAGATCGGCGAGTGTCTCCTGGAAACGCTCACGATTGTCCGCGACAATGAGCCACTGTTCCGGGCCGTTCCAGACGGCTTGAACGTTGCCTCCACAGAGCACCGCCGGGGTAAGCGGCAGCACCAAACCGAGGCATTCGCGAATAGCCGCAAGACCCTCTGTGGAAGCAATGAAGGTGGCGATGCCCGGGACTGTGCGGATTTGAACGGCGACTCCCATTTTTCCGGACTTCCCATAATGTCCGTCCGCGACAACGCCTTGCCAGGCATGCCGCTTCGTCCAGGCCAACAAGTTCTGGGTCTCAACCATGGAGGCGGACTCCTTCGGGGTCGACGAAGACGGGTGAACAGATTTCGACAAGGACATCGCCGTTTCGGACAGGATCGTAGGCACGCACACGCTCCCCAATGCGTGCAGGCCCGTTCTTGATCAAGCCAAGGCCCATCCAGTGCTTGACATGAGGCGAGTAGGCGACCGAAGTCATATGCCCTTCATCATTCTCCGTAGTCGCGCGCTTGCCGATGCTGAGGAAATGAGCGCCAGCACGCAAACGTTGCATGGGATCGACCGGCCGGAAGCCAACAAAAGCTGGGCGATCTGGCGCAACCAGAGCCTGTCGCTGCGCCATGATACGGCCGATGTAGTCCTTCTTCGTCGACATCATCTTGCTGAAACCGAGGTCGCGCGCGGTAGTTTGTCCGTTGAGTTCATTGCCGGCGACGTGACCCTTCTCTATGCGCATCACACCCAGCGCTTCCGTGCCATAGGGAGTGATGCCGAAGGCCTCGCCTGCCCGCATCAGCGCCCGCATCATCGCTTCGCCGTAATCGGCCGGAACCGCGAGTTCGTAGGCCATCTCGCCCGAGAAGGAGATGCGGAAGAGCCGCGCAGGAACGCCTCCGCCGACCGTGATCTCTTGCGCCGCCAAATAGGGAAAGGCTTCGTTCGAAATGTCGTGCTCAGCATCGACAATATCGCGCAGTGTGTCACGAGCTCTTGGCCCGGCAACCGCGACCTGCGCCCATTGCTCCGAGACGGAGACCATGCGGACGTCGAGACCCGGCCATAGCACCTGATGGCAGAACTCCAGATGCTGGATCACTCGGCCGGCATTGGCGGTTGTGGTCGTCATAAGGAAATGGTTTTCACCAAGCCGAGAAGTGGTGCCGTCGTCCATGACGAAGCCGTCCTCGCGCAGCATCAGTCCGTACCGAGCCTTGCCGACAGGCAGCGCCTTCCAGCCGTTGATATAGACCCGCTCAAGGAAGTCGGCGGCATCCGCGCCTTGAATGTCGATCTTGCCAAGTGTCGAGACATCGCAAATGCCGACGCTCGAACGCACGGCCATCACCTCCCGATTGACGGTCACAAGCCAGTCGGATTCCCCTGCCTTCGGATAGTACTGAGCACGCAGCCACTGGCCGGATTCGACAAAGACAGCGCCCATGTAGCGTGACCACTCGTGGCTCGGAGCAAGTCGCACAGGTCTGAATTCCCTGCCGCGATGGTGCCCGGCGAGGGCGCCGATCGCCACAGGTGTATAGGGCGGTCGGAAGGTCGTGGTGCCCGTCTGCGGAATCGTTTTGCCCGTCTGTTCGGCCATGATCGCGAGGCCGGCAAGGTTCGAGGTCTTGCCCTGGTCGGTCGCCATGCCGAGCGTGGTGTAGCGCTTGAGATGCTCCACCGGCCGGAAGCCCTCGCGAGCGGCGATCTCGACATCCTTGTCGGTGACATCGTTCTGGTAA